>NZ_JBKGUA010000028.1:0-106571 GCF_046543485.1 Paraburkholderia sp. EG304 | reverse complement strand
TCACTTTGGCGAGCTGCCCGCTCAGGCCGAGCGACACCAGCAGGCGCTGATACGCGGCCATCTGCTCGGCGCTGATTTGCGTCACGCCGGGCGCCGGACTCGCGACCAGATTGCGCAGATTGAATCTCGACTGGGCGTCCTCGATCGAGCCCGACAGGTACGTGGCCGCGCCTTGCTCAGCGCGCACCTCGCCGATCTGGCCGAGAAAATCCGACAGCCGCGTTTTCGCGATCGGCACGCCCCACAAGCCGCCCAGATACGTGATGCCCGCCGACGTATCGCCCTCGGAGCGCAGGATCAGCCGGGTCCAGTCGAGCGCGCCGCGCGCGACCCATTGCGCCTGCGACAGCAGCCGCTGATTCTCGATGCGGCGGATCTGCACCTGCTGGCGCCACAACATGCCGGACACGAGGATCGCCGACAACGCGACGACCAGCAGCGCGCTGATGATGGCCGCGCCCCGCTCGCGCGCACGTGCGCGCGAAGCGGATGCGGACTTCTTCGGCCATGAGGAGGAAAACGTCATGTCATTCTCCGACCAGAAAAACACGCGTGATCGGCCGTGCGAGCGATGTCGCGCCGATGCTGACCTGGAGCCCTGTCACCGAGCGCGGCATCGGCGCGTTGCCGAGCTGCGGCACCTTCAGATTGTTGACGGCCTGGTTCATCGCGGTTTGCACGTCGTTCATCTGGATGGTCCAGCCGAGCTTCGGCACGTACATGCGCGCCGAGATGGAGCCGACGCCGCCCATCAGCGGCACCGCGCTCCAGCCTTCGTCGCTGCCGTGCAACGCACGCCGCAAGTCGCCGACGTTGCCGATCGGCGGCGACGCATAGCGCACCACGCGGCCGTTCGAGATCTGATAGCGCACCACCTGCAGACGCGGCGCGGCGCCCGGCAGCACCATGTGCCGCACGATCTGCAGCGTGTTGCCGGACACCGAGACCGCGGCCTGGCTGGCTTCGTCGTCGCTGGCGGCCTGGCGCGCGTCGATGCGCATCTGATCGAACAGCTGCGCGAACACCCGCTCGTCTTCCATCGCGTTCGTGATCGTCGTGCGGGCGCGGATGATCTGATCGAGCCCGCGCCACGACAGCACGGCGATCACTGCGAGGATCGCGATCGCGACCAGCAGTTCGATCAGCGTGAAGCCGCGCGCGCCGTAACGGCGGCGGCGCTCACAGCGAGCGGTTGGCTTCATTCGCGACCACCGTGACCATCTGGGCGAGATTGCCGGATTGCCCCGGCATCGTCACCATCACTTCGACACGGCGAAACACCGGATTCGGCGTCGCCGTCACATGCTCGGTACAGCGCAATTGCAGATTGCCTTGCGAGCAATCGAAGCTCGTCGAGCCAATGTTCGGCCATGCATGCTTCAGATGCAGGTCCGCGAGCGCGTTGTCCGCGCTCCAGCCGGCGAGCAGACGCCGATGCAGATCGGCTTCGCCGCTCGCCAGACTGCCGACCGCGCGCAGCGACGCGGCAAGCGCGACCGCGATGATCGCGAGCGCGACCAGCACCTCGATCATCGTGAAGCCGCGCTGGCTGTGGCACGCGATAGCGCGCATGTTGAAGAGAGAAGAGGCATGGGCGGGCCTGCCATAACGACGCATCCGCATGTCAGCGCACCTCGTAGCGGCCATTGCCGGTACTGACGATCGTCGCCTGTCCGGCCGCCGAAAACAGCGTGACCTGCACCGGCACGTCGATCGCCTCGGTACCGAATACGATGCGATCGGCATGTGAATCCGAGCCCGAGTAACTGATCGCGACACTGGTCACGCCGCCTTCCCACTTACGCGGCCCGAGCAGATCGTCACGCAGCGGACGCCAGCCGTCCTGGGTGCGCTGATCGAAACGGAAGCCGCCCTCGAACGGCTGCCACGCGATCGGCCGCGCGCGCACTTGCGCTTCGTCGCCAGCCGATTCGAACAGCAGCGCGAGACGCTGCGCTTCTTCGTTCAGATCGGTGCGCGGATTGCGGGTCATCGTAAGCGCGGTCAGCGACACGAGCAGGCCCGCGATCACGAGCACGACCATCATTTCGAGCAGCGTGAAGCCAGCCGCGCGGCCGCGGCGTTGCCGGTAGCGCGGCCGCGAAGCCGTACACGGGGTGTCCACGGGGGACTTGCAAGCGGACGTGCGCATAGTGCCGGCCATCGACGATCAACGAATATTCAAACAGCAATGCATCGGTGAAACACGCGCGCTTCGTCGCGCCATGCAAATTGCGGCGCGGCGGGCAGGGCGCCCGGTGAAACCAGCGGCCAACCCAGTGCCAACGAGGGTGCGTGCGTGAACATCATCGAGCCTGGCGGATGCTCTGTTCAGCGTGCTTATTGCCAGGACCCGACGTCGGAATCGTTGCCTTCGCCGCCCGGTTTGCCATCGGCGCCGTAGCTGAATACATCGATCTCACCGTGCACGCCCGGATTCAGATACTGATACGCGTTGCCCCACGGATCGTTCGGCAGACGCTCGAGATAGCCGCCGTCCTTCCAGTTGTTCGGCACTGGGTCGGTGGACGGTTTTTCGATGAGCGCGCGCAGGCCTTGCTCCTGGGTCGGATAGCGGCCGTTGTCGAGGCGATAGAGCTTCAACGCCTGCATCACGGTGCCGATATCCTGCTTCGCGGCGACGCGCCGCGCTTCGTCCGGACGGCTCATGATCTTCGGCACGATCAGCGCGGCGAGAATGCCGAGAATCGCGATCACGACCATGATTTCGATCAGCGTGAAACCGCGTTGACGGCGGCCGCGTGAACCCGCGTTGTCAGCGCGGCGAATGGTCGACAGTTGCATAGCTTGCTACCTCTTTTCAGATGAAATTTTTGGCTCGGGTTGTCAGATTGAATACGCCGGGCCGGTCATTTTAATGTCATGCAGTTGAAGGCTTTCAACCCACCGCAATTTTCACAATAGTCCGTACAATGTGCGCATGAACGCCATCCAAATCCGCCTCCTGTCGCTCGCGCTGTTCGCCGTTTTCTGCGCGACGCTCACGTACTGGGTCATCACGCTCACCACGATGTCCGGCGCGCCGCTACCGGCTGCCGCCGCACACGCGCAGGTCTCGACCGACCAGGCCGCGACGCTGTTCGGCGGACAGCTCACGCGCAACGTCAATCAGGACATCCATCTGTTCGGCATCCTCGCGTTGAGCGAAGGCGCCGCGGCGATCGTCAGCGTCGGTGGCGAGCCGCCGCACGCGGTGTCGCTCGGCAGCGCGCTGATGCAAGGCACCAGGCTCTCCGAAGTTCGCGCCCGCTCGATCATCATCGACCGCAACGGCGCCCACTCGGAAATCTTTCTGCCCGCCAACTCCAGCGGTCCCACCATTTACGTGCGCTGAAACCTGAAGCGGTTGCGCGGCTGATACGGCACGCCGCGCAAATCTTTTCTTTTCCTTCCTCGCGGTACGGCCACCGCTACTGCACGAGGTTGTTCAGTTCGATGATCGGCAGCATCACCGCAAGCACGATCACGAGCACCACGCCCCCCATCGCCAGAATCAGCAGCGGCTCGAGCAGGCTCGTCAGGAACATCGTGCGGCGCTCCAGCTCGCGCGCTTCGCCGTCGGCTGCGCGATCGAGCATCGTCGTCACGTCGCCGGTCGCTTCACCCGAGCGGATCAGGTGCACGAGCACCGGCGGAAACGTCTTCGTGTTGCCGAGCGCGCGCGACAGCGACGTGCCTTCGCGCACCCGCACGATCGCATCGTCGATGTTCTCGCGCATCGCGTTGTTGCTGAGCGTATCGGCCGCGGCCTGCAACGCGCGCAGAATCGGCACGCCCGCCGCGGTCAGAATGCCGAGCGTGCTAGCGAAGCGCACGGTGTTATAGCCGCGCACCAGCTTGCCGAGCAGCGGCGCGGTCAGCAGCCAGCGGTCGAAGGCGAGACGCGGCCCCGGTTGCCGGAGCGTCGCGCGCACCAGATAGACGACCACGATCACGCCGATCAGCATCGCCCACCACCAGTGGCGCACGAAACCGGACAGCGCCATCATCACGATCGTCAGAAACGGCAGTTGCTGCTTGGTGCTCGCGAACACGTTGACGACCTGCGGCACCACATAGCTGAGCAGGAACGTGACGATGCCGAACGCGATGATCGTGACGATCGTCGGATACGTGAACGCCAGCACGATTTTCTGCTTCAAAGCATTGCGCTGCTCGATGTAATCGGCGAGCCGCGACAGCACCAGGCCGAGCTTGCCCGTGTGTTCGCCGGCCGCGACGAGCGCCCGGTAGATCTCGGGGAAATCCTTCGGATGCTGCTGCAGCGCGTTGGCAAGCGAATGACCGCCGAGCACTTCGGCGCGAATCGCCGCCATCAGCTCGCGGATGTAGTCGCGCTCCGACTGCTCGGTCAGCACCGAGAGCGCTTCGTCGAGCGGCAGGCCCGCGATCAGCAGACTCGCGAGCTGCCGCGTCAGAATGGCCTGCTCGCGCTGCGACAGACGACGCCCGAGCGCGAGCCGCTGATTGCGCTCGCCGCGCGTGCGCGACGCCGCCGGTTCGACGACGAGCGGCGTGAGTCCCTGCGAACGCAGGTTGGTGCGCGCGCCGCGCGCACTGTCGGCGTCGAGCACGCCTTTTTGTGCCTTGCCCGCCGCGTCGATTGCTTCAAAACGGAATGCCGGCATGCGCTTATGCTCCGCCCGTCACGCGAATCACTTCTTCGAGGGACGTCAGTCCCGATGCGAGCCAGCGCTCCGAATCCTCGCGCAGCGTGCGCATGCCCTGGGCGCGGCCCGCTTCGAGAATTTCGGCATCGGCCGCGTTGCGGTGGATCAGCGAGCGGATCGTTTCGTCGATCAGCAGCAGCTCGTAGACGCCGCGCCGTCCCGCGTAACCGGATTGCCCACAACGGTCGCAGCCGACCGGATGCCAGCGCTTGCTACCGTCTTCCTCGGTGCGCTCTTCGCGGCACACCGGGCACAGTCGCCGCACCAGCCGCTGCGCGAGCACGCCGAGCAGCGACGAGGCGAGCAGATACGGCTCGACGCCCATGTCGGTCAGACGCGTGACGGCCGATGCCGCGTCGTTCGTGTGCAGCGTCGCGAGCACCAGGTGGCCGGTCAGCGACGCCTGCACCGCGATTTGCGCGGTTTCGAGGTCGCGGATTTCACCGATCATGATGATGTCCGGGTCCTGACGCAGAATCGAGCGCAATGCGCGCGCGAAGCTCATGCCGATCCGCTCGTTGACCTGGGTCTGGCCGATGCCGGACAGGTCGTATTCGATCGGGTCTTCCACCGTCATGATGTTGGTGGTTGCCGTCTCCAGTCGCGACATCGACGCATACAGCGTCGTCGTCTTGCCTGAGCCGGTCGGACCCGTCACGAGCACGATGCCGTGCGGCTTGCCGATCAGCTTGTCGAACTGGCGGAGCGTGTCGGATGCCATGCCGAGCGCTTCGAGATTGAGCCGCGCCGCGTCTTTTTCGAGCAGACGAAGCACCGCGCGCTCGCCGTGGCCGGTGGGCAGCGTCGATACCCGCACGTCGACCGGACGACCGCCGACGCGCAGCGTAATGCGGCCGTCCTGCGGCAAACGTTTTTCCGCGATGTCGAGCTGCGCCATGATCTTGATCCGCGAGATCAGCGCGCCGTGCAGCGCTTTTTTAGGCCGCACCACGTCGCGCAGCGTGCCGTCGACGCGAAAACGCACCACCGACGCATTCTCGAACGGCTCGATATGAATATCCGATGCCTGCTCGCGTGCGGCTTGCGTGAGCAGCGCGTTGATCATACGGATGATCGGCGCGTCGTCTTCCGATTCGAGCAGATCCTCGACCTCGGGGATGTCCTGCATCAGCCGCGACAGATCGACTTCGCCTTCGACTTCGCCGACCACCTGCGCGGCGCTGCCGTCCTGGCGCGCATAGGCCTGGTTGATCGCCTGCGCGAGATCGTCGGCGGGCACGCGCACGACCGACACCACGCCGTAGTTGCGCGCGATTTCGGCAAGCGCGGCTTCGCTCGTGCGCTCGCTGATCCAGACTTCGAGGCTATCGGCATGCTGATGCGCGACCAGGATCTGGCCGCTGCGCGCAAAACCGTATGGCACGAGCCGGGCGGCAAGCGGGGACGGTGCCGCGCGCTCGCCGGCCGCGGCATCGCCGTTCAGCGGACGTTGCGAAGGCGCGGTTTGCGCGGGCATCTGCGTCACGGACGCGCTCCCGGCGACACCGTGCTCGGCACCGGGCCGCTTGCCGGCTCGACGACGGCCGGTTGCGGCATGGTTTGCGGCATCGTCTGCGGCACGGGTTGGGTCGTGGTCTGCGCGCCAGCTTGCGGCACGGCCTGCGGCGGTACCTGTTGAGGAACCTGTTGCGGTGCCTGCTGCGGCATCATCTGCTGGCGGCGCATCTGGTTCAGGTCGAACAGGTTCATCGCCGGCACCCCGCCCTGGCTCGGGCCGAGCGGCATCGGCGGCACGACCGGATCGTCGCGATCCCTCATGATGTTGTTGTCCTGACGGTACGCGCCCTGCACACCCTGGATGTAGTCGTAGCGGTTCGCCGTGACGGCCTGCGTGGTGTCGCGGTCGGCGAGAATCACCGGGCGCAGGAACACCATCAGGTTAGTCTTGTTGCGCGTCTTCTGCTCGGAGCGGAACAGCTGGCCCAGCCAGGGAATGTCGCCAAGCAGCGGCACCTTGCTGTTGCTGACCTGGTAGTTGTCCTGCATCAGGCCGCCGAGCACGATGATCTCGCCGTTATCGCACAGCACGGTCGACTGGATCGAACGCTTCGTGAATTCCGGGCCCGCCGGGTTCGTCGCCGCGTTGTTCGTGCCGTTCACGATCGCCGAATCTTCCGTGTAGAGCAGCAGCTTCAGGATGCCGCCGTCGGTAATCTGCGGCTTCACGTGCAGCGTCAGACCGACGTCGACCCGGTCGAACGTGTTGAACGCCGCGCTCGTCGTGCCGCTCGTCAGGTTCGAGTACGAACCGGTCTGGATCGGCACGTTGGTACCGACGATGATCTTCGCCTCTTCGTTGTCGAGCGTGATCAGGTTCGGCGTGGACAGCACGTTCGCGTCTGCGGTCTGCGACAGCGCCTGCAGCAGTGCGCCGAGACCCTGCACGCCGAAGATGTTGTGGATCCAGCCGACGTTCAAGCCTTGTTGCAGGGCCTGGCGGCCTAGCGCCGTCGCGAGACCGCCGGTCGAACCAGCCGCGGCCGCCGCGGCCGTCAGGTTGATGATACTGTTGCCCGAGCCAGTCGCCAGGTTGGTACCGGCAAACAGGTTGCCGTTCGCGACCTGCCACTGAATGCCGAGGTTGCCGCTCGTATTCGAGTTCAACTCGACGATCAGTGCCTCGATATACACCTGCGCGCGACGCGCATCGAGCTGGTCGATCACCGCGCGCAAGTTGCGGTACGTCGCTTCGGGCGCGGTGATGATCAGCGAGTTGGTCGCGGGATCGGCGGTAATCATGCCGCCGCCCTGATCCTCGCTCTTTTCCTTATCGCCGCCGAGAAAGCCGCCGGTATTACTGTTCGAGCCCGAAGCGCCGCCGCCCATCGGCGAGTTCATCGAGCCGCCGCCGAGGCCGCCCGACGGCAACGGCGGCGTACCCGACGAGCCCGTCGAATAGCTGCTGTTCGACAGACCGCCACCGCCACCACCACCGCCGCCGCCGCTCGTGTTCTGGTTGAACGAGTTGGCCTCGTTCGCGCCGCCTGACGAACCCTCGCCGCCGCCCTTGCCGAGCATGCTGCGCAGCGTGCGCGCGAGCTTCGTCGCGTCGGCATTGCGTAGCGGCACGACGTGGATGTTGCCCGGCATCGTGGTCGGCATGTCGAGCTGCTTCGCGAGTTCCTTGGCCGCCGCGAGGCGTGCGGTGTTCGACGCGCGCATCAGCAGCGAGTTGGTGCGCGGATCGGACGAGATCGACACCTTGAGCGTCGCGTCCGTGCTGCCGATCGAGCCCGGATCGAGCATCTTGTTCATCTGCTGCGCGATGTCGATCGCATTTGCGTTCTTCAGCGGCACGACTGCAACCGCCTGGCCGGCCGCGCTATCGACACCCGCGATGATCTGGGCGATGCGCCGCACGTTGTCGGCGTAGTCGGTGACGACGATCGTATTGTTGGAGGGGTAGGCCGCGACCGTGTTGTTCGGCGAGATCAGCGGACGCAGTACCGGCAGCAAATTGTTGGCCGACTCATTCCTCAGCGTGAAGACCTGCGTGATGACCTGGTCGCCGCGCGCCGTCGGCGCGTTGCCGACGTAGGTCGGCACGCCTTGCAGCTTGGCGTCGGCCTCGGGCACCACTTTCAGCACGCCATGATCCTGCACGAGCGCGAAACCCTGCATGCGCAGCGCGGACTGCAGGGTTTTGAGCGCCTGATCCTGAGGCACCGAATTTTCGGACACGAGGTTCAGTTGCCCCTTCACCCGCGGATCGACGATGATCGTCTTGCCGGTCGCCGCGCCGATCGCCTTCGCGACCTGGTCGATGTCGGCGTTGACGAAGTTGAGTGTCACCTGCGCGTGTGCAGTTTGCGCGGTGATCAGTCCAGCCACCAGCAGCGCCGTTGCCACCCGACGCAAAGCCATACAATTTCTTCTCATGGGATGTGATATCGATGCCGGCAACCTCTGCCACCGACGGTCATGCGATGCGGACCCGGCGGCAAGCTACCGCCCGGTCGGTTTGTGAGCCGGCCCTAAAAGCGAGTTTCGCTTCGAGTTCCGGCGTCCCGAGGTCCGAAAAAATCGAACAGTAACAGCTTTTCATGTCGGAATTGAAACAAAACAAGGGGCCCCATGCGAATTCATGAAGATCGCAGAGCTGTTATTAAATTGAAAGCTAGCCAGCATCGTACACTCACGCCATTACCCGGCTTTGTACGGTCTTATGTCGGTTAGCCAACTTGACGAAGGTCGGACTGCCGGTATGATACGAGCCGTTCGACCCACTGTTATGTGTTTGCTGACGCGGGTTTTCCCCGATGCTCGACAAACGCCCGGCCAGCTTGCCGTTGCGGCCGAAACGCGGCCGGCGAACTGCCTTACCGATTCTTACCTCGGGTTTGCTTAGTCCTATTGACCGATGAAACGTCCGCTCGTCACCGTTGCCGCCACGCTCGCGCTGCTCGCCGCGGCCGGCTCCGCGCGCGCCGACTGCTTCGATGAAGCGGCGAAGTATCAGAAGGTCAATCCGCTGATCTTACGGGCTATTGCGTGGCAGGAGTCGCACAACCGGCCGGATGCCCAGCACAAGAACGCGAATGGCTCGACCGACTACGGTGTGATGCAGATCAATTCGGTGCATCTGCCGGTGCTCGCCCAGTACGGGATCTCGCAGGGCACGCTGATGGAGCCGTGCAAGAACGTTTACATCGCGGCGTGGCATCTGCGCCGGCAGATGAACAAGTACGGCAATACCTGGCAGGCGGTCGGAGCATACCACTCGGAGACGCCGACGTTGCGGGACAAATACGCGCAACAGATCGCTGCGATTCTGCGCAGCTGGAAGTTGATGCCCGCGCAGTAAGCCATTCCAACGCTGTCGCTCGCACGAGCCGCACGCATTTTAATGCACAATGCGACTTCGTGCTTTTGTCGCGCCGTCGCAGCGATGCCGACGATTTGACCCCGCGCGCGGCACGCCTTCCAATCTTCCCGTATTCGTACCGCGATGAACCAGCCGCTATTGCCCATCACCGTGCTCTCCGGTTTTCTGGGCGCCGGCAAGACCACGCTCCTGAAGCACATCCTCGCGAACCGCGCCGGTTTGCGCGTCGCCGTGATCGTCGACGATCTGGGCGACGCCAATATCGACCCGACGCTCATGCGTAATGCGGCCGAACTGTCGGGCGTCGACGAGCAGATCGTCGAACTCAAGAATGGCTGCATCTGCTGCACGCTGCGCGACGATCTGCAAAGCGAAATCCGTCGCCTCGCCGGCGAAAAGCGCTTCGACGCGCTCGTGATCGAATCGAGTGGCATCGCCGAGCCTATGTCGATTGCCGAAACCATCACATTCGATGGCGACGACCGCCTCTCGCCCGGCGAAGTCGCCCGGCTCGATACGATGGTCACGATCGTCGATGCGTTCAACTTCCTGCGCGATTACGCGTCCGCCGATGCGCTCTCCGAACGCGGCGTCAGGGTCGACGAAGACGACGACCGCACGATCGTGGAATTGCTGATCGAGCAGATCGAGTTTTGTGACGTGCTCGTCGTGAACAAGATTGATCTCGTCAGCGCGAACGAGCTCGCGCGTTTGCAGCGCATCCTCGCGCGCCTGAACCCGCGTGCGGTGCAGCTCGTGAGCCGCTTTGCCGAAGTGCCGCTCGATCAGGTGCTGAACACCGGACGCTTCGATTTCGACGAAGCGTCGAATGCGCAGGGCTGGCTCGCGGCGCTCGAGCACAAGCACGAGAATCAGCACGGCGATCAAGATGGCCACGTGCATCACAGCGAAGCCGACGAATACGGCGTCGGCTATTTCGTCTATCGCGCACGCCGGCCGTTTCATCCGCAGCGACTGTGGGAGCTGCTGCATCAGGAGTGGAAGGGTGTACTGCGCAGCAAGGGATTCTTCTGGCTCGCGACGCGCAACGATATCGGCGGTTCGCTATCGCAGGCCGGTGGCGCTTGCCGGCACGGCCCCGCGGGCATGTGGTGGGCCGCGCAGGATCGCAGCGAGTGGCCGGAAGGCGACGACGAGTTGGCCGCCGAAATCGCCGCCGACTGGTACGGCGCGCCGGCCGATATGAGCATCGGCGATCGTCGTCAGGAGTTCGTGCTGATCGGCGTCGACATCGACCCCGCCCTCTGGCGCGCGAGGTTCGACGCCTGTCTGCTCACCGACGACGAATACGCGATCGGGCCGCCAGGCTGGCAGCAGTTCCCCGATCCGTTCCCTGCATGGGAGTTCGACGACCACGATCATGACGACGAGCATGATCACGACCATCATCACGGGCACGGCGACGACTGCGAGCATTGCGGACATGACCACGGCAAGAATGCGCATCGTCATGACTGAACGAAGCACGCCTCGCATTTGAGCCGCACGCATGGACAAAAAAAACCCGCCACTGGCGGGTTTTTCTCGCGGGTGTCAACTGCCCGGCAGCAATCTGCTTAGCGCTTGTTGACTGCGTCCTTGAACGCCTTGCCTGCCGTGAACTTGACGGTCTTGGCAGCCGGGATCTTGATGGTTTCGCCGGTCTTCGGATTACGCCCCGTACGCGCTGCGCGCTTGCCCGAACCAAAGCTACCGAAGCCGATCAACTGGACCGCCTCACCCTTCGACACAGACTTCTTGATCACTTCAAGCAACGTGTCCAGCGTTTCACCGGTTTGAGCCTTGCTGGCGCCCGTCTGTCCTGCGACAGCGTCGATCAGTTCCTGTTTGTTCATTAAGGTTCCTTTCTGAGTTTAGGTTGATACGAACAGCGCGACCGCGCCGATTATACGTGCGCGCACCGCGCCGTCGAGCAGCTGCGGCCCCGATCCTGAAGATCTCCCACGCCGGACAGGACACTGTTCGGCGGCCGTGCTGCCGCTCCCTTCGCGGCGCTTGCTATGATAGCGCAGCGCAAACCCAATCAGGATAAGGGTTTCGAGGAATTGCACGGTTTTCGGACCGTTCTTGCAAGGAAATCGAAAATTCGCCCCTCAACACCCCTAAACGAGGGCTGAAACCCAGTCCTGGCGGGGGTTAGCGTTGGTTTTTGCCAACGCAGCAAAGCGTCTGAAAGCGTCCTGATGGGTCTTTTGCGGCGACTCGCGCGCGGCGCGCGCCGACTCCAACCATCGAACCCGCTCTTTCGAGCGATCTTTTGAGCGTGTTTTCCCGTCGCGCATGACCGATCCGTTGATCCCCGCCGTCCTCGCTTTCCGCGACAACGGCAGCCCCTTCTCACCGCACTACGACGACATCTATCACAGCGCCGTCGGCGCGCTCGAGCAGGCTCACTACGTCTTTTTGCGCGGCAACGAATTGCCCGAAAGATGGCAGAGCCGTCGAACCTTCACCGTCCTCGAGACCGGCTTTGGCATCGGCATCAACTTTCTCGTCACCTGGGCCGCGTGGCGCGCCGATCCGGCACGCTGCGAGCGGCTGCATTTCGTGTCGACCGAGAAGCATCCGTTTAGCGCCGCCGATCTGCGCCGCGTCCACGCATCGACGATCTCCGATCCGCTGATCGCCCAACTCGCGGACACGCTCGCGAACGCATGGCCGATGCTTGTGCCCGGTACGCACCGGCTGGAATTCGAAGGCGGCCGCGTCGTGCTGACGTTGATCTTCGCCGATGCGCTCGAGAGCCTGCCCGCATTGCGGCTGCGTGCCGATGCGTTTTATCTCGACGGTTTCGCGCCCGCGAAAAATCCCGAGCTGTGGAGCCCGGCGATCTTCAAGGCGCTCGCGCGGGTCGCCGGCGATGACGCGACCTTCTCCACCTATAGCAGCGCAGGCGACGTCAAACGCGCGTTGACGCAATGCGGCTTCGAGTATCGCAAGGTCGACGGCTTCGGCTGGAAACGCGCGATGCTGGTCGGCCGCTTCGCGCCGCGCTGGCGTGTGCGTCGTTATGAACCGCCCGCGCCGTACGGGCACGATGAACGACACGCTGTCGTGATCGGTGCGGGGCTGGCCGGCTGCGCAGTGATCGAGCGGCTTGCGGCACGCGGGTGGCGCGTGACATCGCTCGAGCGGCATGGGTCGGTTGCACAGGATGCGTCAGGCAATCCGGCCGGCGTATTTCACCCAATGATTTCGCGCGACGACAGCGTTGCGTCGCGCGTCACGCGAGCGGGCTTTCTATACGCGCTCAATCGTTGGACCGCACTCGAAGATGCAGGGCATCGACTGGTCCGCGGCGATCGTGGCCTGCTGCAGATCGCCGCGGACGACGACGAAGCGCGCGCGATCGGCGACGCTATCGCCACGTTTCGCTATCCGTCCGACTACGTGACGCCGGTCTCCGCGGCCGATGCAGCACAACTCGCCGGCATGCCGCTCGCGCGTGGCGGCTGGTTCTTTCCGCGCGGCGGCTGGATCGATCCCGCCTCTCTTTGCGCGGCGCAATTCGCATCGGCAGGCGGCTTGCTCGAACGACGCTTCGGCGTCGACGTCGCGCGGCTCGAACGTTGCGGCGATCAGTGGACCGTCTTCGATATCGAGGGAAAGGAGGTCGCGCGAGCGCCGGTCGTAATCGTCGCCGGCGCCCATGAAGCTGCGCGCATCGCTGGCTTGCGTCATGCGCCGACCCGTAGCATTCGCGGCCAGTTGAGCTTGCTGCCGGCGGGCACCGTCGCAGCGCTTGCGCTGCCGGTGATCGGCGAGGGCTATGCCGTGCCACTCGCGAACGGCGTCACGCTGACAGGCGCGACCTATGAACTAGACGACCACGACACGTCGCTGCGCGCGGATGGTCATCGCGAGAATCTCGAGCGCGTCGCGCAGATGCTGCCATCGTTCGCAAGCGCGCTCGATGACGCGTCGCTGACCTCGCTCAGCGGACGCGTTGCGTTTCGCTGCGTGACCTCGGACCGCATGCCGATGATCGGCCAGTTCGCCGACGAAGCCGCTGCCGCACGAGATGCAGCTCGCCTGCGCGGCGCATGGCCGCTCGATCTGCCGCGCGTCGACGGTCTATACGGCGC
The DNA here is from genome assembly GCF_046543485.1 of Paraburkholderia sp. EG304. Lineage (NCBI taxonomy): Bacteria > Pseudomonadati > Pseudomonadota > Betaproteobacteria > Burkholderiales > Burkholderiaceae > Paraburkholderia > Paraburkholderia sp. EG304. The sequence continues at coordinate 92,928 of NZ_JBKGUA010000028.1, read as the reverse complement.
ATTCGCTTATGGTTCTCGCGGGCTGGTATGGGCCGCGCTCGGAGCCGAATTGATCGCGTCACAGATCGAAGGCGAACCGTGGCCGCTCGAACGCGGTCTCGCCGAAGACATCGACCCCGCACGTTTTCTGCTGCGGTCGTTGCGGCAGGGGACGATCGGTTAACCGGCTTCGACCATTGCGGCGTTAACGCCCGGCAGGTTAACTCCGCCCGCGCTGTAAACCACGTTAACCGACACGCCCGCTTATCCACCGCACCCTGTGGATAACCGCGCAGTTAACCGGCGCAAGTCGTGTGGAGCCGTTGTGGACGTAAACGGGGTAACTGGGACATCGCGAAAAAGTCCGAAAAGTTGCTCGCGTATACCGGCCGCCGCCGCACACGCTGTACATCCGGTTATGCGGCCGACAACTCGATGATTCATTTCGGTAAACACGGGTTATCCACAGAAAACGAGGCAGCTTGTTAACTGTTACTACGTATACATACGGTAAACCAGTAAACAGCAAAGACGGGAGCTAACGCCCCGCCTGTCGGGCTAGAAGATTTCGTTCGAGCTCGCGGAAACGGATCACTCGATGCGCTCCGTTAACCCGGGGGAGAGCACCAAAAAACGCGGACGAAACCGCACACCAAAGTCACACGCGCGAACGTAACGCACGGGGAGCGGATTCGCCGTTCGCGACGTTGTCGAAATTGACGCGATACCTCGAAAAAAGGTCGCTTTTTCCGTTCAATATAAAAATAACGTACTTTTTTACCGTTTTGCCAGCGAGTTAACGTCTTTTCGGTTAACGCGGAACAAGCTATGGCACAATCCCGGTTCTTTTCCGCGTCGTGCCACCGCATCTGACGGCACGCGCAGCAATGGAACGGTGCCGGTCAAACAGAATCTGATTCAAGGTCGACGGCGTTCCTTCACCGTGCCTGTTGCTACTGCCGCATCCCGTGAATGTGCCCGACTCCGTGCGGTTTTTTGCGGCCGCGGCGCATTCCGATCATCCGATCATTGAAACCTCGCAACGCTGACCTCGCGAAGCGCTTGCGACAACGAGCGCTCTCGGTTCGCTCGTGCCACGGCGTGCGTGTGCGCCGGTTCGTGTCGTCTGCCGTTGCTGCCAAGGAGAACCCATTACGATGAATTCGGCGTTTTCGTTTCTGCCAGCGTGGCCGCTTTCACCCGACGCCATTTTTTGGGCAGGTCTCGCATTGCTTGTCGCTGGTCTGTGCGGAGAGCTTTGCTTTCGCGCGTGGCGCTTACCGCGCATTTCCGGCTATGCGGTGATCGGCCTCATAGCGGGCGGGGCCGGCTTTGGCGTGATCGATGCTGATTCCGCGAGCGCCGCGCGGCCGCTGCTCGACGTCGCGCTAGGCCTGTTGCTGTTCGAACTGGGCAGCCGGCTCGATCTGCGCTGGATCCGCCGTAATCCGTGGCTGATTCTGTCGAGCGTCGCCGAAGCCACGCTGACTTTCGTGCTGGTGCTGCCGGTGCTGCTATTCCTGCACGTGCCGCTGATGGTCGCGACCGTACTCGCTGCGATCGCGATGGCGACATCGCCCGCGATGGTGATCCAGCTCAAGACCGAACTGCGCGCCGAAGGCCAGGTCACGCAGCGTCTTCTGACCTTGACCGCGCTGAACAGCATGTACGCGGTCGTGATCGAAAAGCTCGTATCGAGCTGGCTGCATCAGGAGGTATACGGCAACGTGTTCGCAACGATCCTGCAGCCGTTGTACCTGCTGGTCGGCTCGCTCGTGCTCGCATATCTGCTCGCGCGCACCTGCACGTTCTTCTATCGGCGCCTGAACATGCACGACGAGCATTCGTTCGTCGCGCTGTTCGGTCTCGTACTGCTCGCGATCGCGGTCGCGCATCTGTTCAAGCTATCGACGATTCTCGCGCTGCTCGCCGCGGGCATCATCGTGAAGAATCACGAAGCGCGTCCGCAGTTGTGGCCGCAGCATTTCGGCACCGCGGGCTGGCTGCTGACGGTGATTCTGTTCGTGCTGACGCTGACGTCGTTCGAATGGAGGCACATCGCGTTGGGCGGGGTCGCGGCGCTGGGCCTGATCGTTGCTCGCCTCGTCGCGAAACTGGTCGGCGTGCTGGCTTTCGCGAAGCCGAGCGGCCTGAACCTGAAGCAGGGCATCGCACTCGGCCTGTCGTTGTCACCGATGTCGGCGCTCGCGTACCTGCTTGTCGACGACACGTACAACCTGTATCCGAGCTTCGATCCGCAACTGCGCGCGATCGTCATGTGTTCGATTTTCGTGCTGCAGATCCTCGGGCCGTGGCTCGTCTATCGCAGCCTCGCGCTCGTCGCCGAGCGGCGCGAGGGGTGAGCGTGAAACGCGCGTGGTCTGCCAGGCGCGTTTCACGAACCCGACTTTTCAAAACCTTCGCCTCAAACGACCTGACTCAGGGGACGCCATGTCACTCGAACCCTTCATCGATTCGAAACCGTTCACCTTCGGTATCGAGCTCGAAATGCAGATCGTCAATACGCACGACTATGATCTGACCAAAGCCGGCACGGATCTGCTGCGCCTTATCAAGGATGAAAAAATCCCCGGCAATATCACGCCGGAAATCACCGAAAGCATGATCGAGCTGTCGACCGGCATCTGCACGTCGCACGAACAGGCGGTCGCCGATCTGCGCAAGATTCGTGACACGCTGGTATCCGCGGCCGACCATCTGAACGTCGGTCTGTGCGGCGGCGGAACGCATCCCTTCCAGCAATGGAGCGAGCGGCAGATCGTCGATACGCCGCGCTTTCAGTATCTTTCCGAGCTGTACGGCTATCTCGCGAAGCAGTTCACGGTGTTCGGCCAGCACGTGCACATCGGTTGCCCGAATCCGAACAGCGCGCTGTATCTGCTGCATTCGATGTCGCGCTTCATCCCGCATTTCATTGCGCTGTCCGCGTCGTCGCCTTTCGTACAGGGTGTCGATACCGGATTTCATTCGGCACGACTGAATTCCGTGTTCGCCTTTCCGCTGTCGGGCCGCGCGCCGTTCGTGCTGACGTGGGACAGCTTCGAGGAGTATTTCTCGAAGATGGTCCACACGGGCGTGGTCAACAGCATGAAGGATTTCTACTGGGATATCCGTCCGAAGCCGGGGTTCGGCACGATCGAGGTTCGAGTGATGGATACGCCGTTTTCGGTGGATCGCGCCGCGGCGATCGCCTGCTACATCCAGACGCTGGCTCGCCATCTGCTGCTCGACAAGCCCATCACGCCGCAGGAAGACGACTATCTGGTCTACACGTTCAACCGTTTCGAAGCCTGCCGTTTCGGACTCGGCGGCACCTGCATCAATCCGCAAACCGGTGAACGAAAGACGATTTCCGAAGATATCCTCGAAACGCTCGAACAGATCGGATCGCATGCGGAAGCGCTCGGCTCGGTCAATGCGCTGGCCGAAGTCGGCGCGATCGCGCGTGGCCAGGTCAACGACGCGACGTGGCTGCGCAGCGTGTTTGCGCAGGAAAAGTCCTTGCACGAAGCGGTCCGGCAGCAGTGTTTGCAGTGGCGCGCCTAGTCGCGAAGACCTCATGAAAGCGTTTGCGTGCGTCTAGGTACGCGACGTTCGGACGAAAACCCGCCATGCGCGGGTTTTTTTTCGTAAAAAAATTTTTAGGACTTTTCGTCCGCGCAACCCTTCAGGTTTGTCGAAAGTTTACGTATACCAGCCTAGGAGCAGTGAGCAGGCGTTGCCGAAGTCTGTGGACAACTGAATAAATACCTGCAAAGTCAATGCTCTGGGGAATTGATAACCGGGTCGATAAAAGACGCTCCGGCCACGCCTGGCAGGCGCAACCGAGGAAACGCTCGACACGCTGCAAGTGCTTGTTGCAAAACGGTACACAGGCTGTCCAAACGTTTTCCCCTGCTTATCCACAGCTCGCGCTGGATAAGTTAGCTGTACGATTTGCAGGTCTCGCATAGAATGTCGTTTTTTTGCCGCCTTCGGCTTCCAAGGCGGTGTATTTTTGAGATAGTACAAACGGCTTCATCTGCGGTTGGACGAAGCTACCCACACACGCAACGGGCGTACCCCGGCAGACAACGGCCGGCATCGCACCCCAGCGGTAAATAAACGAATCGAAGATTATGAGCGAAGGCGTATACGGAGAACAGGCAAACGGGCGAGTGACCCACAGCCTCTTGCGATTGAGCACGGCGATGCGAAGCCAGGCTTGGGAATGGGCGGAAGGCGCGGGCCTGACGCCGACCCAGGGCGAAATCCTCGTGCTGTTGATGCAACGCAAGGGGCCGATGCGTCTCGGCGAGATCGCGCGCGAAACGGCGCTGACCGCCGCGACCACTAGCGATGCGGTCAGCACGCTCGAGACCAAGGGTCTCGTCGAAAAGCGTCGCGCACTTGACGACGGTCGCGCGCTCGCGGTACGCCTGACCTCGCGTGGCCGCACCGCTGCCAAACGCGCGGCGCAATGGCCGGACTTCCTGTCCAAGGCGGTCGGCACGCTGCGCGAGGACGAACAGTCGGTGTTCTATCGCACGCTGCTCAAGACCATCTATCAGCTCGAAGCGCAAAACACGATTCCGTCGCATCGCATGTGCCTGAGCTGCACGCATTTCCAGGCAAGCAAGAATCCGAAGAAGACGCCGCATCACTGCGCGCTGCTCGACCTGAACATGTCGGATACCGATGTGCGTCTCGACTGCTCCGTGCACGAAACGGCGGACGTCGCCACCCAGAAGAAGACCTGGAAGATCTTCGCCCAATAACCGGCGTCTTCCGGAACAATCCGCTAACATGACCTGGCCGGCCAAGGCGGGCGGTGTACGCCGTCTGCTTGCCGGCTGGTGCCGTGCAAGGACAAAGTCGTTGGCGGTAAGTCGTTAGTCAACCTGAAGATAGGGCAGGCCGATGAATCGGGAAGTACTCGCCATCCGCCATGTGCACTTCGAGGATCTGGGCAGTCTCGAGCTCGTGCTCGGCGAGCGCGGGCGTCCGGTCCGCTATCTCGATGTCGGCGTCGCCCGTATCGAGGCCCCCAATCCGGTTGCCGCGTCGCTGATGGTCGTGCTGGGCGGCCCCATCAGTGCCACCGACGACGCGCTGTATCCCACGCTCGCGCCGCTGCTGTCGTTGATCGAGAAGCGCATCGCGGCCGGTTTGCCGACACTTGGTATCTGCCTTGGCGCACAGCTGATCGCCCGGGCGCTCGGTGCGCGCGTCTACCCCGCGGCTCAGGCCGAACTGGGCTGGGCACCGCTTACGCTGACCGATGCGGGCCGCGCCTCGCCACTGCGTCATCTCGATGGCGCTCATACGTCGATGCTGCACTGGCACGGCGACACCTTCGATCTGCCCGCCAACGCGACCCGTCTGGCATCGACTCCGGCCTGCGAGAATCAAGCCTTCGCATGGGGAGATCACGTGCTGGGCTTGCAGTGTCATCCTGAGATCCGCACCGATCGGTTCGAACCTTGGCTGATTGGCAATGCCAATGAACTGTCGAGTCACGGCATCGACGCGCGTCAGTTGCGCGCCGACACCGCACGATACGGTCCCGCGCTCGAAGCCGCCGGGTGCCGCATGTTCGGCGAATGGCTCGATCAGGTCGAGACGAAAGTCTGAATGGCTCGCCGAATGGCGACGTGAGTGGCCAGCGAGGTGCCCCCGTTTCTGCAGCAAACCGCGCGCGGTGCTATGCTCGATCGCTCTCGGGCTTTCACTGGACGTAATCCATGAGCGCGCTTTTTTCTCCGCTCACGCTGCGTAGCGTGACGCTTCCCAACCGTATCGTCGTCTCCCCGATGTGCCAGTACTCCGCCGAACGCGGCGAAGCGAGCGCATGGCACATGATTCACCTCGGCGGTCTCGCGCTGTCCGGCGCGGGCATGCTGTGCATCGAAGCGACCGCCGTCGAGCCGGATGGCCGCATCACCCCCGGCGATCTCGGTTTGTGGGACGACGCGACCGAAGAGGCGCTCGTGCCGGTGCTGGCCGCGATCCGCAAGCATTCGCACATCAACGTGACGATGCAACTGGCACATGCGGGGCGCAAGGCATCGAGCCATGTGCCGTGGGAAGGCGGCCAGCTGATTCCGGTGTCGCAAGGCGGGTGGCTGCCGCATGCGCCGTCGGCGCTGCCGCACAAGCCGGGCGAGGAGCCGCCGCTTGCGCTCGATGTCGCCGGCCTGCACCGGATTCGCGAGGCGTTCGCCGCGTCCGCGCGGCGCGCCGCGCGTCTCGGCATCGATGCGCTCGAAGTGCATGCCGCGCATGGCTATCTGCTGCATCAGTTCCTGTCGCCGATCGCGAATCAGCGGACCGACGACTATGGCGGCTCGCTGGAAAACCGCATGCGTTTCCCGCTCGAAATCTTCGACATCGTGCGGGCCGCATTCCCTGCCGACAAACCGGTCGGCGTGCGCGTGTCGGCGACCGACTGGGTCGAAGGCGGCTGGACGCTGGAAGACACGATCGCGTTTGCGCACGAGCTGGAAAGGCGCGGCTGCGACTGGATCGACGTGTCGTCGGGCGGTGTGTCGCCGCTGCAGAAAATCCCGCTGGAGCCGGGCTATCAGATTCCGTTCGCGAAGGCGGTCAAGCACGCAACCGGTCTGGCGACGATCGGCGTCGGGCTCATCACCGATCCGCTGCACGCCGAGCAGCTGATCGAAGCGGGCGATGCCGACCTGATCGCGCTGGCTCGCGCGCTGCTCTATAACCCGCGCTGGCCGTGGCATGCCGCCGCCAACCTCGGCGCGACCGTCGAAGCGCCGCCGCAGTACTGGCGTTCACAGCCGCGCGACCAGAAAGCGCTGTTCGGCGACATTACGTTCGGTCAACGGTGACGCTCGTCGCACGTTGAACACACGCATCGGCTGACGGTTGAAGGAAGCCGTCCACAGCGTGTAGGATGCCGGTTGTGGCGCGATGCGCGTCGCAAGTCGACGCGGCGCTCGCAGGGCGCCGCGTTTGCTATTCGCGTCAGAAAAAGCCGCGCGCGAGACGCGCCTGACGATTGCCAGACTTGATTCTCCAGTTCTTCACAAGGATTCATTCAATGAATTCACGCAGGATCGCCGTGCGCCGTTCGGGTGTGCACGGCAAAGGCGTGTTTGCTCTCGAACCGATCGCGGCGGGCGAACGACTGATCGAATACAAGGGCGAGCGGATTACCTGGAAAGAAGCGTTGCGCCGTCATCCGCATAATCCGGCTGAACCGAATCACACGTTTTATTTCGCGCTGGATAACGGCAAGGTTATCGACGGCAAGGTGAACGGCAATAGCGCGCGCTGGATCAATCATTCATGCGCGCCGAACTGCGAAGCCGAGGAAATCGACGGACACGTGTACGTGCATGCGCTGCGCGATATTGCGGAGGGCGAGGAAGTCTTTTACGACTATGGCCTCGTGATCGACGCGCGGCAGACGAAGAAGCTGAAAAAGGAATACGAATGCCGTTGCGGCGCGCGTAAGTGCCGCGGCACGATGCTGGCGCCGCCGCAAAAGGGCAAGGGCGGCGGCAAGTCGGCAAAAGGCGCCGACAAGCCGGAAAAGTCCAGCAAATCTGCGAAGAAATCGAAGAAGAAATGAGCCAGAAATGAGCCACGCGCCGGCGCGCGGCGTTAGCTGTCTGCGCTGATCGAAGCGCCAAGGCGAACGCTGCCGCGGCAGCCCGGCAAACCTTCTACAAATCGACCGGCGCCGAGTGCGCCGGTTTTTTCGTGGCGCGTCGCTCGTTGGCATCGCTGGCGGTGGCTGCGTCTGCCGACGCACTGGGCGGCAGCAACGGAATCCGCACGATAAAGCGTGCGCCACCCTCCGGCGCGTCCTCGTAATGCACGCTGCCGTGATGCAGCACCATGATGTCGTGGACGATCGCAAGGCCCAGACCCGCGCCGCTGTCGACCCCCGCCTCGGCCTGCCCGTCGCCGCGGAAGAACCGCTTGAACAGGTCCGCCTGCTGCGAACGCGGCACGCCAGGCCCGTTGTCTTCGACGATGATCTCGGCCATGCGCAGATCGTCGATCAGGGTCTGCGAAACCGTCACCGTGATGCGTCCGCCGTCGGCCCGCGAAGGTGGCACATATTTCAGCGCGTTATCGAGCAGATTTGCGATCACTTCGTGCAGCAGTACCGGGTTGCCGCGCGCCATCAACGGGTCGTCGTTCGACGGATCGTCGAGGCGCTGGAAGCCGAGGTCCACGTGTACCGCTAGCGCGCGCGGCACCCATTCGGCGCCCGTGTCGAAGGCGAGCGCGGCCATGTCGACATTGACGAAGCGGGCCGCCTGTTCGCCCGGCTCGGCGCGCGCGAGCGACAGCAATTGATTCGACAGCCGCACCGCGCGATCGGCCGCGGCGCGCAGTTCGTGCACGGCGGCGAGCGTCTGCTGCGGATCACGCGCGACGACCGCCTGCTCCGCATGCAGCTTCACCGCGGTGAGCGGCGTGCGCAGCTGATGCGCGGCATCGGCGATGAATTTGCGTTGCGCATCGAGGGCGGCTTTCAGACGATCGAGCAGCGCGTTCAGCGCGCCGGTCAGCGGACGGATCTCGACCGGCACATAGGTTTCGTCGACCGGCTCGAGCGACGTGTGCGTTTGCCGGTTCAGCGAATCGGCGAGCGCGGTCAGCGGATTGAGCTGCTGATTGACGACGCGCCACACGATCACCCAGCCGGCGAGCAGCAGCAGCAGCAACGGCATCATGATCGCGATCAGGAACTCCGCGGCGATGCGGTAGCGGTGATGCACGGGCTGCCCGACTTCGACGACGATCGGATTGCCGCTCGGCTGGTCGACGCGCACCTGAGCGACCCGCACGGTCACGCCTTCGTGCTGCGTCTCGAATACGTACGCGTAATGCATGCGGCGCACGTTGGTGCCTTGCAGCGGCAGATTATGGTCGCCGGCGATTTCGCTGTCACCGGTGCTGATCCGGTAGACCAGATGTTCGACCGGGTCGGAGAACATCGCTTGCGCGAGCGGCGGCACCGTGATCGGCGCTTCCGGTCCGGCAATCTGGATCTGTTTGGAGATCGCGGTCGCGAGGTCCGCGAGCGAACGATCGACCACGTGCTGCGTGTACTGCCAGGCGAGCCAGTAGGCGATCAGGCCGCTCATCAGCGCGAGCAACGACAGGGGAGCAGCGAGGCGCCGCAGCAGCGTGCGGCGCAGACTATTGGCGGCCGGCTGGTGCATGATCGTAGGCGCGGGAAAGTTGTGACTGCGGTGGAAACTGCGGTAGCAACGGCGCGAAGCGCCTTGAGACAGTCCGGGGTCCGGCCCGACGCGCAGCGGGCACAGCCGATGCGCGGCGCCGGCGCGGCGCCGTTAGGCCGCGACGCAATGCGCGGCCTTCACGACGGTCATGCGGCCTGGCGGATTTCCTGCAACAGATAGCCAAAGCCACGCACGGTGACGATTTCGACACGGCAGTTTTCGAGCTTCTTGCGCACACGGTGCACGTAGACTTCGATCGCGGTATCGCCGAGATCGCCGCCGAAGTGCGTCAGGTGATCCTGCAGTTGCGCCTTGCTGACGACGCGGCCATGACGCAGCAGCAGCATTTCGAGCACTGCGAATTCGCGCGGCGACAGTTCGAGCGGTTTGTCGTCGTTGAAGATGCGGCGGTCGACGCCCGACAGCCGCACACCGCCCAGTGACACTTCCGGACGCGGCATGTCGCCGTGCGGACCGCTGCGGCGCATCACCGCGCGAATACGCGCTTCGAGCTCAGCCGGTTCGAACGGTTTCAGCATGTAGTCGTCCGCGCCCGAGTTCAGGCCTTGCACGCGGTCGTTCAGTTCGTCGCGCGCGGTCAGGATGATCACCGGCGTGTGACGGTTGCTCTGGCGGAAACGCGACAGCAGTGTCATGCCGTCGATGCCCGGCAGACCCAGATCGAGGATCACGAGTTCGTGGCGGTTTTGCGTGAGGGCCTGTTCGGCAAAGATGCCGTCATGGACCATGTCGACGGTGAAGCCGGCTTGTTCGAGACTGCTTTGGATGCCGCGTGCGATGGGGCGGTCATCTTCGATCAGAAGGAGTCGCATGGATTTCGCTCAAGTACAATGGGTTTAGGCGTTTTGGCAAGCGGTTCGCCGGGGCGCCTGCAACACAGCCAGCGTGCGACGCGGCGGCAGAGGCCCCACGAAGCAGCTGTCGAGCCGACTCGAAGCGCCGTGCCAGTCATCACGAAGTCATGTCCGAGATCAGCATTCACGAACTGGAAGCCGCGATCAACTTCTGGCGCGCCCGCTCACCTTCGAGCGGCGACGAACACGTTCTGTGCAAGGAGGCAAGCGCGCTCTCCAAGCCGTATGCGCTGCTGATTGTACAGCGTCAGCAGTCGCTATCACTCGATCGTTTTGACCCGATTGCAAGGCAGGCCTGGGAAGCTTACGTTCAACTTAAGAATAGCCTGTAGAACTGAAGGTTTGCCCAGGGTATTGCCTGCATTGTCCTTTCATTGTGGACCGATTACGCGGCGAGTTGTATATAAACGCGCGTCAGGGCCCGTAATTATTTGTATTACGTAGTAACACTGTCGATGAATGTCGCGAGCGCGATGTCGCGTTCGGTCACGCCGTTCGCTTCATGGGTGGAGAGCGTGATATCGACCTTGTTGTACACGTTGAACCACTCCGGGTGATGATCCATTTCCTGCGCCTTGATCGCCACGCGTGTCATGAAGCCGAACGCCTCGTTGAAGTCGGCGAATTCAAAGGTGCGGCGAATCGCGTCACGCTGCGCCACGCTTTCCCAGCGAGGCAGTTTCGCCAGTTGCTGGGTGCGCTCGGCGGAAGTCAGCTTCTGAATCATGGTGTTACCTCGTTGGTCAAACACGCTCGCCGGCGGGCGGGCGAAACCGTTATTTTTTCACGGTTGCGCAACGCTCGCCGCGCGCCGGGCGAGGGCGGGTCGGTCTAAGGCGGCTTGGCGTTCAAACGTCGCCGCTGGTTTGCCATCCCTCGCGGGTTCCGCGCGAGATCACGCGGTCGCCATCGAGTACGTCGCCCGCTGCGTAGGCCGGTGCATTGGCGAGCTTCGTCAGCAGCGGCGCGAAGTCGGATTGTGCGACGCGGAACAGTTGCGCGAAGTCATCGATGACGAAGTAGGTTTGCTGGAACGTATCGATGCGATAACGCGTGCTCATCACCCGTTCCAGCGCGAAGCCAAGCCGGTTCGGCGCAGCGCTTTGCTGGCTGTATACTGTCTCGGCCTTGCTCGAGACGATGCCGGCACCGTAGATCTTCACGCCGTTCGGACTCGCGGCATCGCGGATCAGCCCGAACTCCACTGTGTACCAATAGAGCCGCGCGAGCAGCGGCAGTGCGCCCGCTTCGTTGGCAGCGAGCGCGGCGCGGCCGTACGCGTGCATGTAGTCAGCAAACACCGGGTTGATCAATAGCGGCACATGGCCGAACAGATCGTGAAAGCAGTCGGGCTCCTGCAGATAGTCGAGCTGGTCGGGGCGGCGCATCCACCACGTGACTGGAAAGCGGCGATTCGCCAGGTGCTCGAAAAACACCTGATCCGGCACGAGGCCGGGCACGGCGACGAGGCGCCAGCCGGTTGCGGGCGTGAGCTTCGCGTTGACGTCGTCGAAAGACGGCACGCGCTCGGACGGCAGGCCGATACGTTCGACGCCCGCGAGGAATTCATCGCAGGCACGGCCTTCGAGCAAGGCCGTTTGGCGCGCGTACAACTGTTGCCAGACCGCATGGTCGACCGTGCCGTAGCGCTCGAGCGGCTGGTCGATCGTAAAGTCGGCGTGGGTCTCGAGACATGCGTCGAACTGTTCTTTGAGTTTGGCGGTGCTGGCGGCGGACATAACGAAGCTTTAACAGAGGAAAGCGCAGGAAATCGATGTATGCGAGTGTAGAGCGGAGCGGATGCGGAAGGGGCGCAAGATGGGCGTGAAAACGCAGACGTATGCCATAATTGTGCATTAACTGGCCAATTGATGCGGGATATCACCATGCTTGAACTCGACCACTTCGATCTCGCGCTGCTCGACGTGCTGCAGCGCTTTGGCCGCGCCACGCATCAGCAACTGGCAGAGCAGGTGCCGCTGTCGCCGTCGCAGATCGGGCGACGCCTGCAGCGGCTGGAACAGGTCGGCGTGGTGGATGGCTATCGCGTCGTGCTGCGGCCCGAAAAGCTCGGCCTCGGCGTCACCGCTTTCACGAGCCTGAAGCTGAAGCATCACGGCGATTCGATCATCGAGCAGTTTCAGCAGCAGATCGACGTGCTGCCCGAAGTGCTGGAATGTCACGCGGTCGTCGGCGATGCGGACTATCTGCTGCGCATCGTCGCGCCCGATCTGAATTACCTGTCGACTTTCGTGATGAAGAAGCTGATGCGCGTGCCGGGTGTCGATAGCGTGCGCTCGAATATCGTGCTGACCACGTTCAAACGCAACGGGCCGTTGCCGCTGGGGCATCTGGCGCCGGGGGCGGCACCGGTTTGAAGGTTTGAGGCGGTTGCCGGCGGTGTCGAGGGCAGGAAGAGGGAGCCGCGCGAGTCGCGCCGCGGCCCCTACAGAAACGCGATCTTTATGCTGCTCGCTTAGGCTCGTCGTCGGCATTCAGCAGATCGACATACGCGACCGGCACCAGATCCGCTTCGGATACGCCGAGGCTCTTGAACAGCGCTTCCGCTTCGGCGTGGCCGCCTTCTTCGTCGTCGTCCTGCGCGAGCACCACTTCGAGTTCGATGAAATCGCCGAGACCGTCGACGCGATCGAGATGAATCCGAGTGCGCCCGCTCAGATACACGTGACGCTCTTTCGAGACGATGCCGCGGGTGGTCAGCGCGGTCGCGAGCAGCGCATGCATCGCTTCGGGATTCGTGACCGGACTGCGCGTGTAGTACGACGCCTTCGGGCCGTCGCGGTCGTCGCGCTGGTAGAAGATCAACTCGGCTGGCGTGCCGTCGTCGAACTGGCGCAGCTTCAGGCGGCCGCGCGGCACGTCGTAAAAAAAGTCCTGCTGGCGAAAGATCAGCGGCGCGTCCGTCGCGAGCTGCGCGGCGCGCTCGCGAAGTTGGTCGAAATGCTGGGCGCGGGCTTTGATTTCGATGTTGCGTGCCATGTGGGCTCCTGTAAATGGCCGGAGTGATCGACGGGTTCCGGGGGCTGCTGCTGGTGTTGCCGGGGAGAAGCCGCCGGGAAGGACGAAGGAACGGAAAGCGATACGAGGGCGCTGCGCGAGCGCAAACCGACAATCTAGCAAAAACTCCGTGACGAAGTGGTTTCAGCCCGGGCGGTAGGTGGGAGAAGGGCGGGCATTAGCGGGACTCATATCGCAGCGCGTCAGACCGTCCTCGCTCAGATCGTCCACTGCTGTTCGATCAGCTTCAAGGCCGCCGCGATCGCCGGCTCGTCTTTGCGCTCGTCGAGCGTGATGAAGCTCAGCTGCGTCGGCACGGTGATGCCATCGACGATCGTCAGCGCGTGCGCATGCGCCTCGGCGATTGCGGTTGCGTCGCGCGCGAGCGTGAGACCGACGCCCGACTTGACCAGATCGAGCATCGACGGCTCCTGGTCAACTTCTGCCACCTTGACCGGTTTCACGCCCGCCTCGCCGAAACAGCGCGACAGCAGCCGGTTGTGCGCGGACGCCGGCGGCGTCCAGATCCACGGCAGCGCCGCGAGCGAGCACCAGTCCCGCGCACCCTTCACGCGATCTTTCCAGCCCGCAGGAGCGAGCACGCGATACTGGAAGTGGGTGAGCGTGACCGCGTGAAACGTGGCGCCGTCGCGGGTGTCGTCGTCGGAGGGCAGGCCGATGTAATAGCCGACGTCGAGTTCGCCTGCGCGAATCTGTTCGCGCACCCAGCCCGACATGCCGTGGCGCAGCGCGGTTTCGATCTGCGGCCAGGTCTCGACGAGCTGCTTCAGGAAGCCGCCGAGACGCAAAAACTCGGGGTCGAGAATGGTGCCGATGCGCAGGCGCCCGCGCACTTCCTGGCGCAGCGATTGCGCCGCGCGCTGTACGTCGGCTGCCGCGCCCAGCGCGCGTTCAGCGTGCGGCAGCAGCGCCTGGCCGTCGCGCGTCAGCGCGAGCCCGTGGGAAGTCCGCGTGAACAGCGTCACGCCCAGCGTCTCCTGCAAGTGTTTGACTTGCAGGCTGACGGCGGGTTGGGTCAGGTGCAGTTGCACCGCGGCACGCGTGAGGTTGCCCTCGCGTGCGACGGTGACGAAAGCCCTAAGCAGAGTCAGATCCATATCCTGATATTAGCGCGGCTTATAGCGCAGTTGAGCATTACTCATTGGATTTGTCGCTCGTGGACGCCGTACGCTGAGCGTTGGGCATGCTTCGGCGCGCGGTATCGAGCGCGAAGCGGAAGATTTCACAGCAAAGAGGAACGAGATGAGCGAGACATATTCCGACGCAACCGCGCAGGACGACACCGCACGCAGCGCGGCGGGCGCACACGCGCTGGGCCATTTCATCAACGGCAAGACCGTCGACGGCACGAGCGGGCGCTTCGGCGACGTCTTCAATCCGGCGCTCGGCAGCGTCAGCGCACGCGTGCCGCTCGCGAGCGTCGCCGAGGTGGACGCTGCTGTTGCCGCGGCCAGAGGCGCGTTTCCCGCCTGGAGCGAAACCGCGCCGATCAAGCGCGCGCGGGTGCTGTTCAAGTTCAAGGAACTGCTCGACCGCCATCACGACGAACTCGCGGAACTGATCACGCGCGAGCACGGCAAGGTGTTTTCCGACGCCAAGGGCGAAGTGATGCGCGGCATCGAGATCGTCGAATTCGCGTGCGGCATCCCGAATCTGCTGAAAACTGATTTCACCGATCAGATCGGCGGCGGCATCGACAACTGGAATCTGCGGCAGCCGCTCGGCGTGGTCGCCGGCATCACGCCGTTCAATTTCCCGATGATGGTGCCGTGCTGGATGTTCCCGGTCGCGCTCGCGTGCGGCAACACCTTCGTGCTCAAGCCGTCCGAACGCGATCCGTCCGCATCGATCCGGCTCGCCGAACTTCTCAAGGAAGCGGGCCTGCCGGACGGCGTGTTCAACGTCGTGCACGGCGACAAGGTCGCGGTGGATGCGCTGCTCGCGCATCCCGAGGTGAGCGCGCTGTCGTTCGTCGGTTCGACCCCGATCGCCGAATACATCTACACGGAAGGCACGAAGCACGGCAAGCGCGTGCAGGCGTTGGGCGGGGCCAAGAATCACCTCGTCGTGATGCCCGACGCCGATCTCGATCAGGCCGTCGACGCACTGATCGGCGCCGCCTACGGTTCGGCCGGCGAGCGTTGCATGGCGATTTCGGTGGCGGTCGCGGTGGGTCATATCGCCGATGAGCTGATCGAGCGTCTGACGCCGCGCGTGAAGAACCTAAAGATCCTCAACGGCATGGAAGCGGCGGCCGAGATGGGGCCGCTCGTCACCGGCGCGCATCGCGACAAGGTGGTCGGCTATATCGACGCTGGCGTCGCCGCGGGCGCGAAGCTCGTCGTCGATGGACGCGCTCATCAGGTCGTGGGACACGAGAAGGGCTTCTTCCTCGGCGGCACGCTGTTCGACGACGTGTCGCCTGACATGAAGATCTACCGCGAGGAAATCTTCGGGCCGGTGCTGTGCGTCGTGCGCGTGCCAGACTTTGCCTCGGCGGTCGAGCTGATCAACGCGAATCAGTTTGCGAACGGCGTGTCGCTGTTCACGTCCGACGGCGGCATCGCGCGCGCGTTTTCCCGGCAGATCGAGATCGGCATGGTCGGCATCAACGTGCCGATTCCGGTGCCGATGGCCTGGCATTCGTTCGGCGGCTGGAAGAAGTCGCTGTTCGGCGATCATCACGCGTACGGCGAGGAAGGCGTGCGGTTCTACACCCGCTACAAGAGCATCATGCAGCGTTGGCCCGACAGCATTGCGAAGGGCGCGGAATTCACGATGCCGGTCGCTAAATAAGCTGGCGGCTTTGCGCCGCGTCAAGTCGGCGAACGCGCGAACAAAAGAGTAAAAGCGAATAAAAGCGCGTCGCGGCGTAAGCGTGGAGGCGATCGAGCTTCCACGCCTGCGCTGCGAAAAATGCTTAGGAGACTGAACGATGGGTCATACCGACAGTACGCCTCGCGCCGCACGGCGGCTCGAAGGCGAGTTCGACTACATCATTGTCGGTGCGGGCACTGCGGGCTGCGTGCTGGCGAACCGGCTCACCGAAGATCCCGACATCCGCGTGCTGCTGCTGGAAGCCGGTGGGAAAGACGACTATCACTGGATTCATGTGCCGGTCGGCTACCTGTATTGCATCGGCAATCCGCGCACGGACTGGCTGTACAAGACTCAGGCAGAGCCGGGTCTGAACGGCCGCGCGCTGTCCTACCCACGCGGGCGTGTGCTCGGCGGGAGTTCGTCGATCAACGGCATGATCTATATGCGCGGTCAGCGTGAAGACTACGACGAATGGGCCCGTGTGACCAACGACAGCACGTGGTCATGGAACGCGGTGCTGCCGGTCTTCAGGCGCAGCGAGGATCACCACGGCGGCGCCAACGAAGCGCACGGCGCAGGCGGACCCTGGCGCGTCGAGAAGCAGCGGCTCAAATGGAAGATCCTCGAAGAGTTCGCGCAAGCCGCGCAGCAAACCGGCATTCCCGCCACCGACGATTTCAATCGCGGCGACAATACCGGCGTCGGCTACTTCGACGTCAACCAGAAGCGCGGCATTCGCTGGAATGCGTCGAAGGCGTTTTTGCGGCCCGCGTTGAAGCGGGGGAACCTCACGGTTATTACCGGTGCGCACACGCAGCGCGTCGTGTTCGACGGCCGCCGCTGCAGGGGAGTCGAATATTCTGGCGGCGACGTCGAG
Organism: Paraburkholderia sp. EG304; assembly: GCF_046543485.1. Classification (NCBI taxonomy): domain Bacteria; kingdom Pseudomonadati; phylum Pseudomonadota; class Betaproteobacteria; order Burkholderiales; family Burkholderiaceae; genus Paraburkholderia; species Paraburkholderia sp. EG304. The sequence continues at coordinate 76,105 of NZ_JBKGUA010000028.1, read as the reverse complement.
TATCTCGCCAAAGCGCGTTGCGAAGTGATCCTTTCCGCCGGCGCGGTCAACTCGCCGCAACTGCTCGAATTGTCCGGCGTCGGCAATGGTGCGCGTCTGCAGAATCTCGGCATCGAGATCGTTCAGGATCTGCGCGGCGTCGGCGAAAATCTGCAGGACCATCTGCAACTGCGCATGGCGTATCAGGTGCAGGGCGTGCGCACGTTGAATACGATGTCCGCGCACTGGTGGGGCAAGCTGATGATCGGCATGCAGTACGCGTTGTTTCAGAGCGGACCGATGTCGATGTCGCCGTCGCAACTCGGCGCGTTCGCGAAGTCCGATGCCGACGATCGCTCGCTGTCGCGACCCGATCTCGAGTATCACGTGCAGCCTTTGTCGCTCGACCGCTTTGGCGAACCGTTGCATCGCTTCAATGCATTCACGGCGTCGGTGTGTCAGCTGCGCCCGACGTCGCGCGGCAGCATTCATATTGCGTCGGCCGATTCTTCCGCGCCACCGTTGATCGCGCCGAACTATCTGTCGACCGACTATGACCGCCACGTCGCCGCGAACGCGCTACGTCTGACGCGCCGCATCGTCGCGGCGCCCGCGCTCGCGCGCTATCAGCCGCGGGAGATTCTGCCGGGCCTGCAGTATCAGAGTGAAGAAGAATTGCAGCAGGCCGCGGGCGCGGTCGGCACGACGATCTTCCATCCGGTCGGCACCTGCCGCATGGGCACGACCGACGATCCCGCCGCGGTCGTCGACAACCGGCTACGGGTTATCGGAGTTGAGGGCTTGCGTGTCGTCGATGCATCGGTGATGCCTAACATAACGTCGGGCAACACCAATTCGCCGACGCTGATGATCGCCGAACGCGCGAGCGACATGATCCGCGAGGATCGTCGCGCGCGTGTGAGCGGCAGCATCGGAGCGCAAATGGGTGTGGCTGCGTCGATGTCGCCTGTGTGACATTCAACGTGCGATGGAAACTGAGCGGATCGGTTATGTTTTCCGCCGCATACATGAAACATGCTAACCGCGTGCCAGGTGCGCACGGCGCGGGCCTCGTTCACTAAGTGCAAATCCCAATGAATGCGCTGCATCATTGGGGCGACAATGGCAGCCATGCTGCGTGCCGCGCCATGGATCACCGTCCGGATTGGTGCAGCACGCCAACGAGCGGCAAGGGGTGCCGCCAACATAACAAGTCGCGCAGAAGTTCGCGCGGAAAGATCGTAGTGCTTCGCCTTACTGCGTATGGAAGGGAACATGATTCTCGGCGATACGATTCTCGAAACGCGCGGCCTCACCCGCGAGTTCAAAGGCTTTGTCGCCGTGAACGGCGTGAACCTGCGTGTGCGCCGTGGCTCGATCCATGCGCTGATCGGGCCCAATGGAGCGGGCAAGACCACCTGCTTCAATCTGCTCACCAAATTTCTCGAACCCACCGCGGGGCAGATAGTTTTCAACGGGGTCGATATCACCGGCGAACGTCCGGCGCAGATCGCGCGGCGCGGCATCATCCGTTCGTTCCAGATTTCCGCGGTATTTCCGCATCTGACGGCATTGCAGAACGTGCGCATCGGGTTGCAGCGCTCGCTCGGCACCGCGTTTCACTTCTGGAAGAGTGAGCGTACGCTGCGGCGTCTGAACGATCGCGCGATGGATCTGCTGACTCAGGTCGGCCTGACCGATTTCGCCGATGTGTTGACGGTCGAGCTCGCCTACGGCCGCAAGCGCGCACTCGAAATCGCGACCACGCTCGCGATGGAGCCGGAACTGATGCTGCTCGACGAGCCGACGCAAGGCATGGGTCATGAGGACGTCGACCGCGTGACCGCGTTGATCAAAAAAGTATCGGCGGGCCGCACGATCCTGATGGTCGAACACAACATGAATGTGATCGCCGGTATCTCCGACACGATCACCGTGCTGCAACGGGGTGAAGTGCTCGCCGAGGGCAGCTACGCGGAAGTGTCGAAGAATCCGCTCGTGATGCAAGCCTACATGGGCAGCGCCGACGCGGCGCTCGCCGGAGCCCACGCATGAATACGACGGTCGAGCGCGAAGGCCTCGAAGCGAACGAAACAAAAAGCGGCGCGCCCGCGCTGGAAATCGCGGGACTGCAAGCCTGGTACGGGGAATCCCATATTCTGCACGGCGTCGATCTGTCGGTCGGCCGGGGCGAGGTCGTGACGCTGCTCGGGCGCAATGGTGCGGGCCGCACCACGACGCTGCGCGCGATCATGGGCCTGACGGGCCGCCGAACCGGCTCGATCCGGATCGGCGGACGCGAAACGATCGGCCTGCCCACGCATCGCATCGCGCATTGCGGCATCGGCTATTGCCCCGAAGAGCGCGGCATTTTTTCGAGCCTGTCGTGCGAGGAAAATCTGCTGCTGCCGCCGCCCGTTGGCGATAAGGCGCACATGATGTCGCTCGAGGAAATCTACGCGATGTTCCCGAATCTGCACGAGCGGCGCATGAGCCAGGGCACGCGGCTCTCGGGCGGCGAACAGCAGATGCTCGCGGTCGCGCGAATTCTGCGTACCGGCGCGAATCTGCTGCTGCTCGACGAAATCTCGGAAGGGCTCGCGCCCGTGATCGTGCAGGCGCTCGCGCGGATGATCATCACGTTGAAGGCGCGCGGCTACACGATCGTGATGGTCGAGCAGAACTTCCGCTTCGCCGCGCCGCTCGCGGATCGTTTCTATGTGATGGAGCACGGCATGATCGTCGAGCATTTCGGGGCTAGCGAGCTCGAAGGCAAGATGCCGGTGCTGCACGATTTACTGGGCGTATAGAGAAGGGACACACACGCGCCCGACTGCCTCTGATAACCACAAGCGAAGAACCAGGAGACATGCATGAAAAAGAATCCACTCGCGCGAATCGCCTCACTCTGTTTCGCGGTCGCCGCCGGCACCGCACTGACGCTGGGCAGCGCGCAAGCGGCCGACGATGCCGTGAAGATCGGCTTCATCACGGATCTGTCGGGACTGTACGCGGATATCGACGGGCAGGGCGGTCTTGAAGCGATCCGGATGGCAGTCGCCGACTTCGGCGGCAAGGTCAACGGCAAGCCGATCACGGTGCTGTACGCGGATCACCAGAACAAGGCGGACATCGCGGCGTCGCGCGCTCGCGAATGGTTCGACCGCGATGGCGTCGACGTGGTGATCGGCGGCACCAACTCGGCGACCGCTCTGTCGACGAACACCGTCGCGGGCGAGAAGCACAAGGTCTACATCAACGTCGGCGCGGGCGCCGATACGCTGACCAACGAGCAATGCACGCCGTACACGATCCACTACGCATACGACACCACCGCGCTCGCAAACGGCACGGGCTCGGCGGTTACGAAGCAGGGTGGCAAGACGTGGTACTTCCTGACCGCCGACTACGCGTTCGGGAAGGCACTCGAAAAAGCGACCTCGGACGTCGTGAAGGCGAATGGCGGTCAGGTGCTCGGCTCGGTGCGTCATCCGCTGTCGGCGTCGGACTTCTCGTCGTTCCTGTTGCAGGCGCAGGCGTCGAAGGCGCAGATCCTCGGCCTCGCGAATGCGGGCGGGGACACGATCAACTCGATCAAGGCCGCGAAGGAATTCGGCATCACGAAGACGATGAAGCTCGCTGCGCTGCTGATGTTCATCAACGACGTGCACAGCCTCGGTCTCGAAACGACGCAGGGTCTCGTGCTGACCGACAGCTGGTACTGGAACAAGGACGCCGACACCCGCAAGTGGTCGCAACGCTACTTCGAGAAGATGAAGAAGATGCCGTCGAGCCTGCAGGCCGCCGATTACTCGGCCGCGATGAACTATCTGAAGGCGGTGCAGGCAGTCGGCTCGACCGATCCGGACAAGGTGATGGCGCAGCTGCGCAAGACCAAGATCGACGACTTCTACGCGAAGGGCTACATCCGTCAGGACGGCAGCATGATCCACGACATGTACCTGATGCAGGTGAAGACGCCGGCCGAATCTAAGGAGCCGTGGGACTACTACAAGATCATGGCGACGATTCCGGGCGATCAGGCGTTCACGACCAAGGCGCAGACTCGCTGCGCGCTGTGGAAGTAATAGCGGACGGGCAGGATGCGGTCGAGGACCGCGCAGACCTGAGAGAACCGCCGGCGCTGCAGCGATACGCGCTGGCGGGTAACCGTTTCAGATGCCGCACGCGATGGGCAGTGTCGCCGCTCGCCGCGTGCCGGCCGGATCGTGCGTTACCGATCTCACCTTGACGATGGCTTGAAGGGCTAAGGGCTTCAATGGACATCTTTGGCGTTCCGCTGCCGGCGATGCTGAGCCAGCTTCTGCTCGGGCTCGTGAACGGCTCGTTCTACGCGATTCTGAGCCTCGGGCTGGCTGTGATTTTCGGCCTGCTCAACGTGATCAACTTCGCGCATGGCGCACTATTCATGCTCGGCGCGATGCTCGCGTGGATGGGGCTTTCGTATTTCAATTTGCCGTACTGGGTGATGCTCGTGCTCGCGCCGCTGATCGTCGGACTCGTCGGCGTCGCGATCGAGCGCTCGATGCTGCGCTGGCTTTACAAGCTCGATCATCTGTATGGCCTGTTGCTGACGTTCGGCCTCACGCTCGTGATCGAAGGCGTGTTCCATTCGATCTACGGCTCGTCGGGCCAGCCGTACGACGTGCCGTCGGCGCTGTCGGGCGCGACCAATCTCGGCTTCATGTATCTGCCGAACTATCGCGCGTGGGTGGTCGTCGCGTCGCTGATCGTGTGCTTCGTGACATGGTTCGTGATCGAGAAGACACGGCTTGGCGCGTATCTGCGAGCGGGTACCGAAAACCCGAAGCTCGTCGAGGCATTCGGCATCAATGTGCCGCTGATGATCACGCTGACCTACGGCTTCGGCGTCGCGCTCGCGGCGTTTGCCGGCGTGCTCGCCGCACCGGTGATTCAGGTCTCGCCGCTGATGGGCCAGCCGATGATCATCACTGTATTCGCGGTGGTCGTGATCGGCGGCATGGGCTCGATCATGGGCTCGATTCTGACCGGGCTGATGCTCGGCGTAATCGAAGGACTCACGCGTGTGTACTACCCCGAGGCGTCGGCGACCGTCGTCTTCGTGATCATGGCGCTCGTGTTGCTCGTGCGTCCGGCGGGTCTTTTCGGCAGGGAAAAATGATGCAGAGAAAAGTGCTCTACGGTCTGCTGCTGATCGTGCTGCTCGCGGTGCCGGTGCTCGGCATCTATCCGCTCTTCGTGATGAAGGTGCTGTGCTTCGCGCTGTTCGCGGCCGCCTTCAATCTGCTGATCGGCTATACGGGCTTGCTGTCCTTCGGCCATGCGATGTTTCTCGCGTCGGCCGGTTACGTGACCGGCTATGCGATGCAGACGCTCGGCTTTTCGCCTGAGCTCGGCGTGCTGAGCGGCACTGCGGCGGCGACGCTGCTTGGCCTCGTCGTCGGCTTCTTCGCGATTCGCCGTCAGGGCATCTACTTTGCGATGGTGACGCTCGCGCTCGCGCAGATGGTTTACTTCGTGTTCCTGCAGGCGCCGTTCACGCACGGCGAAGACGGTCTGCAAGGCGTGCCGCGCGGGAATCTGTTCGGCCTGTTGAGTCTTTCGTCCGATGTCGCGCTGTATTTCGTCGTGCTCGCGGTGATCGTCCTGGCATTCCTGCTGATCGTGCGGATCGTGCATTCGCCGTTCGGCCAGGTGCTCGTCGCGATCAAGGAAAACGAGCCGCGTGCGGTGTCGCTCGGCTACGATACCGACCGTTTCAAGCTGCTCGCCTTCATTCTGTCGGCCGGCATCGCGGGTCTCGCGGGCTCGCTGAAGGTACTCGTGCAAGGCTTCGAAACGCTGAGCGATGCCTATTGGACGATGTCCGGCCTCGTGATCCTTATGACGCTGGTGGGCGGCATGGGCACGTTGTTCGGGCCGCTGCTCGGCGCCGCACTGATCGTGTCGCTCGAAGACAGGCTCGGCGATATCGGCTCGGCGCTCGCGTCGATGACCGGCATCGACTGGTTCCGCTCGCTCGGCGAATCGGTGACGATCGTCACGGGGCTGATTTTCATCGCGTGTGTGCTGGCGTTCCGGCGCGGCATCGTCGGCGAGATCGTCGCGCGCGTGCGACCGTTGCGGGCTTGAGATTGGCTGTATGATGCCGGCCGGGAGGGCGCGTGCTTGATGCAGTGCGATACGCGATTGCTTCGACGTCCGATGTAATCGCGGCTTGGGCTGAAGGTCCGGTGGATCGGGGAACTGGAGCGAACCTGCGGCAAACCGTGTGACGAAATGCGCGCAGCGCGCCCCAATCCGGTGCCGCAGTGCACCACTAGGGTAATTGCTAGTTGTGACTGCAGGGGTGGTCGTTTAATCTTCATCCAGTTCTGATGCACCACGAATTTGCAGGTGGAGAACGAGGAGACAATTGAGGCACTAAGTGCCCAGAAGAAAGCGCTGTTGGATTGATATCCAACAGCGCTTTTTTATTTGTGTTTTTCGAATTTCCTGATGCAATCTCCCGCTTATTTCGAGCGCCATTTTCTATTCCTCGGCAGCCGCTGCAGCTAAACATCACAAGCCTTCGAAACGGCTGCAGCACGGCGCGTGCGTCCGCTAAACTCGCTATTCACCGACCACTGGGTTGGCAATTAAATCCGTGGATTTAATTGCAATTGAACAACGGGTTTAATAGAGGAGCAGGATGAAGTCGGCATTGCGTTGGATCAGCGCGGCATTGGTCGCCACAGGGGTTTCGGCTGCATGGAGCGGCCATGCATTTGCGGATGTGAAAATCGGCGTCACCGTGTCGGCAACAGGGCCGGCCGCATCGCTCGGTATTCCGGAAAAGAACACGATTGCGCTGCTGCCGAAGGAAGTAGCGGGCCAGAAGATCGACTACATCGTTCTCGACGACGCAACCGATTCCACTCAGGCGGTCAAGAATGCCCGCAAGCTCACTAGCGAAGACCACGTCGATGCATTGATCGGCTCGACCGTCGTGCCGAATTCGCTCGCCATGATCGACATTGCGTCAGAAACCTCCACGCCGATGATCTCCCTGGCCGCGGCTGCGGGCATCGTCGAACCGATGGACGCGAAGCGCGCGTGGGTCTTCAAGACGCCGCAAAACGACATTCTGATGGCCACGGCGATCGCGCAGCACATGGCCAATCACGGCGTGAAAACGGTCGCGTTCATCGGTTTTTCCGACGCGTACGGCGAGAGCTGGTTCAAGGAATTCAGCAAGGCCGCTGACCTCGCGAAGATCCGGATCGTCGCGAACGAGCGCTTCGCGCGCAACGACGCGTCGGTCACGGGTCAGGTGCTGAAGATGATGTCGCAGAACCCGGACGCGGTGCTGATCGCCGGTGCGGGCACGCCGGCCGCATTGCCGCAGAAAACGCTGAAGGAGCGCGGCTACAAGGGCAAGTACTATCAGACGCACGGCGTCGCGAACAACGACTTCCTGCGCGTGTGCGGCAAGGATTGCGAAGGCACGTGGCTGCCCGCCGGCCCGCTACTGGTCGCCGAGCAACTACCCGAGACGAATCCGGTGAAGAAGAGCGCGCTCGCGTACAAGCATGCATATGAAACGGCGTACGGCGCGGGTTCGGTGTCGACGTTCGGCGGTCATGCGTGGGACGCGGGTCTGGTGCTGCAGCGTGCGATCCCGCTCGCGTTGAAGAAGGGTCAACCAGGCACGCCGGCATTCCGCGACGCGCTGCGTGCCGCAGTCGAAGGCACGAAAGATTTGCCCGGGTCACACGGCATCTTCAACATGAGCGCGAACGACCACGCCGGTCTCGATCAGCGGGCGCGCGTGATGGTGCAGATCGTCGACGGCAAGTGGAAGCTCGCCGGCGACTGAGCGAAGTCTCTGCGCCACGAGACCTCATCGAAAAGACGCGTGCAGTTGACGCGTCTTTTTTTGTTACCCGGGCCAGGTGTCTGCAGCGCGCAAAAGTGTGGTTTCGGTGCTTCAGGACAAACCCGCATTTAGCAAACGCTCTCTTGACCGTCGATAATGCAGAACGCAAGCTACTAACATATTAGTGGTTTGTGAAGGTCCGGTTGGAAATAAAGCCGCGGCAAACAAACGCGGCGTACGACGCGAATGCGCACTCGCGCGACGCGAGAGGAGCGGTAGCCGACAAAGCGGGGAAGGTGTGCGCGCCGAGCAGGGAAAACCATGCTTGGCACACCTGAACTCGCTCACTAGATTCAGACACCGGGCCATGCAAGCCGGTTTATAGATAGGCGCTTTTGAAGGCGTTTGGAGACTCGCAATGAAAAAGACAAGGCATTGGGTACGCACCGGCATCGCGATGGCGCTGATGTGCGGCGCGGGGGCGGCATTCGCGCAGGTGAAGATCGGCGTCACGTTGTCGACGACGGGGCCGGCAGCGTCGCTCGGAATTCCTGAGAAGAACACGATCGCGTTGTTGCCGAAGGAGATCGGTGGCAAGAGCGTGCAGTACATCATCCTCGACGACGGTTCGGACACCAGCAAGGCCGTGCAGAACACGCGCAAGCTGATCGACGAAGACCACGTCGACGCGATCATCGGCTCGACCGTCACGCCGAATTCGCTCGCGATGCTCGATCCGGCTGCTGAGGGCAAGACGCCGGTGATCTCGCTCGCGGCGTCGGCAGCGATCATTCAGCCGATGGATGCGAAGCGCGCATGGGCGTTCAAACCGCCTCAGAACGACAGCCTGATGGCCGACGCGATCGCCGATTACATGCAGCACCACGGCGTGAAGACGGTCGGCTTCATCGGTTTCTCGGACGCCTATGGCGACAGCTGGAATACGACGTTCGATGCCGTGGCTAAAGCGCACAACCTGAAGATCGTGTCGAACGAGCGCTTTAACCGCACCGACGCTTCGGTGACGGGCCAGGTGCTGAAGACAATGGGCGCGAATCCCGACGCGGTGCTGATCGCGGGCTCGGGCACGCCGTCGGCGCTGCCGGCCAAGACGCTCAAGGAGCGTGGCTACAAGGGCAAGATCTATCAGACGCACGGGGTCGCGAACAACGACTTCCTGCGGGTATGCGGCAAGGATTGCGAAGGCGAACTGCTGCCGGCTGGTCCGATTCTCGTCGTCGATCAATTGCCGGATTCGAACCCGGTGAAGAAGTCGTCGGAAGCCTATAAGAACGCCTATGAGAAGGCTTATGGCGTGGGTTCGGTGGCGACCTTCGGCGGTCACGCATGGGATGCCGGCCAGATGTTGCAGGCTGCGATTCCGGTCGCGCTGAAGACCGCACAGCCAGGCACGCCCGAGTTCCGCGTGGCGCTGCGCAACGCGCTCGAAAACATCAAGGAACTGCCGGTGTCGCACGGCATCATGAACACCACCGCGAACGACCACAACGGCCTCGACCAACGCGCGCGCGTCATCGTGCAGATCGTCGACGGCAAGTGGAAGCTGCAGAACGACTAAGACGATCTACAAAAACAACTAGCGGTACGCGCCTCTCGCGCAAACTGCGGTGTATGACGCCGCATTGCCATTGTGTTCGACGAAAATGGCATCGACCGCCGCGCCGTGACCCGGCGCGGCGGTCGTCTTTTCAGACATTGCAGATCGATGGCCGGCTACGCGCCGCGCCGTCACGACTGTTTCCCGGTTTTTCGATTTCGACGCTTCAGGACGAGGAAGTATGGATCTATCAATTGCGGCGATCCTCGCGCAAGACGGCATCACGACCGGCGCGATCTACGCGCTGCTCGCGCTTGCGCTGGTGCTGGTGTTCTCCGTCACGCGGGTGATCTTCATCCCGCAAGGAGAGTTCGTTTCGTACGGCGCGTTGACGCTCGCCGCACTGCAGACGCAGAAGTTTCCTGCCACGTGCTGGCTGTTGATGGCGATGGGCGCAGCATGCTTCGTCGTCGAGACGGTGGCCGTTTTGCGGCATGCCGAGCGGCGTCGTCATGCGGCGCGCACGCTGCCTGTGCTGGCAGGGAAGTATCTGCTGTTTCCGATCGCGGTCTACGCGCTCACGCGCGGCATCTTTTTGCAGCCGCTGCCGATGATCGTGCAGATCGCGCTGACACTGCTGATCGTGATTCCGATGGGTCCGTTCGTTTATCGCCTTGCCTATGAGCCGATCGCAGAGGCGGCCACGCTGCTGCTGCTGATCGTCGCGGTGGCCGTGCATTTCGCGATGGTCGGTCTCGGCCTCGTGATGTTCGGCGCCGAAGGCTCACGCACCAACGCGTTTTCCGATGCGACATTCAACGTGGGCACGTTGTCGATCTCCGGACAGAGCCTGTGGGTGATCGGCACCGCGGTCGTGCTGATCGGTGCGCTGTATCTGTATTTCGATCGCTCGATCTCGGGCAAGGCGCTGCGCGCGACGTCCGTGAACCGGGTCGGCGCACGGCTCGTCGGCATCGGCACGACGCAGGCGGGACGCCTCGCGTTCACGCTTGCAGCGGGCCTCGGCGCGCTGTGCGGCATCCTCGTCGCGCCGCTCACGACGATCTACTACGACTCGGGCTTTCTGATCGGTTTGAAGGGCTTCGTGGGCGCGATCATCGGCGGTCTGGTCAGCTATCCGCTCGCGGCGGCCGGCTCGATTCTGGTCGGTCTGCTGGAGTCGTATTCGTCGTTCTGGGCCAGTGCTTACAAGGAAGTGATCGTGTTCACGCTGATCATCCCGGTGCTGCTGTGGCGCAGTCTTGCGAGCCCGCATGCCGAAGAGGAAGAGGAGTGACACGATGAAACGGATCATGCAAAAGAAGTTCTTCTGGTTGTTCCTCGTGGTGCTGTTCGCTTTGCCGGTTCTGCCGCATCCGATTCATGTGCCGGAGTACTGGGTCACGCTGCTGAACTACATCGGTCTCTATTCGATCGTTGCGATCGGCCTCGTGCTGTTGACCGGTATCGGCGGCATGACGAGCTTCGGGCAGGCCGCGTTCGTCGGCATCGGCGCTTATGCAACGGCGTATCTGACGACGAACTTCGGCGTGTCGCCGTGGCTCGCACTGATCGCCGGCGTAATCGTGACAGCGCTGATCGCGCTGATGCTCGGTCTGGTGACGATGCGCCTGTCCGGCCACTTCCTGCCGCTCGGCACGATCGCGTGGGGGCTCGCGCTGTTCTACCTGTTCGGCAATCTGGAAATGCTCGGCAAGTACGACGGCATCAACGGCATCCCGGTGCTGAATGTTTTTGGGATCAACCTCGAGTCCGGCCGCCATATCTACTACCTGATCTGGGTGGTCGTGCTCGGGGCAGTCGTTTCTGTTCAGAATCTGCTTAATAGCCGTCCGGGTCGCGCAATTCGCGCGCTGCGGGGCGGCGGTCTGATGGCGGAAGCAATGGGCGTCAACACCGGCTGGATGCGCGTCGTGATCTTCGTCTATGCGGCGGTGCTGGCGTCGGTGTCGGGCTTTCTGTACGCGCACCTGCAGCGCGCGGTGAATCCGACGCCGTTCGGGCTGAATCACGGCATCGAGTTTCTGTTCATGGCGGTGGTGGGTGGCGTCTCGCACGTGTGGGGCGCGGTGCTCGGCGCGGCGATCCTGACGGTGCTGCAGGATTATCTGCAGACGCTGCTGCCGAAACTGCTCGGCGAGAATGGCAACTTCGAAGTGATCGTGTTCGGCATCATCATGGTGCTGTTGCTGCAGTATGCGCGGCAGGGCGTCTGGCCGTTCGTCGCGCGCTTCTTCCCGCGGGGCCCGCGGGCGCATCTCGCGGATCACGCGGACCCTCTGCCGCAGCGCAACAAGCCGCAAGCAGGCGAAGACCTCCTGACGGTGAACAAGGCACGCAAGCAGTTCGGCGGCCTCGTTGCGGTGAACGATGTCAGCTTCGAAGTCAAAGCGGGGCAGATCCTCGGGCTGATCGGACCGAACGGCGCGGGTAAGTCGACCACGTTCAATCTGGTGACCGGCGTGCTGCAGGCGACGAGCGGCGCGATCACGTTCCGCGGCGAGCGCATCGATGCGCTCAGTTCACGTGAAATCGTCAAGCGTGGCATCGGCCGGACCTTCCAGCATGTAAAGCTGCTTCCGGGTATGACCGTGCTCGAGAACGTCGCAATTGGCGCGCATCTGCGTGGCCATGCGGGTGTGTGGCGCAGTGTCGTGCGGTTGAACAGCTCGGAAGAGGCGCGGTTGATGGCCGAAGCCGCTCGGCAGATTCGGCGGGTCGGCCTCGAACAGCATATGTATGACGAAGCGGGCAGCCTCGCGCTGGGTCAACAGCGGATTCTCGAAATTGCACGCGCGCTGTGTTGCGATCCGACTCTGCTATTGCTCGACGAACCGGCCGCTGGTCTGCGCTATCAGGAAAAGCTGCAGCTCGCCGATCTGCTGCGCAAGCTGAAGGCGGAAGGGATGAGTGTGCTGCTCGTCGAGCACGACATGGATTTCGTGATGAATCTGACGGACCGGCTCGTAGTGATGGAGTTTGGCACGCGAATCGCTGAAGGCCTGCCGCAAGAAGTGCAGCAGGATCCGGCGGTGCTCGAAGCGTATCTGGGTGGGGTGGAATGATGGACAACACGACAACGACCGGCGTGGCGGCAGCGGGACCGATTCTCGAAGTGGACCGTCTGTCGGTCCGTTACGGCAAGGTCGAGGCGCTGCACAATGCGGCGATCAAGGTGCGGGCGGGGCAGATCGTCTCCGTGATCGGTCCGAACGGAGCGGGGAAGTCGACGCTGCTGAATGCGACCATGGGCGCGCTGCCGACGTCTGGTCATGCGAAAGGCGCGGTTTTCTATCAGGGAGAGGACGTCAGCGCGATGCCGGTGGAAAGGCGGGTCGCACTTGGTATGTGCCTGGTGCCGGAAAAGCGCGAGTTGTTCGCGTCGATGAGCGTTGAGGACAATCTCCTGCTTGGCGCCTACCGACGCAAGCGGGCAGGGGAGCGCAACTTTCTCGATCAACTGGAACCGGTGTTCGAACTGTTCCCGCGGCTGAAGGAGCGGCGCAAACAGGCGGCGGGCACGCTTTCGGGCGGCGAACGGCAGATGCTCGCGGTCGGCCGCGCGCTGATGGGCAAGCCCGATCTGCTGATGCTGGACGAGCCGAGCCTCGGTCTTGCGCCGTTGATCGTGAAGGAAATCTTCCACATCATCAGCGCGTTGCGGCAGACGGGCGTCGCGACGCTGCTGATCGAGCAGAATGCGCGGGCTGCGTTGCAAATCTCGGACTACGGCTACGTGCTGGAAACCGGAGAGCTGGCGCTGGAAGGGCCGGCGACCGACCTCGCGCAAAATCCTCGGGTGATCGAAACCTATCTCGGCTTGGCTAAAAAAGTCGCATAAGCGCGCACCGTTTTCGGCGATCGCTGTCTTTCGAAGCGGTGTGTTTCACGTGAAACACACCGCTTTTTTCTTGTTTCACCATTCGGACGAAATTCGGGCCGAAACTTAACCCGTTATAATTCGCCCATACATTTTCCTTTGAAGGCTCACGCGACGATCTGGCGTGAGATCCCGCGATGCTTTTTCCCACAGAATTTGACGTAATCGTCGTCGGCGGCGGTCATGCCGGCACCGAAGCCGCTTTGGCGTCGGCGCGCATGGGCAATAAAACGCTGCTTTTGACCCATAACATCGAGACCCTCGGTCAGATGAGCTGCAATCCGTCGATTGGCGGCATCGGCAAAGGCCATCTGGTCAAGGAAGTCGATGCGCTTGGCGGCGCCATGGCGGCTGCCACCGACGAAAGCGGCATCCAGTTCCGCATCCTGAATTCGTCGAAAGGGCCGGCGGTGCGCGCGACGCGCGCTCAGGCCGACCGCGTGCTGTACAAGGCGGCGATCCGCCATCGCCTCGAGAATCAGCCGAATCTGTGGCTGTTCCAGCAGGCCGTCGACGATCTGATCGTCGAGGGCGACCGCGTAGTCGGCGCCGTCACGCAAGTCGGCATTCGTTTCCGGTCGCGCGCGGTGGTGCTTACGGCAGGCACGTTCCTCGACGGCAAGATTCACGTCGGCTTGAATAACTACACCGGCGGCCGCGCGGGGGACCCCGCCGCGGTCTCGCTGTCGGCTCGGCTGAAAGAGCTGAAGCTGCCGCAGGGCCGGCTGAAGACGGGTACGCCCCCGCGGATCGATGGCCGCACGATCGACTATTCGCAGCTCGAAGAGCAGCCGGGCGATCTGGACCCGGTGCCCGTGTTCTCGTTCCTCGGGCGGGTCGAGCAGCACCCACGCCAGGTGCCGTGCTGGGTCACGCATACGAATCAACGGACACATGACATCATTCGCGGCGGTCTCGACCGTTCGCCGATGTACACGGGCGTGATCGAGGGAGTGGGGCCGCGCTATTGTCCGTCGATCGAGGACAAGATTCACCGGTTTGCGTCGAAGGAATCGCATCAGATCTATCTCGAGCCCGAAGGTCTGACCACTAACGAGTTCTATCCCAACGGGATTTCCACGAGCCTGCCGTTCGACGTGCAGCTCGAACTGGTCCGATCGATGCGCGGTCTGGAGCATGCGCATATCCTGCGGCCCGGCTATGCGATCGAGTACGACTATTTCGATCCGCGTGGGCTGAAGGCATCGCTGGAAACGAAGGTGATCAGTGGCCTGTTCTTCGCGGGGCAGATCAACGGTACGACTGGCTACGAAGAGGCGGCAGCGCAGGGCGTTCTGGCCGGCATCAATGCCGGTCTGTTCGTGCAAGGCAAGGAAGCATGGTGCCCGCGTCGCGACCAGGCTTACCTCGGCGTGCTCGTCGACGATCTGGTCACGCGCGGGGTGTCCGAGCCGTACCGGATGTTTACTAGCCGTGCAGAGTACCGTCTGAGCTTGCGCGAAGACAATGCGGACATGCGGCTGACGGAGATCGGGCGCGAACTGGGTGTGGTCGATGACACCCGCTGGGACGCCTTCAGTCGCAAACGTGATGCTGTTTCACGTGAAACACAGCGCTTGCGTTCAACGTGGGTCAATCCTAAGACGTTGCCTGCGGAAGAAGCGACCGCATTGCTCGGCAAGCCCATTGATCACGAATACAGTCTCGCGGACCTGCTGCGTCGTCCGGGTGTCAGCTACGACGGCGTCTGCGCGCTGCGTGACGGCACTTGTGGCGCGCCCCAAGCACTGGCGGAAGACCCGGTGCTGCTCGCGCAGATCAAGGAACAGATCGAAATCGGCGTCAAATATCAGGGCTACATCGACCGACAGGCCGGCGAGATTGAACGCAACGAGGCCCAAGAGAACACCCGTCTGCCAGAAGGGCTGGACTACACCGAGGTGCGTGGACTGTCGTTCGAAGCTCGCCAGAAGTTAATGCAGTTCCGGCCGGAGACGATCGGCCAGGCGTCGCGTATTTCGGGCATCACGCCTGCCGCGATCTCGCTGCTGATGGTCCATCTGAAGCGCGGCCTCGGGCGTCGCGCGTCGAAACCCGCCGAACCCGGCGCCGACAGCACGCCGGTGGTGCAATGACGGCAGCGCAAAGGGGAAGCGATCAGCAGGCGTTGGTATCATTGCTGGCGGACGGCGTCCGTGAACTCGGGCTCGAACTCAGCGACGCGCAGCAGCGCAAGCTACTGGATTACGTCGCGCTGCTCGCGAAGTGGAACAACGTCTACAACCTGACGGCAATCCGCGATCCACGGCAGATGCTGATTCAGCACATCCTCGATTCGCTGTCGATCGTGCCGCACCTGGCGCCGCGTGGACCGTCGTCGGTGCTCGACGTGGGCTCGGGCGGGGGCATGCCGGGCATCGTGCTCGCGATCGTGCTGCCCGATTGGACCGTCACGACGAACGACATCGTCCATAAGAAGACGGCATTTCAGGCGCAGGCGAAGGCCGAACTGGGTCTCGCGAACCTGTCGGTCGTGACCGGCCGGGTGGAGACGCTGCAGCCTGGCGCCGAAGTACCGGCAAAGTTCGACGTAATCGTCTCGCGCGCATTCGCAGACCTCACGGATTTCGTTACACTGGCCCGTCATCTGGTTGCGGAGCAGGGCGCGATCTGGGCGATGAAGGGCGTGCGACCGGATGCCGAAATCGCGCGTCTACCGGCGGGTGCCCACGTGGAACAGATCATCCGGCTGAACGTGCCGTTGCTCGACGCCGAGCGGCATCTGATCGAGGTGCGAGTGGACACCGAAGGCTAACGGCCGTCGCGGCCTCTAAGCAACCTCAACGATTTTCACTTCATCCAAGCAGCAAAAGGGACACACCAACGATGGCAAAAATCTTCTGCGTTGCGAACCAGAAGGGCGGTGTCGGCAAGACGACCACCGCAGTCAATCTGGCCGCGAGCCTGGCAGCGCAGGGACAGCGAGTCCTTCTCATCGATCTGGACCCGCAAGGCAACGCCACGATGGGCAGCGGTATCGACAAAGCCGAATGCACGAACACGGTCTATGAGGTCCTCGTGGACAGCGTGTCCGTGGCCGATGCGCGCGTGCGACCCGAGGCGGTCGGATACGACGTGCTGCCCGCGAACCGTGAGCTCGCGGGCGCCGAGGTCGAGCTCGTCAGCATGCAGAATCGCGAGCGTCAACTTAGGACGGCGCTCGCCGTGGTCGAGGGCGAGTACGATTTCGTGCTGATCGATTGCCCGCCGGCTCTATCGCTGCTAACGCTCAACGGACTATGCGCCGCGCACGGCGTCGTCATTCCGATGCAGTGCGAATACTTCGCGCTCGAAGGGCTGTCCGACCTCGTCAACACGATCAAGCAGGTGCACGCGAACCTGAATCGCGACCTCAAGGTGATCGGTCTGCTGCGCGTGATGTTCGATCCGCGCATCACGTTGCAACAGCAAGTCTCGGATCAATTGAAAGAGCACTTCGGCGACAAGGTGTTCGACGCAGTGATTCCACGCAATGTGCGATTGGCCGAGGCGCCCAGCTACGGGCTGCCCGGTGTGGTGTTCGACAGGGCGTCGCGAGGCGCGCAGGCGTACGTGCAGTTCGGCGTCGAAATGATTGAGCGGGTGCGCGCGCTGAATGACGCGCCCCAGGCATCCTAAGCGGATCGAGGAAGAACGATGAACGCAGTAGCAAGAAAGAAGGGACTTGGCCGCGGTCTGGAGGCATTGCTCGGCGGCACCGCGGATATCACTGAAGCAGCGGTGATCGACGGCGCGCCGAATGTACTGCCGCTCGGCAAGATGCAGGCCGGCAAATACCAGCCGCGTACGCGCATGGACGAAGGCGCGCTGCAGGAGCTCGCGGCGAGCATCCGCGCGCAAGGGCTGATGCAACCGATTCTCGTGCGTCCGATCGCGGCGGATCGCTACGAGATCATCGCGGGCGAGCGGCGTTTTCGCGCGGCGCGACTCGCGGGCCTCGATGAGGTGCCGGTGCTTGTGAAGGACGTGCCCGATCAGGCCGCCGCGGCGATGGCGCTGATCGAAAACATCCAGCGCGAGGATCTGAATCCGCTCGAAGAGGCGCAGGGCATCCAGCGCCTGCTCGACGAATTCAATTTCACGCATGAGCAGGCGGCAGAGTCGGTGGGTCGTTCGCGCAGCGCGGTGTCGAACCTGCTGCGGCTGCTGAATCTCGCGACGCCGGTACAGACGATGTTGCTTGCCGGCGATCTGGACATGGGTCACGCTCGTGCGCTGCTCGCGGTCGATGCCGCGACGCAGATCACGCTGGCCAATCAGGTAGTCAACAAGCGCCTGTCTGTGCGCGAGACCGAAAAGCTGGTCGCGATGACCACGAAGGTGACGCCGGCGGTAAAGGCGCGCGCGAACCCGGATGGCGGCCGTGACACGCGACGGCTAGAAGAGGAACTGTCGGACCTGTTGTCGGCGACAGTGAAAATCAAGCTCGGCCGACGCGGTCGCGGCCAGGTGCTGGTGGACTTTGGCGATCTCGATGCGTTGGAAGGCATTCTTGTTCGCTTGCGCGGGAACGCGAACGTCTGAGTGCAGAATGGCGCTCGAAGGGGGGAAACGGCTGGCGGCCTGTGCATGAGCACTGCCGCGAGTTGGATTACTCAGTGCCAGCAACTATCGTGGATTCCAAAACAACCGATGCAAAAATAATCAGTAATCCTAGTTTCAAACCTTCGACGTCGACGCGGTAATCATCCTTACGAGCCGCTATCGCAAAGCGGCTGATCATCATGAAAGCCGCGGCGAGAATGGCTCAGTTCAATTGAAGAGCCGTTCCGTTTAGCCCTTAAAAAAGCGGCATTTGTTGCATTTTCGAGACGTCCGTCAGAGCGTCGAAACGTCCTGCCAAAGAGCTTCGATCCACGCGACTACCCACTCGGGTTTCGCGGTCCCCCGTCCACCTTACATTTGACGTGATTCGTGTCGTTAGCATACGTTTTACCGCATCGTGAAGGCACGTTTCACGCAGTTATAGGTTGGCCTAAAGTCTTGAATTGCCTGCAACTATCGCTTACAATCGCCCGGATTTAATTGCACGGCAACCCCGTAAGCGCTGCGTAAACTCGCGGGCTGAACGAGACTTTCGGAACATTGCGATGGCGGTTAAAACGTCGAATCTGTCGCCGGAAAATGGTGACGACAGACACCGCGCTGAACGCTCCGTACCCGAGACATCCGCCAGTCGGCAGTTCGATCCGGCCGAAGCGTGGGATGACGCGCAGGAAGATAACAATATCGTTCCGCTCACGCGGGCCGAGGCGGAAAAGCTGTTTGGTCCCGGCGTGGGTCGTCCATCGCGCGTGACGCCGTTCAGGGTCGTCGCAGCGCAAATGGTTTTGTCCCTGGTTGCAACGCTGTTGTGGTGGCTGTTCTACAAGCCGCCGGGCGCTGCTGCGCTGTCAGCGTTCCTGGGGGGGGCGATCTGCTGGGTGCCGGGTGCGTTGTTCGCGGCGCGATTGAAAAAGCTGGGCGGCGCCGAGACCGTGATGATCTGGATGATCGGTGAAGCACTAAAGATGGGGACAACGATTGCGATGTTTGTCGCAATCGCCTTCTGGTATCACGACGTACGTTGGATTCCGCTGCTGGTGACCTACCTCATCGCGTTGAAGACTTACTGGATCGCCTTGGCGTGGCGCTAAGGTAGCAGCACAAAAAATAGCAGCAAAAAGAATTTAAGGCCGGCGCCTAGCGCTGGCACGGGTGTGCGGACGAGACAGGGCCTGCACCCGGCGCGTTCCCGCAATACGGCGGGAACGGCCTCGAACGATTTTCGACAATTTGGGTGGCTTTAACGATATGGCAGCTAGCGAAGGCACGCGCGCAATGGATCCGTCCGAGTACATCGCGCACCACTTGCAGAACTTTTCCACCGCACACCAGACGTCGATTTTCGACATCCATGTGTGGAATCTCGACACCCTTTTCTGGTCGATCGTGTGCGGTCTCGTCACGATCCTCGTGCTGCATCTGGCAGCCCGCAAGGCAACGTCCGGCGTGCCGGGCCGCTTCCAATGCGCGATCGAAATGCTGGTCGAAATGGTCGAGGATCAATCGAAGGCCATGATCCACGGCTCACGCACCTTCATCGCGCCGCTTGCGCTGACGGTGTTCGTCTGGGTCGCGCTGATGAACTCGCTCGACTTCATTCCCGTCGACCTGCCGGGCCGCTTGATTGGCTGGCTTGGCCTCTCCGAAGTCATTCCGCACCACCGCCTCGTACCGACCGCCGACCTGAACGGCACGATCGGCATCGCCCTCGGCGTTTTCGTGCTGATGATTTACTACAACTTCAAGATCAAGGGCGCTGGCGGCTTCGTGCATGAACTGCTGTCCGCTCCGTTCGGCGCGCATCCGCTGCTGTGGATCCCGAACCTGGCACTGAACATCATCGAGTTCGTCGCGAAGACGGTCTCGCTCGGCATGCGGCTCTTCGGCAACATGTACGCGGGCGAACTGTTGTTCCTGCTGATTGCCCTGCTCGGCAGCATCTGGAGCTTCGGCGCGGACACGACGGTGCTTGGCTTCATCGGCCACGTGGTCGCCGGCACAGTGTGGTCAATCTTCCACATCCTGATCGTTCTGCTGCAGGCGTTCATTTTCATGATGCTGACGCTGGTGTACATCGGCCAGGCACACGACGCGCACTAACCTGCGTTGTCGGCAAAGAATCGTAGTTTTTTAAATCCCAGTTCCAACCAGTTCTAAAAGACTTTTCACAAAGGAGTGATCATGCAAGCTTTCATCGCCAACATCCAGGGTCTGACCGCCATCGGTATCGGCATCATCATCGGCCTGGGTGCTATCGGCGCCTGTATCGGTATCGGTCTGATGGGCGGCAAGTACATCGAAGCATGTGCCCGTCAGCCGGAACTAATGAACCCGCTGCAAACCAAGATGTTCCTGCTGGCTGGTCTGATCGATGCGGCGTTCCTAATTGGCGTTGGTGTGGCAATGCTGTTTGCGTTCGCGAACCCGCTGCTCTCGAAGCTGGCAGGCTGAGGTTCCTCGGAGGTTTGCGCCTGAGCTATAACAGGTAAAGGCGCAGGGCGGAACGGGTACTGGGGCGCTGATCGAGCAGAATCGATGAGCGCCTTGCCGTTTCACTTTCCGAACAAGCAACGTTTAAGGAAACACCGTGAATCTCAACGCAACCCTGTTTGCGCAAATGGTCGTGTTCCTGATCCTCGCGTGGTTCACGATGAAATTCGTGTGGCCGCCGCTGATCAACGCTCTCGACGAGCGCGCGAAGAAGATCGCCGACGGTCTGTCCGCCGCGGAAAAGGGCAAGCAGGAACTCGAAGCCGCTCATAAGCGCGTCGACCAGGAATTGGCTCAGGCTCGCAACGATGGCCAGCAACGCATCGCGGACGCTGAAAAGCGCGCTGTCGCAGTCGCCGACGAAATCAAGGCTCAGGCTCAGGTGGAAGCCGCCCGCATCATCGCGCAGGCGAAGGCCGACGCGGAGCAGCAAGTCGTGAAGGCGCGCGAAGCGCTGCGTGGCGAAGTCGCTGCACTCGCTGTGAAGGGCGCTGAACAGATCCTGAAGCGCGAAGTCGACCAGGCAGCCCACGCTGACCTGCTGAATCAACTGAAAGCCGAGCTCTGATCATGGCCGAACTTGCAACCATCGCCCGTCCGTACGCGGAAGCGCTGTTTGGCGTGGCCGAAGCTGGTGACATCGCCGCCTGGTCCACGCTCGTGCAGGAGCTGGCACAGGTTGCGCGTCTGCCCGATGTGCTGTCGATCGCATCGAGCCCGAAAGTGAGCCGCGCCCAGGTTAGCGATCTGCTGCTGGCCGCGGTCAAGTCGCCGCTCAAGGACAACGCGCAAGCGAAGAATCTGGTGCAGATGCTGGTGGACAACCATCGCCTGCAGCTGCTGCCGGAAATCGCCTCGCAGTTCGAAGAGTTGAAGAACGCCCGCGAAGGGGCGGCGGATGTGCTGGTCGTCAGCGCATTCCCGCTCGAAGGTGCGCAGTTGAACGAACTCGTCGCAAGCCTCGAACGCAAGTTCAAGCGCAAGCTGAAGCCGACGGTCGAAGTCGATCAGTCGCTGATCGGCGGCGTACGCGTGACGGTCGGCGACGAAGTGCTCGATACCTCGGTCCGCGCGCGGCTCGCCAGGATGCAAACGGCCCTGACGGCCTGAAGCGCTTCGCGCTTTAGCGGCTGGCACGCAACAGAATTGACTATCAGGAGCGAATAATGCAACTCAATCCCTCTGAGATCAGCGAGCTGATCAAGAGCCGGATCCAGGGCCTTGAAGCGAGCGCAGACGTTCGCAACCAGGGAACCGTGATCTCCGTGACCGACGGTATCGTGCGTATTCACGGTCTGTCGGAAGTGATGCAGGGCGAAATGCTCGAATTCCCGGGCAACACCTTCGGTCTCGCACTGAACCTCGAGCGCGACTCGGTCGGCGCCGTGATTCTGGGTGAATACGAACACATTTCGGAAGGCGACATCGTCAAGACGACGGGCCGCATTCTCGAGGTGCCGGTGGGTCCGGAACTGCTCGGCCGCGTGGTCGACGCGCTCGGCAACCCGATCGACGGCAAGGGCCCGCTCAATGCGAAGATGACCGACGCAATCGAAAAGATTGCACCGGGCGTGATTTGGCGTAAGTCGGTTTCGGAACCGGTCCAAACCGGTCTGAAGTCGATCGACTCGATGGTGCCGATCGGCCGTGGCCAGCGTGAGCTGATCATCGGCGACCGTCAGTGCGGCAAGACCGCAGTCGCCGTCGACGCGATCATCAACCAGAAGGGCAAGAACCTCGTTTGTATCTACGTCGCGATCGGCCAGAAGGCTTCGTCGATCATGAACGTGGTGCGCAAGCTCGAAGAATCGGGCGCGCTCGAATATACGATCGTCGTCGCCGCTTCGGCTTCGGATTCGGCCGCGATGCAATACCTCGCGCCGTACGCCGGCTGCACGATGGGCGAGTACTTCCGCGATCGCGGCCAGGACGCGCTGATCGTTTACGACGACTTGACCAAGCAGGCTTGGGCATACCGTCAGATCTCCCTGCTGCTGCGCCGCCCGCCGGGCCGTGAAGCTTACCCGGGTGACGTGTTCTATCTGCACTCGCGTCTGCTCGAGCGTGCTGCTCGCGTCTCGGAAGAGTACGTCGAGAAGTTCACCAACGGCGAAGTGAAGGGCAAGAGCGGTTCGCTGACGGCGCTGCCGGTCATCGAAACGCAGGCAGGCGACGTGACCGCATTCGTTCCGACGAACGTGATCTCGATTACGGACGGCCAGATCTTCCTTGAAACCGACCTCTTCAACGCAGGTATCCGTCCGGCAATTAACGCTGGCGTGTCGGTGTCGCGCGTGGGTGGCGCGGCTCAGACGAAGGTCGTGAAGAAGCTGTCGGGCGGTATCCGTACCGACCTCGCGCAGTACCGTGAACTCGCAGCGTTCGCGCAGTTCGCATCGGACCTCGATGAAGCGACCCGCAAGCAGCTCGAGCGCGGCCGCCGCGTGACCGAACTGCTGAAGCAGCCGCAGTATCAGCCGCTGCAAGTGTGGGAACTGGCTGTATCGCTGTTCGCGGCGAACAACGGCTATCTCGACGACCTCGAAGTTGCTCAAGTCCTGCCGTTCGAGAAGGGCCTGCGCGATCACCTGAAGTCGAGCCATGCTGACCTGGTCAAGCGTATCGAAGATACCAAGGAACTCTCGAAGGACGACGAAGGCCTGCTGCACACGGCCGTCAAAGACTTCAAGAAGTCCGGCGCTTATTGATCCGCGAGTGATCCGCAAGGCATAAACGGACCTTGAAGCGGCGCGGGCCGCATGCGAATGCTCCCGCGCTGCTTCGATCAAGGAGCAAGCAATGGCTGGAATGAAGGAAATTCGCGGCAAGATCAAGAGCGTGCAAAACACGCGCAAGATCACAAAAGCGATGGAGATGGTGGCCGCATCGAAGATGCGCCGCGCTCAGGAGCGCATGCGCGCTGCTCGCCCGTATGCCGACAAGGTCCGCGACATCGCCGCGCACATGAGCCGTGCGAACCCGGAGTATCGTCACCCGTTCATGGTGTCGAACGAAGGCGCGAAGGCGGCCGGCATCATCCTCGTCACGACCGATAAAGGTCTGTGCGGCGGGATGAACACCAACGTGCTGCGCGCGTCGCTGCAGAAGTTCAAGGAACTGGAAAGCCAGGGCAAGACGATCGAGGCAACCGCGATTGGCAGCAAGGGTCTGGGCTTCCTGAACCGTCTGCAGGCGAAGGTCGTGTCGAACGTCGTGCAACTGGGCGATACGCCGCATCTGGAAAAGCTGATCGGCGCGGTGAAGGTCCAGCTCGACCTGTTCTCGGAAGGCAAGATTTCGGCGGTGTACCTCGCGTACACGCGCTTCGTCAACACGATGAAGCAGGAGCCGGTGATCGAGCAGCTGCTGCCGTTGTCGGCGGACCAGTTCGAGCGCACGGAAGAAGACGGTACGACGCCGAGCACGCAGTGGGACTACATCTACGAGCCGGATGCGCAAGCAGTGGTGGACGAACTGCTGGTGCGTTATGTCGAAGCGCTGGTCTATCAGGCCGTCGCGGAAAACATGGCATCGGAGCAGTCGGCCCGCATGGTCGCGATGAAAGCCGCTTCGGACAACGCAAAGACGGTCATCAGCGATCTGCAGCTCGTCTACAACAAGAGCCGCCAGGCCGCGATCACGAAAGAACTGTCGGAAATCGTCGGTGGAGCGGCGGCCGTCTGACCTCGGTCAGGGTCGTTGCGAGTGCGCCCGAGCGGCGCGCCCATCGGAGAAACTGCGCCTTTGCGCGAGTGAAGAATTGAGTATCTAAAGGAAAAGCGATGAGTACTACTGCTTTGGTAGAAGGCAAGATCGTACAGTGCATCGGCGCGGTGATCGACGTGGAATTTCCGCGTGAATCCATGCCGAAGATTTACGACGCGCTCATTCTCGAAGGTTCGGAGCTGACGCTCGAAGTCCAGCAGCAGCTGGGCGACGGCGTGGTCCGTACCATCTGTCTGGGCGCCTCGGACGGTCTGCGCCGTGGCACGATCGTGAAGAACACGGGCAACCCGATCAGCGTGCCGGTCGGCAAGCCGACCCTCGGCCGTATCATGGACGTGCTGGGTCGTCCGATCGACGAAGCGGGCCCGATCTCGAGCGAAACCACGCGCGCGATCCACCAGAAGGCTCCGGCATTCGACCAACTGTCGCCGTCGACCGAGCTGCTCGAAACCGGCATCAAGGTTATCGACCTGATCTGCCCGTTCGCGAAGGGCGGCAAGGTGGGTCTGTTCGGTGGCGCCGGTGTGGGCAAGACCGTGAACATGATGGAACTGATCAACAACATCGCGAAGGAGCACGGCGGTTACTCCGTGTTCGCCGGTGTGGGCGAGCGTACCCGCGAAGGGAACGACTTCTATCATGAAATGAAGGACTCGAACGTTCTCGACAAGGTCGCGCTGGTGTACGGCCAGATGAACGAGCCGCCGGGCAACCGTCTGCGCGTTGCGCTGACCGGCCTGACGATGGCCGAGCACTTCCGTGACGAAGGCCTCGACGTGCTGTTCTTCGTCGACAACATCTACCGCTTCACGCTGGCCGGTACCGAAGTGTCGGCACTGCTCGGCCGTATGCCGTCGGCAGTGGGCTATCAGCCGACGCTGGCTGAAGAAATGGGTAAGCTGCAAGAGCGTATTACGTCGACCAAGACTGGCTCGATCACGTCGGTTCAGGCCGTGTACGTCCCTGCGGACGACTTGACCGACCCGTCGCCGGCGACGACCTTTGGCCACCTGGACGCAACCGTCGTGCTGTCGCGTGACATCGCTTCGCTCGGTATCTACCCCGCGGTGGACCCGCTCGATTCGACCTCGCGTCAGATCGACCCGCACGTGATCGGCGAAGAGCACTACTCGATCACCCGCGGCGTGCAGCAAACGCTGCAACGCTACAAGGAACTGCGCGACATTATCGCGATTCTGGGCATGGACGAACTCGCACCGGAAGACAAGCTCGCCGTCGCGCGCGCTCGTAAGATCCAGCGTTTCCTGTCGCAGCCGTTCCACGTCGCTGAAGTGTTTACGGGTTCGCCGGGCAAGTACGTGCCGCTGAAGGAAACGATCCGTGGCTTCAAGATGATCGTTGAAGGCGAGTGCGATCACCTGCCGGAGCAAGCGTTCTACATGGTCGGCACGATCGACGAAGCCTTCGAAAAGGCCAAGAAGATCCAGTAAAGGTCGGGTGTAACGAAGCGGGCGCGGGCCTCGAGCATCACAACTACCAAGACGGTAGTGTTGCGCAAAGCCGGCGTCTCTGATTACGCTCAACCCGCCTTGCATGGGACGGGAGTCAGCACTAAAGCGCTAACTCTCGTCGACAGGAGTCGACACATATGGCAACCATTAAAGTAGACGTCGTCAGCGCGGAAGAGGAAATCTTCTCGGGCCAGGCGAAGTTCGTCGCGCTGCCAGGCGAAGCGGGTGAACTCGGCATTCTGCCGGGCCACACGCCGCTCATCACGCGGATCCGTCCGGGTGCGGTGCGCATCGAAGTTGAAAATGGCGAGGAAGAGTTTGTCTTCGTCGCCGGCGGCATCCTCGAAGTTCAGCCGGGCGCAGTGACGGTTCTCGCCGACACCGCGATCCGCGGCAAGGATCTCGACGAAGCTAAGGCCGAAGACGCACGCAAGCGTGCGGAAGAGGCGCTGCAGAACACGGGCTCGAACCTCGAGTACGCGACCGCACAGGCGGAGCTCGCATACGCGACGGCGCAGCTCGCGGCAATCCAGCGTCTGCGCAAGCTGCGCGGCCAGCACTAAAGCAGCACGTAGAAGAAGAAAGCAGCCCGCGCGGCTGCTTTTTTTTGATATCTGGTTGACGTTTACGTAAAGGTCGGCAAAATCCACGAGGTTGGAGACATAGGTGCCGGTCGGCGCGCTGCGGTGCGGGTAAGACTTGATGCCGGCCCGGTACTCGCGGGTGCACAATCGATTTCAAATTCATTTCAATAGAGCGCGCTTGCGCTCACGGAGACAACACCATGGCAACGCATAGCTCGGGTGAAGGTGCGCTCATCGAACCCGCGGATGGACTGTCGTATGTGCGCGGGTCGACTGAAAATCCGTTGAGCGAAGCGACCGTCGGCGAGTTTCTGCGCGACACCGCCGCGCGCTTTTCCGATCGACCGGCCGTGGTGTTTCGCGAGCAGCGCATTCGCTGGACGTGGAGCGAATTCGCGCAAGAAGTGGACGTGCTCGCGTCCGGGCTGCTTGCGCTCGGAATCGCGAAGGGCGATCGTGTCGGCATCTGGTCACCGAACCGCGTCGAGTGGCTGTTGACGCAGTTCGCGACCGCGCGTATCGGCGCGATCCTCGTCAATATCAATCCGGCGTACCGCCTCGCGGAGCTCGAATATGCGCTGAACAAGGTCGGTTGCAAGGCAATCATCACCGCCGAGCGCTTCAAGACGTCGATGTACCTCGAGATGCTGCAGGAGCTTGCGCCCGAACTCGCGACGCAGCCGCCGGGCGAATTGCATGCCGCGCGGCTGCCGGAGCTGCGCTACGTGATCCGCATGTGCGACACGGAGACGCCAGGCATGCTGAGCTTTTCCGACGTGATCGAGCGTGGCCGTGCGTCGTTCGACGCCGCCCGGCTCGATGCGATCGGCGCGACGCTGTCGTGCCGTGAACCAATCAACATCCAATTCACCAGCGGCACGACGGGCAATCCGAAGGGCGCGACGCTGACGCACCGCAACGTCGTGAACAACGCGCGCTATATCGCGATGGCGATGCGGCTCGGCGAGCAGGACGGCCTGTGCATTCCAGTGCCGTTGTACCACTGCTTCGGGATGGTGCTAGCGGTGCTCGCATGCGTGTCGGTCGGGGCGAACATGGTGTTCCCGGGCGAGGGCTTCGATCCGGCCGCGACGCTCGCCGCGACTGCCGAGGAAAAATGCACCGCGCTGCACGGCGTGCCGACGATGTTCATCGCCGAACTCGACCATCCGACCTTCGCCTCGTACGACTTCTCGCGGCTCCGCACCGGCATCATGGCGGGCTCGCCGTGTCCGATCGAGACGATGAAGAAGGTCGTCTCGAAGATGCACCTGAGCGAGATCACCATCGCCTATGGCATGACGGAAACCAGCCCGGTCTCGTTCCAAAGCTCGACGACCGATCCGCTCGACAAGCGCACGACGACGGTCGGGCGCATCCAGCCGCACCTCGAAGTGAAAATCGTCGATCCGCTCGGCAATATCGTCCCGGTTGGCGAAACCGGCGAGCTGTGCACGCGCGGCTACTCGGTGATGCTCGGTTACTGGGGCGACGAAGCGAAGACGCATGAGAGCATCGTCGACGGCTGGATGCATACGGGCGACCTGGCGACGCTCGACGCGGAAGGCTATTGCAACATCGTCGGCCGGCTGAAGGACATGCTGATTCGCGGCGGCGAAAACATCTATCCGCGCGAGATCGAGGAGTTTCTGTTCCGCCACCCGAAGATCCAGAGCGTGCAGGTCTTCGGCGTGCCGGATACCAGGTACGGCGAAGAAGTATGCGCGTGGATCGTGCTGCGGACGGGCGAACAGGCAACGGCAGAAGAGATCCAGCAGTTTTGCCAGGGACAGATTGCGCACTACAAGGTGCCGCGCTATATCCGCTTCGTCGACGAACTGCCCATGACCGTGACCGGCAAGGTACAAAAATTCGTGATGCGTGAAAGCATGATCAGCGAATTGAAACTCAGGGAGGACAAGACGGCATGACGCTGCCGCGGCACGCTTCGCAGCCAACACCAGCAACAGGTGAGGAGTAGGACTGTGGTTGCGCGGCGAGGATTCGTCGCGCGCAAACGTTTGAGCAGACGAAAAAAAAGCGGGCCTGGAGCCCGCTAAAAACCACACGCTACGGGGTTAGCGCGAGGAGACCAATGATGGGACGGTCATGCCGACGACCCTGCGTCGGTTACGGCCCCAGCAGGGATGCCCCCTTCACAGGGCTTCGGCAACCGCCGACCGGCAAGTGCATCGTATCCGCTCACACCACGCACACAGCCACATCCGTGTTGAAACCGTTGAGGGCATTGTGGGCGAATTAACTTACGAAGGCGGTAACAAAGTGTTTCAGGTTGTAACGCCCGCCGGATAAGGCGTTGCGGGATTTATTGCCAAAATAAAGCGGTTGAAAGGTAGTATTTACCGATACCTGCGACGCAATTCAAGCCGCAGGTTTGATGCCACTCGTGGCGTACATCGCAGTAGAAATTCGGTCACTCATCCGCGCGAAATGGTTGCATCTGCAGCTTTTGACCGACGGACTTCTTGTGAAGCAGGTACTGCGACCCTGCCCCGAAATATCTCGCAAGTCGGCGAAAATCAACGCTGCAATGCAGCGACGCGATGGCGCTTCCGCCACTAATAAAAAGGGGCGCATGTCAGCCTTATAGCGCTGATCCGGCAGTTATTACAGCCGCACAACGTCGCCCCTCGTTACATCTCGCCGATGCGACACCTTCAGCCCTGCACAAGCCGCCCTTGCCGCAACCAATTAGCAGTTGACGGCTTGCCACGGACACGGTCGGCTTACTTCAACCACTTGTCCGCAATGGCCTGATACTCGCCGGTCGCTCGAGCGAGGTGCAGCCATTGATCGACGTATTGCTGGAACGCGACGTCGCCGCGCGGCAGCAGCCATGCCTTCTCGCCGTACTGGAACGGCTTGTCCGGATGCACCGAGCATAGGCCGGGATTGAGCTTCTGCTGCAGCAGCGTTTCCGACGCATCCGTCACCATCACGTCCGCCTTGCCGGCGAGAATCTGCTTGAAGATTGTCACGTTGTCCGGATAAACCGTCACGTTCGCGTGCGTGAAGTATTGCTTCGCGAACTTGTCGTTGGTGCCGCCCGGGTTGACGATCACTCGCGTGGACGGTTGATCGATCTGCGCGACCGTCTGATATTTGTTGACATCGTCGCAACGGACGATCGGCGTCTTGCCGTCGACCATGTAAGCCTGAGTGAAGAACGCATGCTTCTGGCGCTCGAGCGTCGGCGACACACCGCCGATGCCGATGTCGCACTTCGCGACGAAGTCGTTCATCAGGTTCGACCACGACGTCTTGACGAACTCGACCTTCACGCCTAGCGACTTCGCGAGCGACTCAGCCATGTCGATATCGATGCCCTCGAACTGGCCATCGCCTTTGTAGAACGAGTACGGCTTGTAGTCGCCGGTAGTGCAGGCGCGTATCGTGCCGCGGCTGATGATGTCGTCGAGCCGGGACGGCGCGGCCGCGGCGCTTTGGGCGTTGGCCATGCCGACATGCATCAGGACGCCGGCGAGCGCGCCGAGCATTGCGAGTGCTGCCTTCTTCATCCAGTCTCCTATGGTGTGTAGTGTGTAATTCATCGGGAAAGCTGTGGGATAGTAGCTTGGCAGCGCGGGCTTGAACATCGGCCGTTCAGCCAGGGCGAGCCGGGCAGCAGAAGACAACGAGCCCGTAGCAGTGCACGCAGTGGCGCACGGCAGCTGGTGAGGTGCGCCCGAGCTGCACTCCGCCCGCTTCCCACGACGCGCCGTCGCAACATCGATTGCCCCGCGATGCGCGATGTCCGAGGCCGCCTCCGGTAAAATGCTCCTTTGCCCTCAGCTCTCCAGTCGCACGCAACGTGGCCCATCAACTCCTGAACGACACTTTCCTGCGCGCGCTGCTGCGCCAGCCCACCGACTACACGCCGATCTGGCTGATGCGGCAAGCTGGCCGCTATCTGCCGGAATACAACGCCACGCGTGGGCGCGCGGGCAGTTTCCTCGGTCTTGCGAAGAATCCGGCTTTCGCGACGGAAGTCACGCTGCAGCCGCTCGATCGGTATCCGCTCGACGCCGCGATCCTGTTCTCCGACATCCTGACCGTGCCTGACGCGATGGGCCTCGGCCTCGATTTCGTCAACGGTGAGGGGCCGAAATTTGCCCGTCCGGTGCGCACTGAAGACGACGTCGCGCGCCTCGCGGTGCCCGACATCGACGCCACACTGCGCTACGTGACCGACGCCGTGCGCGAAATCCGCACGGCGCTGAAGGACGCCCAAGGCCGGCAGCGCGTACCGTTGATCGGCTTCTCGGGCAGTCCGTGGACGCTCGCGTGCTACATGGTCGAAGGCGGCGGCTCGGCGGACTTTCGCACGGTCAAATCGATGCTGTACGCGCGTCCCGATCTGCTTCAGCGGATTCTCGACATCAACGCGCGCTCGGTCGCGGCATATCTGAACGCGCAGATCGAAGCCGGCGCGCAGGCAGTGATGATCTTCGACACATGGGGCGGAGCGCTCGCCGATGGCATCTATCAGCGCTTTTCGCTGCGCTACATCGAGCAGGGGGTCAGTCAACTGAAGCGCGAGCACGATGGCGAAAAAGTGCCCGTGATCGCCTTCACGAAGGGCGGTGGCCTGTGGCTTGACGACATCGCCGCGAGCGGTGTGGACGCGGTGGGCCTCGACTGGACCGTGAACCTCGGCAAGGCGCGCGAGCGTGTTGGTGGCAAGGTGGCTCTTCAGGGCAACATCGATCCGTCGGTGCTGTTTGCACCGCCTGCCGCGATCCGCATGGAAGCGCGCGCGGTGCTCGACAGCTTCGGCAATCATCCCGGCCACGTTTTCAATCTGGGTCACGGCATTTCGCAGTTCACACCACCGGAGCATGTTGCCGAGCTGGTCGACGAAGTGCATCGTCACAGCCGCGCTATCCGTAGTGGTGCACATACGCCCGCATGAGACTGTAATCGTTACCGTTTCGTGTTGCGTTGCAGCGAATTGGGCTCTGGGTCTAAGGACCGCAGTTCCGCGAAGAGGCCGTCAGATGGTGGTCTTACGAAAGTCAAGAGTTGACTTATGCACACTTCGCACGCTGCGGCGCAGTAGAGGGTTGAATCGTGGCCCGACCCTTGCCCATACTCGGTTCATTTGATCTGAGCCTTGTCGGGCAAGG
Organism: Paraburkholderia sp. EG304; assembly: GCF_046543485.1. Classification (NCBI taxonomy): domain Bacteria; kingdom Pseudomonadati; phylum Pseudomonadota; class Betaproteobacteria; order Burkholderiales; family Burkholderiaceae; genus Paraburkholderia; species Paraburkholderia sp. EG304. The sequence goes on along the minus strand of NZ_JBKGUA010000028.1, from coordinate 44,821 downwards.
CTTTGCGGGGAGCGGGACGAAATGTGCGGAATCCCACACAAGGCCGTCGCCACGCCGTTTGCGGCCCGTCGAAGCGAAGTTCTCAACAAAGTTATCCACAGGGCCACGAGCCGAGCGCAATTGTTCAGCCGAATCCAAAACTTAGCGGTGAAATTAAGGTTTTACTTTAACTTCGACGGGTTCGTGTCCCGCGCGAGCCACCCCGCGCCGCGATATGGCATCGTGCCCGCTCGTCCGCAGCGCCCCGCCGAGTGAACGAAGTGTTCGTCCGCGTCGCCCTCGATCATCCGCTGCCGACCCTGTTCGACTATCGCTGCGGCACATCCGAGGCGCCTGTCGTGGGCACGCTCGTCAGCGTTCCGTTCGGCAAACGGCACGTGGTGGGGCTGATCTGCGAAGTGGCCGCCCACAGCGAGGTGCCCGCCGAACGCCTGCGGGATGTGGATAAGGTCTGCTCGTCGTGTCCGCCGGTGTCGGCACATTGGCTTGCACTCGCCGCGTTCGCCGCGGACTACTATCAACGCGGTCTCGGCGAAGTGGCATTGCCCGCGCTGCCGCAGGCGCTGCGCGACGCGTCGCGCTGGTCGCGGCTGTTCGCGCCGGAAGAGCGCTATCGGTTGACGGCCGAGGGCCGCACGGCGTTGCCTGACGCGTTGCCGGCCCGCGCGACGGCGCTCCGAGCGCTCGCGCAAGCACTCGCGCAAGCCGACTTCCTGCTCGCCGCCGACGCCCGCGCGCTGCATCCGAAGGCGCTGGCGACACTCGACACATGGCAGACCGCTGGCTGGGTGACGCTCGACGCGATCGATGCCGCCGCTGTGCCCGCCGCGGCGGCGCTGCCGGACGCACCCGCGCCGGTCCTGCCGACCCTCACCGACGAGCAGGCGAGTGCCGTCGAAGCGATCCGCGACGCCGGCGGCTTCGCGCCGTTCCTGCTGCACGGCGTGACGGGCAGCGGCAAGACGGAGGTGTACCTGCGCGCGCTTGCCGCGATTCTGGCCGCCAAGCCTGATGCGCAAGCGCTCGTGCTAGTGCCGGAGATCAACCTGACGCCGCAGTTCGAGGCGGCGTTCCGCGCCCGCTTCGCCGCGCTCGACGCCAGCGCGATCGTCACGCTGCATAGCGGCCTCGCCGAAGGCGAGCGCGCCCGCAACTGGTTTGCCGCGCACACCGGCCGAGCGCGCATCGTGCTCGGCACGCGGCTCGCGGTGCTCGCGTCGCTGCCGCGGCTGGCGATCATCGTCGTCGACGAAGAGCACGATCCCGCCTACAAGCAGCAGGAGGGCTTGCGCTATTCGGCGCGCGATCTCGCAATCTATCGGGCGAAGCAGCTCGGCGTGCCGGTCGTGCTCGGCTCGGCGACGCCGTCGCTCGAGAGCTGGTGGCAGGCCGATCAGGGCCGCTACAAGCGGCTCACGCTGTCGCGCCGGGCCGTCGCCGACGCCGCGCTGCCGGCCGTGCGCCTGATCGATCTCGAAGACGAGCGCCGCCGCGGGCGGGCGTCGATCGAAGGCTTGTCGGGTCCGTTGATCGCCGCGATGAAGGCGCGGCTCGAACGCGGCGAACAGAGCCTTGTGTTCCTGAACCGTCGCGGCTACGCGCCGCAACTCGCCTGCGACGCGTGCGGCTGGGTGGCCGGTTGTCCGCGCTGCAGCGCCTACGTCGTGCTGCACAAGCCCGAGCGCGCGCTGCGCTGCCATCACTGCGGCTGGGAGTCTCGTATCCCGCGTTCGTGCCCGGAGTGCGGCAACGTCGATATCGCACCGCTCGGGCGCGGCACGCAGCGCGTCGAGGAAACGCTCGCGAGCGCGGTTCCGGGCGCCCGCGTGCTGCGTATCGATGCCGACAGCACGCGCCGCAAGGGCAGCGCGCAGGCGTTATTCTCGGACGTGCACGCGGGCGAGGTCGATATTCTGGTCGGTACCCAGATGATCGCGAAAGGACACGATTTCCAGCGCGTGTCGCTGGTAGGCGTGCTGAATGCCGATACCGCGCTGTTTTCGCATGATTTCCGCGCGAGCGAGCGCCTGTTCGCGCAGCTGATGCAGGTGAGCGGCCGCGCGGGCCGTGCCGGCCTGCCGGGCGAAGTGCTGGTGCAGACGCGCTATCCGCGTCACGCGCTGTATCACGCGCTTGGCCGTCACGACTACGTCGGCTTCGCCAACTCGACGCTCGCGGAGCGACGTGACGCGCACCTGCCGCCGTTCGTCTACCAGGCGCTGCTGCGCGCCGAAGGCCGCACGCTCGAAGCGGCGCTCGCGTTTCTGCAGCAGGCCGCCGCCGAGCTTGCGCAGATTCCGGCCGCCGAGCGCGTCACCGTCTACGACGCTGTGCCGCTCACGATCGTCAAGGTGATGCATGTGCATCGCGCGCAACTGCTGATCGAAAGCGCGTCGCGCGCTGCGCTGCAGGCCACGTTGCGCGCGTGGCAGCCCCTGTTGCGCGCGCTCAAGGGCGTGCTGCGCTGGAATCTCGAAGTCGATCCGCTCGACATCTGACGCCACGGCCCAGGTTACGCCGGCCTTACTTCTTTGAGTCATATCCATAGAGCGAATGATCGTTTCGCTTTGTGATAGCGCTGGCCTATATTCGCCAAATCGGCGCATTTTGCGGCTAAACAACAACTACTTCTCGCCGACACCACTCAACTTTCTCGGGGCATCTGCAATGAGCGACACCCATCATCCCGCACCGGCGGGCGCCGCACCGGGTCATCGGCAAGGTACACAAGATGCGCAAACCGCACGAGGCAGCGGCTTTTCGCTGACCGAAGATTGGCTCGCTGCTGGCGTTGGCCTCCTCGTGATCGTGATTGCGTGGGCGCTGTTCGCGTCGGGCAGCAGCATCAAGTGGCTCGCCGTCGCGCCGGCCAAATGGTCGAGCGTCTCACAGGCTGCGCAGGACATTGGCAAACATTTACCTAACTACCTCGCGCTGTTCGCGACCTTCGCGGTGCTGTTCGGCGCGAGCGTCGCTCTGCTCAGGCAGCGCGTCGGCGCTTTTCTCGCGGCGTTCGTCGTCGTATTCGTCGCTTCCGCGCTGATCCTGACGCTCGGCGCGTGGGTCGACGCGTCGAGGTACAACCTCGAACCGCCGCTGGTTGCGCTCGCCTTGGGGCTGCTCGTGTCGAACCTTTTCACGCTGCCGCAGTGGCTCGGGGCGGGGTTGCGCGTCGAGTTTTACATCAAGGTCGGGATCGTGCTGCTCGGCGCGACGCTACCATTCACGCTGCTCGTGTGGGCCGGGCCGGTTGCGGTCGTACAGGCGAGCATCGTGTCGTTGGTGACGTTCTTCGTGATCTTCCTCGTTGCGCGGGCGTTCGGGCTCGATCGGCGCTTTGCCGCCGTGCTCGGTGTCGGCGGCGCAGTGTGCGGCGTGTCGGCAGCTATCGCGATTGCCGGCGCGGTACGGGCGAAGCGCGAGCAGGCGTCGGTCGCGATCACGCTGGTCGTGCTGTGGGCAGTCGTGATGATCTTCGTGCTGCCGTTCGTGTCGCGCTCGCTCGGACTGTCGACGGCCGTCGCCGGCGCCTGGATCGGCACGTCCGAATTCGCCGACGCCGCTGGCATCGCCGCCGCCCAGGCCTATGGCGATTTCGCGCGACACGCGGGAGGCGCGATCGCCGGCGCGCCGGAAGCGTCGTTGCAGGCGTTCACGCTGATGAAGGTGGTCGGCCGCGACATCTGGATCGGCATCTGGGCGTTCGTGCTCGCCATCGTCGCGACAACGCGTTGGGAAGCGCAGGACAGCGGCGTCACCGCGCGCGCGAATGCCGGTGAGATCTGGGCGCGTTTCCCGAAGTTCGTGATCGGTTTCGTGATCGCGTCGGCATTGGTCACGTGGATCGCGAGCCATTATTCGCTCGCCGATTACCGCAAGGTCGTCACGCCGGAGTTCGTCGCGCCGATCACGGTGCTGCGCACGTGGGCGTTCACCTTCTGCTTCCTGAGCATCGGTCTGACGACGCGCTTCCGCTCGCTTGCCGCGACCGGTCTGAAGCCGTTCCTCGCGTTCACGGCGGGTGTCGTGGTCAATATCGCGATCGGCTATGCGCTGTCCGCGCACGTGTTCGCGTCGTACTGGAACAGCCTCGGATAACGCCCGTGAAGATTTCAATGGCTCGTGGAGTCGGCGCAAACCCATGCGCGGGCGCCGTAGAGCGCCGCGGCGCGGCGGACGTGCCATGCTGTGCCGGATGCCGGCATCGCGTGAGCGACCGGGATGCGCTCGAGCAGCGTATTCCCGGGCTTGTCGCGTTCAGTTCGGGGTTCGGCGCGAGCGTTGCCGATAGCAGGCTGTGTCGTCTGCACGACCAGCTGGTTTCACCCGGTGACGTCTGTGCGCAGTTCGAGTCGGCTGCGCCGTCACTGGGGCCGCGCTGACCCAACGGCGATCTTCAGGCGCCAAGCGCCCCGCGCGCCAATCGGATCGCAAATTCCCACATCCGCGCGCTTCCGGCTCTATGAGCCGTCGCGCGGGCTCCCCTGCCTCTCAGTCGTTCAGCGCGTTTCGCGTGTCGCCCGTCGATCCACGCGAGGCCGCGCTTGCCTGTTTGCGCTCCTCTTCGCGCTGATTCGAGCTTCTGGTCGCGCCTCGAATGAAAAATACCGCACAGGCCGCGCACATCACCCAGATGCCCAGTATTACCAGCCACTTTTCCATCACACCAACCCTCGGGAACCCCGTTTATCTTTTCTGCGCGCCCTGAAACCGACGTTTCGGGCCGTCCATCGTCGTGCTTCTGTATATCGGCGCGCGAAGTCGTTTGATAAGGCTTATTTCAAAAAGAATCACGCCAGGGAAAGTACCGATCGAAAACACGCCGCCCCGGCTCTCGCTCAGCTCCCGGAAACCCCCGCCGCATAAGGCTCGCGACGCGGTGCAACCGAGCTGTCGGATTGGTTGCACCTTTTTATTTGTAGGCGTACGATTCGCCCAACTTTTAGTCTTTCGCCAGGCTCACGCCCGGTATCAAAGAAGGAAACATGGCTAGCACCACCCTTGGCGTCAAGGTCGACGACCTCCTGCGTTCCCGGCTCAAAGATGCCGCCACCCGCCTCGAGCGCACCCCGCACTGGTTGATCAAGCAGGCGATTTTCGCCTACCTCGAAAAGATCGAGCACGGTCAGTTGCCGGCCGAACTGTCGGGCGCAACCGGCACGGCCGATCTCGCCGACGGCGCGGCGGTCGAGAACGAGGAAGATGGCGCGTCGCATCCGTTCCTCGATTTCGCGCAGAACGTGCAGCCGCAGTCGGTGCTGCGCGCGGCGATCACCGCCGCGTATCGCCGCCCGGAACCCGAGTGCGTGCCCTTCCTGCTCGGCCAGGCGCGTCTGCCGGCCAACCTAGCGGGCGACGTGCAGGCGATGGCCGGCAAGCTCGTCGAAACGCTGCGCACGAAGAGCAAGGGCGGCGGCGTCGAGGGGCTGATTCACGAATTTTCGCTGTCAAGCCAGGAAGGCGTCGCGCTGATGTGCCTCGCCGAGGCGCTGCTGCGCATTCCCGACCGGGCGACCCGCGACGCGCTGATCCGCGACAAGATCAGCAAGGGTGACTGGAAATCGCATGTCGGCCAGGCGCCGTCGCTGTTCGTCAACGCGGCGACCTGGGGTCTGATGATCACCGGCAAGCTGGTGACGACCAATAGCGAGACGAGCCTGTCGTCGGCGCTGACGCGGCTGATCGGCAAGGGCGGCGAGCCGCTGATCCGCAAGGGCGTCGACATGGCGATGCGCCTGATGGGCGAGCAGTTCGTCACCGGCGAGAACATTTCCGAAGCGCTCGCGAACAGCCGCAAGTACGAGGCGCGCGGTTTCCGCTATTCGTACGACATGCTCGGCGAAGCGGCCACCACCGAGGCCGACGCGCAGCGCTACTACGCGTCGTACGAGCAGGCGATCCACGCGATCGGCAAGGCCGCCGGCGGCCGCGGCATCTATGAAGGCCCCGGCATCTCGATCAAGCTGTCGGCGCTGCATCCGCGCTACTCGCGCGCGCAACAGGAACGCACGATGAGCGAGTTGCTGCCGCGCGTGCGTTCGCTCGCGATCCTCGCTCGCCGCTACGACATCGGCCTCAATATCGACGCCGAAGAAGCCGACCGCCTCGAACTGTCGCTCGATCTGCTCGAAGCGCTGTGCTTCGATCCGGAGCTGCAAGGCTGGAACGGCATCGGCTTCGTCGTGCAGGCGTATCAGAAGCGCTGCCCGTTCGTGATCGACTACATCGTCGATCTGGCTCGCCGCAGCCGTCACCGCATCATGGTGCGGCTCGTGAAGGGCGCGTACTGGGATACGGAAATCAAGCGCGCGCAGGTCGATGGCCTCGAAGGCTATCCGGTCTATACGCGCAAGGTCTATACCGACGTGTCGTACCTCGCCTGCGCGAAAAAACTGCTCGGCGCGCCCGATGCTGTCTATCCGCAGTTCGCGACGCACAACGCGCACACGCTGTCGGCGATCTATCACCTCGCCGGCAACAACTACTACCCCGGCCAGTACGAGTTCCAGTGCCTGCACGGCATGGGCGAACCGCTGTACGAAGAAGTCACCGGCCGCGACAAGCTGAACCGCCCGTGCCGCGTGTACGCGCCGGTCGGCACGCATGAGACGCTGCTCGCGTACCTCGTGCGCCGGCTGCTCGAGAACGGCGCGAATACCTCGTTCGTGAATCGGATCGCCGACGAATCCGTCGCGATCAAGGACCTGGTCGCCGATCCGGTCGAGGAAGCGTCGAAGATTGTGCCGCTCGGCGCGCCGCACGCGCGCATTCCGTTGCCGCGCAATCTGTACGGCGCCGAGCGGCTCAATTCGATGGGCCTGGATCTGTCGAACGAGCATCGGCTCGCGTCGCTGTCATCGGCGCTGCTCGCGAGCGCGCATCATCCATGGCGCGCCGCGCCGATGCTCGAAGACAACCAGATCGCCGTCGGTGCTGGGCGTGACGTGCGCAACCCGGCCGACCATCGTGATCTCGTCGGCACCGTCGTCGAAGCGACGCCGGAGCACGTGAGCGCAGCGCTCGGCCATGCGGTGGCCGCCGCGCCGATCTGGCAGGCGACGCCGGTCGAGGCGCGCGCCGATTGCCTCGCGCGTGCCGCCGATCTGCTCGAAGCGCAGATGCACACGCTGATGGGTCTCGTGGTGCGCGAAGCGGGCAAATCGCTCGCCAACGCGGTCGCGGAAATCCGCGAGGCGATCGACTTCCTGCGCTACTACTCGACGCAGATCCGCGACGAGTTTTCGAACGACACGCATCGGCCGCTCGGTCCGGTGGTCTGTATCAGCCCGTGGAATTTCCCGCTGGCGATTTTCATGGGCCAGGTGGCCGCCGCGCTCGCGGCCGGCAACACGGTGCTCGCGAAGCCAGCCGAGCAGACGCCGCTGATCGCGGCTCAAGCGGTGCGGATTCTGCGCGAAGCGGGCGTGCCGGCGGGCGCGGTGCAGCTGCTGCCGGGCAATGGCGAGACGGTCGGCGCCGCGCTGGTCGCCGATCCGCGCACGCGGGCGGTGATGTTCACCGGTTCGACCGAAGTCGCGCGTCTGATCAACAAGACGCTGTCCGGCCGGCTCGATCCGGATGGCAAACCGATCCCCCTGATCGCCGAAACCGGCGGCCAGAACGCGATGATCGTCGACTCGTCGGCGCTCGCCGAGCAGGTCGTCGCCGACGTGCTGCAATCGTCTTTCGACTCCGCTGGTCAACGGTGTTCGGCGTTGCGCGTTCTATGTCTGCAGGACGATGTTGCGGACCGCACGCTCGAAATGCTGACCGGCGCGATGCGCGAACTCGCGCTCGGCAACCCGGACCGGCTGTCGACCGACGTCGGCCCGGTGATCGACCTCGACGCCAAGCGCGGCATAGACGCCCACATCGCGGCGATGCGCGACAAAGGCCGCAAGGTCGAGCAACTGCCGCTGCCGGAAGGCGCGACGCAAGGCACGTTCGTGCCGCCGACGCTGATCGAACTCGACAGCATCGACGAGCTGAAGCGCGAAGTGTTCGGCCCGGTGCTGCACGTGGTGCGCTATCGCCGTAGCCAGCTCGACAAGCTGCTCGAACAGATTCGCGCGACCGGTTACGGTTTGACGCTCGGCATTCACACGCGCATCGACGAAACGATCGCGCACGTGATCAGCCGCGCACACGTGGGCAACATCTACGTGAACCGCAACGTGATCGGCGCGGTGGTCGGGGTGCAGCCGTTCGGCGGCGAAGGGCTGTCGGGTACGGGGCCGAAGGCCGGCGGCGCGCTGTATCTGCAGCGCCTGCTCGCGACCCGTCCGGCTGGTTTGCCGAAGTCGCTCGCGCAGGCGCTGGTGGTCGAAGTGCCGCAGGCGGCGCAGGCAGCAGAAAAGGGCGACAATCCGGCGGCCGCGTTGACCGCATTCCGCGATTGGCTGATCGACGAGCGCGAGCCGCAGCTTGCCGCGCGTTGTGACGGCTATCTGTCGCATGTGCCAGCGGGCGCAACCGCGGTACTGTCTGGGCCGACCGGCGAGCGCAATACCTACACGCTGGGCCCGCGCGGCACGGTGCTGTGCATCGCATCGACGGCGAGCGGCGCACGCGTGCAGTTCGCGGCGGTGCTGGCTACGGGAAATCGTGCGTTGTTCGAAGGCGCGGCGGGGGAACAATTGGTCTCGCAATTGCCGGCGTCGCTGAAGGCGCATGCGAGCGTGAAGAAGAGCGCCGACGCGCCATTCGACGCCGTGCTGTTCGAAGGTGACAGCGACGAACTGCTCACGCTCGTGAAAGAGGTCGCGAAGCGCGCGGGGCCGATCGTGTCGGTGCAGGGCGTCGCGGCCCGGGCGCTCGCGAGCGGCGACGAGGACTACGCGCTCGAGCGTCTGCTGACCGAGCGCTCGGTCAGCGTGAATACCGCGGCGGCAGGCGGTAATGCGAATTTGATGACGATCGGTTGAGCGAACCTCGGCGATTTCTTCAATAGAAAGGAAGCGGGCACGGCGACCCCGACACCGCTTCATCCACACCTGGTATCAAGGAGAAGCTATGCAACACAAAATGAAACAGCTGGCAGGCGCAGCTCTGGTTGCCGCTATGTCGCTGGCGGGGACGGCCAACGCTCAATCGACGGAAGACGTGAAGGTCGGCTTCGCCGGTCCGATGACGGGCGCACAGGCGCACTACGGCAAGGACTTCCAGAACGGCATCACGCTCGCGGTCGAAGAGTTCAACGCGACCAAGCCGGTGATCGGCGGCAAGCCGGTTCGCATCGTGCTCGACTCGGCCGACGACCAGGCCGACCCGCGTACCGGCACGACGGTCGCGCAGAAGCTCGTGGATGACGGCATCAAGGGCATGCTCGGCCACTTCAACTCGGGCACGACGATTCCGGCCTCGCGCATCTACGCGAACGCGGGCATTCCGCAGATCGCGATGGCGACCGCGCCGGAATACACGCAGCAGGGCTTCAAGACCACCTTCCGCATGATGACGTCCGACACGCAGCAAGGCTCGGTCGCTGGCACGTTCGCGGTGAAGAACCTCGGCATGAAGAAGATCGCGATCGTCGACGATCGCACCGCTTACGGCCAGGGTCTTGCGGATCAGTTCGAAAAGGCAGCGAAGGCGGCCGGCGCGACGATCGTCGATCGTGAATACACGAACGACAAGGCCGTCGACTTCAAGTCGATCCTGACCAAGCTGAAGTCGTCGAACCCGGATCTGATCTATTACGGCGGCGCGGATTCGCAAGCGGCACCGATGGTGAAGCAGATGAAGCAGCTCGGCGTGAAGGCGCCGCTGATGGGCGGCGAAATGGTCCACACGCCGACCTTCATCAAGCTCGCCGGCGACGCGGCGAACGGCACGGTGGCTTCGCTCGCCGGTCTGCCGCTCGAAGAAATGCCGGGCGGCAAGGCGTACGTCGAAAAGTACAAGGCGCGCTTCAACGAAGACGTGCAAACGTACTCGCCGTACGCGTTCGATGGCGCGATGGCGATGTTCACCGCGATGAAGAGCGCGAACTCGACCGATCCGGCCAAGTACCTGCCGGTGCTCGCCAAGACGTCGAAGCCGGCCGTCACGACGGCCAACCTCGCGTACGACGAGCGCGGCGATCTGAAGAACGGCGGTATTACGCTGTACAAGGTCGTCGACGGCAAGTGGACGACGCTGCAAAGCGTGGGCGGCAAGTAAGTTTCTTGCTGAACCACGTAAGCCACAAAAAACCCCGCTTGTGCGGGGTTTTTTGATTGACGGCGGCGCAATTTCACTCCCCCCGCATCTTCCTCCCCTGCTCACGAATCATTTCGAGCGTCGCCGCGGGCGTGCTCGCCTCCTGCGGCATCCGGATCTCGATCACGGCCGGCAGCTGCGATTCGATCGCGCGCTGCAACGCCGGCAGAAAATCCCCGGTACGTTCAACGGTCTCGCCATGCGCACCGAACGAACGGGCGAATGCCGCGAAGTCCGGATTCGTGAGACCGGTGCCATGCACGCGATGCGGATAGTGCCGCTCCTGATGCATGCGGATCGTGCCGAAATGGCTGTTGTTGACGACGATGAACAGCACGCGCAGGTCATACTGCATCGCGGTTGCCAGCTCCTGCGCGGCCATCATGAAGCAGCCGTCGCCGGCGAGCGCGACCACCGCGCGTTGCGGATACAGCGACTTTGCCGCGAGCGCCGCCGGCACGCCGTAGCCCATCGCGCCGCTCGTCGGTGCGAGCTGCGAACGGAAGTGTCGATATGAGAAATGCCGATGCAGCCACGTCGCGTAATTGCCCGCGCCGTTGGTGACGATCGCGTCCTCGGGCAAATGTGCGCGCAACTGCTGGATCACTTCACCCATCTGCACGTCGCCGGGAACCGGACGCGGCTTGCGCCATTCCAGATACGCGCGATGCGCTTCTTCAGCGGCACCCGCCCAGGCGAGCTTGCCGGACGACGACGGTTCCAGCTCTGCGAGCATCGCCGCGAGTTCAGGCATGCCGGAGACGATCGGCAGATCGGCCGCATAGACGCGCCCCAGTTCTTCCGCGCCCTGATGCACATGCACCAGCGTCTGTTTCGTCTTCGGGATATCGAGCAGCGTGTAGCCGTTGGTCGTCGCTTCGCCGAGGCGCGGACCGAGCGTGAGCAGCAGGTCCGCATCGCGAATGCGCTGAGCGAGCGCGGGATTGATGCCGAGACCGACGTCGCCCGCATAGTGCGGATGCTCGTTGTCGAAGGTGTCCTGGAAGCGGAACGCGAGGCCGATCGGCAGCTGCCAGTTTTCGATGAATCGCCGCAGGTCCGCGCATGCGGTCGCTGTCCAGCCGCTGCCGCCGGCGATCACCATTGGACGTTGCGCGCCTTCGAGCAACTCGCGCAGCTTCGTGATCTGCGCTGCCGATGGCGACGCCGCCACGCGTTGATAAGCGGGCGCGCCAGGCACCGCGTCGCAGGCATCGCTCAGCACGTCTTCGGGCAATGCCAGCACTACAGGCCCCGGCCGCCCCGAGGTGGCCGTATGAAACGCGTGGCTCAGATATTCGGGGATGCGCTTCGGGTCGTCGATCTGCGCGACCCACTTCGCCATCTGACCGAACATGCGCCGGTAGTCGATCTCCTGGAACGCCTCGCGATCGAGATGTTCGCGCGCGCACTGGCCGATCAGCAGGATCATCGGCGTGGAGTCCTGAAACGCGGTGTGCACGCCGATCGACGCATGCGTCGCGCCCGGCCCGCGCGTGACCAGCGCGACACCCGGGCGGCCGGTCAGCTTGCCGACCGCTTCGGCCATGTTCGCGGCCGCGGCTTCGTGACGGCAGACGATCGTCTGGATGCGTCCGGTTTCGTCATGCAGCGAATCGAGCACGGCGAGAAAGCTTTCGCCGGGAACGCAGAAAACACGTTCGACGCCGTGCGTGAGCAACGCATTGACGACGAGGCGCGCGCCGGTCGTGCGTGCGGTATGGGAAGCGGAATGGGCAGCGGGAGCATTCGGCAGCGACATTGCGAAGAAGCCTCCTGGCAGTGCGTGAGTGCGTTGGAATGGAGCCGCATCGGCGGAACCTGCAACAGCGGCCGATGGGCGATTCGACAGCTTACGCCGAGCACGTGGGCGTTGTCATGGCGCAGCGCAACTGTTCGACGGCGTAGGCGCAACGCGGTTGCCCAAATGAAAAACGCGGGCCACAGGGCCCGCGCTTTTCCGATTCCATCGCATGCAATTGGATGCCGCGCTCAACGCCTCAACACTCGACGATATTCACCGCGAGGCCGCCGCGCGACGTTTCCTTGTACTTGGTCTTCATGTCCGCGCCGGTTTCGCGCATCGTCTTGATCACCGAATCGAGCGACACGTAGTGGCTGCCGTCGCCGCGCAACGCCATGCGCGCGGCATTGACCGCCTTCACCGATGCCATCGCATTGCGCTCGATGCACGGAATCTGCACCATGCCGCCAACCGGATCGCAGGTGAGCCCGAGGTTGTGCTCCATGCCGATTTCCGCGGCGTTCTCGACCTGCTTCGGCGTGCCGCCCATCACGGCGGCCAGCGCGCCCGCGGCCATCGAGCAGGCGACGCCGACTTCGCCCTGACAGCCCACCTCCGCGCCGGAAGTCGACGCGTTCAGCTTGTACAGAATGCCGATCGCGGCGGCCGTCATCAGGAAGTCGATCACGCCCTGCTCGTTCGCGCCCGGCATGAAGCGCGTGTAGTAATGCAGCACCGCCGGAATGATGCCGGCCGCGCCATTAGTCGGCGCGGTGACTACGCGCCCGCCCGCGGCGTTCTCTTCGTTCACAGCGATCGCGTACAGATTGATCCAGTCGACCATCGACAGCGGATCCTGCAACGCGCGCTCAGGGTTGCCCGTCAACGCGCGATACAGCTGCGGCGCGCGCCGCTTCACCTGGAAGGGGCCGGGCAAGTGACCATCGGCGTCGGGATTGTTGATGCCGCAGCCGCGCGCGACGCATGATTGCATCACGTCCCAGATCTTCAGCAGACCCGCGCGCGTTTCCCCCTCGCTGTGCCAGACTCGTTCGTTTTCCCACATCAGCTGCGCGATGCTCTTGCCGCTCGACGCGCACAGCGCGAGCAACTCATTGGCGGTACGAAACGAGTGCGGAAGCTGATCGACGGCGCTCAGCACCTTCGTGTTCGGCGCGCCAGCCGTCACGACGAAGCCGCCGCCGACCGACAGATAGGTCGACTCGCGCAGCGTCGCGCCTTGCGCATCGAACGCGAACAGCTTCAGGCCGTTCGGATGCTCGGGCAATGCCTGGCGATAGAACGCGATCTGCTCTTTCTGCACGAAAGGCACCTCGTGCGTGCCGAGCAGCGCGAGTTTGCGCGACGTGCGCACCGCTTCCAGCCGTTGCGCGATCGTGTCGGGATTCACGGTGTCGGGCGCATCGCCCATCAGACCTAGCATCACGCCGCGATCGGTGCCGTGCCCCTTGCCGGTCGCGCCGAGCGAGCCGTACAGCTCTGCTTTCACCGCTGCTGTGGAATCGAGCAGCCCGTCGCGCTCGAGCCCCTGGACGAACATCAGCGCCGCGCGCATCGGCCCGACCGTATGCGAGCTCGACGGACCAATGCCGATTTTGAAGAGATCGAAGACGCTGACTGCCATGTACTGCTCCCTGCGTATAGATAAGAGTTTTAGCGCGCCGCCAGCGGCAGGCACACGGCGAGCCACGCGGGCGGCGTCGGTGCGAGCTGCAGCGCGACTGGCGTAAAGCGTCCATCGAGACGCGCCGCCAGGTGAAACAGTTCCGCCGCGTTCTTCGGATCCCACCGACCCGAATAACCGGGCAAGCCGGCCTCGCGACGTTTTGCATCGAACGCGACGTTCGAATGCACGAATTCCTCATGCGTCTGGGCGCCCATCGCAAAGGGCACGAGCCAGTTCAGCGCGGCGAGCAGCGTCGCGCCGTTCGCGCCCTTTTCCTGTAGCCAGTTGCGGTTGTGGCGGCGCGCGGCGAGCGCGGCCGTCACCAGCGGTTGCAGATCGTAGGTGACGTAGTGCAGTGCATCACGCTCGCCGAAGTCGATCGTCGAGCCGTCCGGCGCGATGTTGTCGCCGATATGCTCGACGAACAGCCGCTGCGCCGCGTTGATCATCTTGCGATTGTCGAGCGTGAACGCGGCCATCGCGATCAGCTTGATACGGTGGCTTTGCCAATTGTTGCGGAACGTGCCGGTGAGCGGCCGCGGCTGCGCGTCGATCTGTGCGATATAGCCGTTGGCGAACTTCGTCAGAAACGCCATCGCCGCGTTGCGCGTTTTGACGGGCAGCGCACTCGCGGTCATGTCATACGCGAGGATCAGCCCTTCGAAACCCGTTTCGTCGATCGGATTGAAGCTCGGCTGATAGGTCGTGACCCATACATACAGCAGACGATCGACGAGCTTCAGGAAGCGGTCGTCGCTGGTCGCGCGCCACGCGAGCGCGGCGTCGCGCAGCAGGTCGAGATCCTTCTGCGCTTCGACGCTCTGATCGTAGATGCCCTCGTGCGGCAGCGTGCCTTCGGTGTGCAGTTTCGCGAGCGCATGCGGCTGCTCGTTCAGATGCGCCTGCACGTTGGCGACGAGCGCCTTGACGCCGGGATCGGCATTGGTGCGCTCGCTCGTTTGCAGCGCCGGCGCCGCGCAAAAATTCATCGCGGCTTGCGCTTCGCGCAGCGGCAACAGCACGGCCGCACCGGCCAGCAGCACAGCGTAAGCCGGTCGCCACGGACGGACACCCGCCGCCTCGTCCCGGCTTTGCATCAATCGCACCTTTCGCGCCATGCGAAACTCCTCGTTAGGCTGATTCGGTGTGTGATGTTAGCCGGTTGCGGCTTTCAACAACAGGATCGCGCGCGCACGCTGATGGACCTTCGCAGCGCCGCGCGTGACGTGCGGCCGACTCGCTCTTACTCGTAATCGGCGATCGGCACGCAGGAGCAGAACAGGTTGCGATCGCCGTACACGTTGTCCGCGCGACCGACCGGCGGCCAGTACTTGTTCGCGATCAGCGTCTTCAGCGGATACGCAGCGGTCTCGCGCGCATACGCATGCTTCCAGTCGTCGGCGATCACGACCGCCGCCGTGTGCGGCGCGTGCTTCAGCGGATTGTCCTCGCGGTCCGAGCGGCCTTCCTCGACCGCGCGGATTTCCTCGCGGATCGCGATCATCGCCTCGATGAAGCGGTCGAGCTCTTCCTTCGACTCCGACTCGGTCGGTTCGACCATCAGCGTGCCCGGCACCGGGAAGCTCATCGTCGGCGCGTGGAAGCCGTAGTCGGCGAGGCGCTTGGCGACGTCGTCGACGGTGATGCCGCTCGTGTCCTTGATCGGACGCAGATCGAGAATGCACTCGTGCGCGACGAGGCCGCCGGGGCCCGAATACAGCACCGGATAGTGCGGCGCGAGCTTGTTCGCGACGTAGTTCGCGTTGAGGATTGCGGTTTCGGTCGCGGCCGTCAGGTTTTTCGCGCCCATCATCGCGATGTACATCCACGAGATCGGCAGGATCGACGCCGAGCCGTACGGCGCGCCCGACACCGCGCCGATGCCGTTCTCCGCGCGCTGATAGCCCGACGAAGTCTGGTTCGGCAGGAACTGCGCGAGGTGAGCGCCGACCGCGACCGGACCGACGCCTGGTCCGCCGCCGCCGTGCGGAATGCAGAAGGTCTTGTGCAGGTTCAGGTGCGAGACGTCGCCGCCGAACTGGCCCGGCGCGCACAGGCCGACCATCGCGTTCATGTTCGCGCCGTCCACGTACACCTGGCCGCCGTGCGCATGCACGATCTCGCAGATTTCGCGGACGTTCTGTTCGAACACGCCGTGCGTCGACGGGTACGTGATCATGATCGCCGCGAGCTTATCGGCGTGCTGCGCGGCCTTCTTCTTCAGGTCTTCGATATCGACGTTGCCCTGCGCGTCGCATGCGACGACCACGACCTGCATGCCGGCCATCTGCGCCGACGCCGGGTTCGTGCCGTGCGCCGACGCGGGAATCAGACAGACGTTGCGATGCGCTTCGCCGCGCGACGCGTGATATGCGTGGATGATCAACAGACCCGCGTACTCGCCCTGTGAGCCCGCGTTCGGTTGCAGCGACACGGCCGCATAGCCTGTCGCGGCGACCAGCATCTCTTCGAGCTGATCGATCATCTCGCGGTAGCCGACGGTCTGTTCGGCCGGTGCGAACGGATGAATATGGCCGAACTCGGGCCACGTGACCGGCAGCATTTCCGACGTCGCGTTCAGCTTCATCGTGCACGAGCCGAGCGGGATCATCGAGCGATCGAGCGCGAGGTCCTTATCCGACAGGCTGCGCAGGTAGCGCAGCATTTCCGTTTCCGAGTGATGACGGTTGAACACGCGATGCGTGAGGTACGCGCTCGTACGTTCGAGCGCGGCCGGCACCGACGCGGTCTTCGATGCGCTCAGCGCGGCGTCGAGCGCGTCGACTTGCGGCACGTCGCTCTTGAAGGCCGCTTGCGCGAACACCGCGAGCAGGTCGGCCAGATCCCGGCGCGTGGTGGTTTCGTCGATCGACAGGCCGACTTGTGTCGCGCTCACGTGGCGCAGGTTGATGCGTCTCGCCGTGGCCGCGTCGTGCAGCGCTTGCGTGCGTGCGCCGGTGTCGAACGTGAGCGTGTCGAAGAAAGTTTCGTTGACGAGCTTGTAGCCGAGTTGCTTCGCGCCTTCGGCGAGCAGCGTGGCGATGCGGTTCACGCGCAGCGCGATCGTCTTCAGGCCGCGCGGCCCGTGATAGACCGCGTACATGCTCGCCATGATCGCGAGGAGCGCCTGTGCGGTACACACGTTCGAGGTCGCCTTCTCGCGGCGGATGTGCTGCTCGCGCGTTTGCAGCGCGAGCCGCAGCGCCGGGTTGCCTTGCGCGTCGACGGTCACGCCGACCAGCCGTCCCGGCATCTGCCGCTTGAATTCATCGCGCACCGCGAGGTATGCGGCATGCGGGCCGCCGAAGCCGACCGGCACGCCGAACCGCTGCGTATTGCCGACGGCCACGTCCGCGCCCCATTCGCCCGGCGGCGTCAGCACCGTCAGCGCGAGCAGGTCGGCGGCGACGACCACATGGCCACCCGCCGCGTGGATCGCTTCGGTCAGTGCGCGGTAGTCGCGCACGTCGCCGTTCACGCCCGGGTATTGCAGCAGCACGCCGAAGGCGTTGGCGTTGGCGGCTTCGGCGGCCGGGCCGACCTTCACTTCGATGCCGACCGGCGTCGCGCGCGTCTTCACGACTTCGATGGTTTGCGGCAATACGTCGTCGGCGACGAAGAATACGTTCGACTTCGGTTTGCCGACACGCTGCAGCAGCGTCATCGCTTCGGCGGCGGCGGTCGCTTCGTCGAGCAGCGATGCATTCGAGATCGCGAGACCGGTCAGGTCGGTGACCATCTGCTGGAAGTTCAGCAGCGCTTCCAGACGGCCTTGGGAAATTTCAGGCTGATACGGCGTGTACGCGGTGTACCACGCCGGATTTTCCAGCACGTTGCGCAGGATCACCGTCGGCGTATGGGCGTTGTAATAGCCCTGGCCGATGTAGGAGCGGAACACCTGGTTCTTGTCCGCGAGTTCGCGCAAGGCCGCGAGCGCTTCGGCTTCGCTCTTCGGTTGCGCGAAGGGGCCGAGCGGCAGCGCTTCGGTGCGGCGGATCGTCTTCGGGATGACGGCGTCGATCAATGCCGCGCGCGACGCGAAGCCGATTGCTTCGAGCATCGCTTGCTGGTCGGCCGCATCCGGGCCGATATGCCGTTCGGCGAAGGCGTCGTGCACTTCGAGCGCGGCGAGCGAGAGAGGAGTGCGGTTCATCAGACGATCCGGGTGTTCGAGCTTCATGGGTGTTCCTGGCGGCGCGGCGCGCGCCGTGGTGCGAGCGCCGCGCCTGACGGTTAAAACGAAAACTGAATCAGGCAGTGAGTCAGGTCGTAACTCAGGCGCCGATCGACTTCGCGTACGCGTCGGCGTCGAGCAGACGCTCGAGCGACGCGTCGGCGGCCGGCTTGATCTTGAACAGCCAGCTGTCGTACGGCGTGCTGTTGACGGTGTCCGGCGAGTCGCCGACGGTCGTGTTCGCTTCGATGACTTCGCCCGAAACCGGCGCGTAGATATCGGAAGCGGCCTTCACCGATTCGATCACGGCGACGGTGTCGCCCGCGGTCACGGACTTGCCGAGTTGCTGGACTTCGAAGAAGACGATGTCGCCGAGCGCTTCCTGCGCGTGGTCGGTGATGCCGACCGTCAGCGTGCCGTCCGCTTCGGTGCGGACCCATTCGTGCGATTCGGTGTATTTCAGATCGGCCGGGATGCTCATTGGATGCTCCTGAACGGTATGTTCGGTAGTGGTTTGAATGTAGGGGCGTGCGCCGGCCGCTTAAACCGCCAGCACCTTGCCGTTGCGCACGAACGGCAGTTTTACCACGCTTGCGGGGCAGGCTTTGTCGCGAATCTGGACATGCACAGTGTCGCCCGGCTGCACGCCTTTCGGCACGCGCGCGAAGGCGATCGATTCCTGCATGGTGGGCGAGAACGTGCCGCTGGTGATTTCGCCGTCGCCGTGCGGCGTGATGACCTTCTGATGCGCGCGCAGCACACCGGCGGCCTTGCCGTTTTCTTTCAGCAGGATCAGGCCGACGAACGCGGCGCGCGAGCCGCCGGCTTCGAGGCTGCTTTTGCCGATGAAGTCGCGCGGCGAGGTGAGGTCCACGGTCCATGCGAGACCGGCGTCGAGCGGCGAGACATTGTCGTCCATGTCCTGGCCGTAAAGATTCATGCCGGCTTCGAGGCGCAGCGTGTCGCGTGCGCCGAGACCGGCCGGGCGCACGCCTTGGGCGGCGAGCGCATTCCACAGCGCTTCGACATGCTTAGCGGGCACGATGATCTCGAAGCCGTCTTCGCCGGTGTAGCCGGTGCGCGCGACGGTCAGCTCGCCGAACGGCGTGCCGTCGACGCGCGCGGCGTTGAACGGCTTCAGCGCTTCGGTCGCGGCGCGCGCGGCCGGCACGGTTTGCCAGGCTTTTTCGCGCGCGTTCGGGCCTTGCACGGCGACGATCGCCAGATCGCGGCGCGGCGTGATGGTGAGGCCGAAACCACCTTCGGCGTTGAGCTGGCCGAACCAGGCGATGTCTTTGTCGGCGGTGCCGGCGTTGACGACCACGCGGAAGTGGTCTTCGCCGAAGTAATAGACGATCAGGTCGTCGATCACGCCGCCGTTCGGATTCAGCATGCAGGAGTAGAGCGCGCGACCCGGGGTTTGCAGCTTCGCGACGTTGTTCGCGAGCGCGTATTCGAAGAACGCGCGGACGCGCTCGCCGGTGAAGTCGACCACGCACATGTGGGACACGTCGAACATGCCGGCGTCGGTGCGCACCGCGCGATGTTCCTCGATCTGCGAGCCGTAGTTGACGGGCATGTCCCAGCCGCCGAAGTCGACCATGCGGGCATTGAGCGCACGGTGAGCGGCGTGGAGCGGGGTGTGTTTGAGTTCGGTCATGGGGCCTCGGGCGTCTCGCGGAACAAAAAAGGCCATGCGGCGCACTGCCTCGCGGCCGTGTGCCTGCGAGCGTGGTTCTGCATGACCCCTCTGTCCTCGATACCTGAGAGATTGCGCCGCCGCGACGGGCTCAATGAGCTCGATTCGTCGCGGTGAAACGCGCGCCCCTTCGGTGGGCAGCCTGCCTGCGGTGCACGACGTGCGACGCGGATGGCTACTGCCGCTCTCCAGAGTGCGAAAAAGCCGCCGGAAGACGGGTTTTTCGACGCGGTCGGTCCTTTTGCCTGAGAGTTTGCGGGTGTGCCCCTTCGGCGGCGCGGCCTGCGATTTTTCGCTTGCCAGCACGCTCTCCCGACGCGTGCGGCGAATGTACGCGACGGGCCGGGGCTTGTCAAATAAAGGGCCGGGAGCGCAGTGAGGGCGACTGCGACTGTTTCGGGGTGTCAAAAAGAAAAGCGCGGAGCGTATGCCCGCGCTTTTCAGTTGCTCGTCCCGGCGCTATCCGTCACCGCACCATGAGTGGTAGTGGGTGCTCACCCGCTGCTCGCTTGCCAACTCGGTTTGCCGGCTTGCTCGCCGACTCACTCGCCGATCGCGTGAGCCGCATTGTCCAGCTCCTGGTTCAGCACGCGCTGTTCTTCCGCGGACAAACCGCCGCCATGCTGCGTGGCCATGTCGTGCGCTTCCTGGCGGATCGTCTCGAGGCGGTGATGCAGCGCGGCGCCTTGCGGCGGCGGGTAATAGCCCTGATTCACGCGAGTGTCGATACGGCGCGCGAGATTGTCGATGCGGCCCTCGACCTGATGCAGGCGCTGGTCCGCGATCTGCTGCGGAGTGGGGCTCGGGCGCGGGGCCGGCGGCGGCGTTACCACGCAGGCGGCGACGGAGCCGAGCAGCGCGCATGCAACAAGGGCACGGATGATTCGAGACATGGATTCTCCCGGAGTCGTTGTCGTATCGATTACTACCTCGCTAGCAACGGATGACGAGGAACGCCCGCTGACTCGGCAGCGGGCGAATTTGTAACGTTATGTTCCTTTCTGGAACGTCAGGAAAGCCCCCCGCCGACGGCCTGCGCGGCGCGAAAGGTCATCCCGTTTTCGGTACACAGACCGCGCGAGCACGGTGCGACGCACAGCGATGCAAGGCTCAGCGAATGCGCTCGAACGGCAGCCGCACGCCCTGCTCGGAGCTGCGCGCGGCCAGTTCGATGATCGTCATGACGTCGACCGCGTCGCGCGTGCTGACCGGGAATGCGACGCCGTTCTGGATCGCGTCGGCCAACGCAATATAGAAGCCTGCGTACTCGCCGTTGCGGGTCGGCAATTCGCGCTCGACTTCCTGGTCGCCTTCGAGCACGCGCAGCACGCCTGGCGTGTTGCCGGCGCCGAAGCCTGCGTCGCCGGGGCGCAGGCCGGCTTTCAGCTGATCTTCCTGGGTGTCGAGGCCGTGCTTCACATAGCTGCCGCGCGTGCCATGGATCGCAAAGCGCGGTCCCGGCAATGCGGTCAACGCGCTTGCATGCAGCACGACCTCGAACTCCCCATAGCCGAGCTGGATGTGCACGTAGTCGGGGGCGCTTGCGTCGTCGCGATGCGTGCGCACCGTCGCCGAGACGGTCTGCGGTGCGCCGAAGAGGGCGAGCGCCTGGTCGATCAGATGCGGACCGAGATCGAACAGCAGACCGCCGCCGCGCGTCGCGTCCTCGCGCCAGCGCTGACGCACGCCCGGCCGGAAGCGGTCGAAATGCGATTCGTAGTGCGTGACGCGACCGAGCTCCACGCGCGCGAGCAGATCGCGCACGGTCAGAAAATCGCCGTCCCAGCGGCGGTTGTGAAAGGGTGCGAACAGCTTGCTGCGGGCGAGCGCGATATTCGCGAGAGTGTGGGCGTCGGCGGCGCTCAGCGTGACAGGCTTGTCGACGACCACGTGCTTGCCGGCTTCGAGCGTGCGGCGCGCGAGGTCGAAGTGGGTGTCGTTGGGCGTCGCGATCACGACGCAGTCGATGTCGTCGAGCGCGAGCAGCGCGTCGAGATCGGCGACGATCTTCGCGTGCGGATAGTCGGCGTGCGCGCGCTCGGATTGCCCGGTCGCAATCGCGGCGACGCTCGCGCGTCCGCAATGTTCGATCACCGGTGCGTGAAACGTCGCGCCGGCGAAGCCGTAGCCCATCAATCCAACCTTCAGCGATGCGGACATGCGATTCTTCCTGGAGGAACGGCGCGCCGCCTTGCCACCGCGGCAGCGGCGCGCAATCACATCATTGTGGCATTTGCGGGCTGGACCGGGGGCTGAGCATCACCCCATTGCGGGGTCCATCGCGGTTGTCCATGTTAACATCGCACCTCTCGCGCGCATCGAGCCGCGCAGCATGCCCCGGGCCTTCGGCCGGCGCTTCCCGCCAGTCCGACCTCAGCGGCCCTCAACCGTATTACCCATCCACAAACGATGTCCGCAGGCCTGAACCCCGCTCAAAGTGAAGCGGTCCGTTATCTCGACGGTCCCTGTCTCGTGCTCGCCGGCGCCGGCAGCGGCAAGACACGCGTGATCACGCAGAAAATCGCGCACCTGATCGAAGCGAAGGGCTTCGAGCCACGCCACATCGCCGCCGTCACGTTCACGAACAAGGCCGCGGCGGAAATGCGCGAGCGCGTCGGCAAGCTGCTCGAGGGCAAGACGCTGACCGCCCCGGGCAAGGAAGGCCGCAAGGTGCCCGTGAACCAGCTGACGGTGTGTACCTTCCACTCGCTCGGCGTGCAGATTTTGCGGCAGGAGGCGGAACACGTCGGCCTGAAGCCGCAGTTCTCGATCATGGATTCCGACGACTGCTTCGGCATGATCCAGGAACAGGTCGGCTCGACGGACAAGGGCTTCATCCGCAAAATCCAGTCGATCATCTCGTTGTGGAAGAACGGCCTGATCATGCCCGAGCAGGCGATCGCGACCGCATCGACCGAGGACGAGCACCAGGCGGCGATCGTCTATCGCAACCACGTGGCGACGCTGCATGCGTATCAGGCGGTCGATTTCGACGATCTGATCCGCCTGCCCGCCGAACTGTTCGCGAGCAACGAGCAGGTGCGCGACCGCTGGCAGAACAAGCTGCGCTATCTGCTGATCGACGAGTATCAGGACACCAATGCGTGCCAGTACGAACTGGTGAAGCTGCTGGCCGGCAAGCGCGCGGCGTTCACGGCGGTCGGCGACGACGACCAGGCGATCTACGGCTGGCGCGGCGCGACCCTCGAAAACCTCGGCCAGCTCGGCAAGGATTTTCCGAATCTGCACCTGATCAAGCTCGAGCAGAATTACCGCTCGACGGTGCGCATCCTGACCGCCGCGAACAACGTGATCGCGAACAACCCGAAGCTGTTCGAGAAGAAGCTGTGGTCCGAGCACGGCATGGGCGACACGATCACGGTGACGGGCTGCAACGACGAGGAGCACGAGGCCGAGTCGGTGGTGTTTCGGCTGTCCGCGCACAAATTCGAGCGGCGCGCGAATTTCCGTGACTACGCGATCCTGTATCGCGGCAACTTCCAGGCGCGCATCTTCGAGCAGGTGCTGCGCCGTGAACGGATTCCGTACGTGCTGTCGGGTGGCCAGTCGTTCTTCGACAAGGCCGAGATCAAGGACATCTGCGCGTACCTGCGTCTGATCGCCAATGCGAACGACGACCCCGCGTTCATCCGCGCGATCACGACACCGCGTCGCGGCGTCGGCAATACGACGCTGGAGGCGCTCGGCGCGTTCGCGGGCCAGGCGAAGGTGTCGCTGTTCGAGGCGGTCTACATGGGCGGCATCGAAGCGCGGCTGTCGCCGCGTCAGATCGAGCCGATGCGCGCGTTCTGCGACTTCATGCAGCGCCTGACCGACCGCGCGGAGAAGGACGCGGCAGGCACGCTGCTCGACGAGCTGATGGAAGCGATCCACTACGAAGCGTATCTGTACGACGCGTTCGATGAACGCCAGGCGCAGGCGAAGTGGCAGAACGTGCTCGAGTTCATCGAGTGGCTGAAGCGCAAGGGCACGAAGGAGGAGCCGGCGGCCGGCAGCGAGGCGACCGGCTACGACACCGCCGACGGCCTCGGCGACACCGGCAAGAACCTGCTCGGCCTGATCCAGACGGTCGCGCTGATGTCGATGCTCGAAGGCCGCGAGGAAGATCCGGATGCGGTGCGGCTGTCGACCGTGCATGCGTCGAAGGGGCTCGAGTATCCGCACGTATTTCTGGTCGGCGTCGAGGAAGGCATCATGCCGCATCGCGGCGGCGCGGACGACGAGCCGATCGACGACGCGCGCATCGAGGAGGAGCGCCGGCTGATGTACGTCGCGATCACGCGCGCGCAGCGCAGCCTGCATCTGAACTGGTGCAAGAAGCGCAAGCGGGCGCGGGAAACGATCGTCTGCGAACCGTCGCGCTTCATCAACGAAATGCTGCTCGACGATGCGCCGCCGCCGACGCCGGAAGAAGCGCCGATGTCGCCGAAGGACCGGCTCGCGAGTTTGAAGGCGCTGTTGCAGAAGGCGTGAGCGGGCGGCGCTTCGAGTGGCCGCCCGGTGCGGTTGCTTGTCATTGCGTACAAAAAAATCCCTGCATCGCGTTAGCGCATGCAGGGATTTTTAGTTTAGCGGCCGATGCCGCCCGTTTTACTTCACCGCGCTGACCATATAGTCGACCGCGGCCTTCACGTCCGCATCCGATGCATTCGAGCCGCCCTTCGGCGGCATCGCGCCCTTGCCGTGCAGCGCGTAGTTGTAGACCGTGTCCATCGAGTCCTTCAGGCGCGGCGCCCATGCTTCCTTGTCGCCGAACTTCGGCGCGTTCAGCACGCCGGCCGCGTGACAAGCCTGACATACCGACTGATACAGCGCCTTGCCGGCCTGCGAAGCATCCGCGCTTTGTGCGCCGCCCGCTGCCGGAGCGGGAGTCTGCGGCACGCTCGCCATGGCGGCCATCGCCGCGGCGGCCTGGGCCGCGCCTGCATCCGATGCGGCTGCCGTGCCGGATGCCGCAGCGGCACCCGATGCCGCCGCCGCGCCCGCCGCCGGCTGCGCCGGCTCGGGGAAGCTCGCGCCCGAATTGTTCGCCATATAGACGACCGCGCGCGCGATCTCGAAGTCGCTGTAGTCGTCGGGGCTGGTGCCGCCGCGCGGCGGCATCGCACCCTTGCCGGACAGCGCGGTGTGCCACAGCGTGTCGAAGCCTTGCGCGATGCGCGGCGCCCAGTCGGCGGTGTTGGTGAATTTCGGCGCGCCTGCGGCACCCGACGCGTGACACGCCGAGCAGACCGCCTTGTAGACTTCCTCGCCGGTCTTGTAGACGCGCGGGGCGTTGGCGTCGCGGATCTCGACCTGGGCGATCGGATGGATGCGGGAGGTGACTTCGGCTTCGGAGAGGGAGTCGGTGCCGGCGCCGGTGCGTGTCGAATTATCGACGTAGACGGCGAGCAGAACGATGATGATGATCGGCACAGCAAACCCGGCGATGACCGCGGCGATGAGCTGTGCTGGGGTTTTGATCGGGGCTCCGTGTGGTGCTTCGCTCATGCTTGTCTCGTCTCCGTGGGTATGTGAGCGGTACAGCGCGACGGCAACTTCTTGTTCTTTGTCAGCCACGGACGATTATAGACGCAAGGTTTCGGCGGCGGCGAGGGGGCCTGGAGGGTGTTCAGCAGGCGTTTACCCGGATCGGCATGCACGATGACAGGGCTCGGGGAAGACGCTGAGGCGGGCGTCGGAGGCCGTCCGGTGGACGGTTCGGCTGAAACCGGGTATGCTTGCGGTCTCTCGCGTTGGCGTCGAGTCCATTCTGGTTGTCGCGCTTTCGTGTTAAGTCCCCGCAGTTTGTAGTGATGCGCCCGTAGCTCAATGGATAGAGTACTGCCCTCCGAAGGCAGGGGTTGCTGGTTCGATCCCAGCCGGGCGCGCCAAGCCTGATAAGGCTTTCAGCGGTTTCCCCTCTTCGTCGGGCTCCGACATTGCAGCTAGATTGCAGCTAACTTCGGTCCAGGCAGCTCCGTCAGCGGTGTCACCCAGTGCGTCAGGTGCTCGGCTGACAGATGCGCGTACCGCTGCACCATCTCCAGCGTTTCCCACCCACCGAGTTCCTTCAGCACCTGTAGCGGTGTGCCGCGCTGAACATGCCAGCTCGCCCACGTGTGCCGCAGATCGTGCCAGCGAAAATCGCGGATGCCGGCACGCTGCGATGCCTTTGTCCACGCGGCCGTGACGGTCTGATAGACCGGCTTGCCGTGGTAGACGAAGACACTGTCGGCGTACTCCGGCAAGCGCTTTTTGCCGATCTGCTTTCGCAGTACGGCGATCGCTGTGTCGGACAGCGGCACGGTGATCGCCCTGCGCGCCTTCGCTTGGTCGGGGTGAATCCACGCAACCCGCCTTACGATATCCACCTGCGACCACTGTAACCCCGTCACGTTGGATCGCCGTAGCCCAGTCTCGAGGCTGAACCGCGCCATGTCCGACAGATGCTGGGGCAGTTCGGCGAGCAGGCGCGCGGCCTCGGTTTGTGACAGAAACCGGATGCGCCTTGCGACGACCTTCGCGCGTTTCGTGACCGGCGCGCGGTCGATCCACTCCCATTCGACGGCCGCATTGAGCACGGCTTTCAGCACACCGATGACGCGATTCACAGTGCCGGCGCTGACGGTCTTGCCGGTTTCCTTGAGGCCGCGTTTTGTCCGTATGACGCGGCGTTCCCTCCTCTTGATCTGTGCGATCGCGTCGATGCGATCGCGGTCAATGTCGGCCAGTGCCACGCCCGACAGGTGCTGATCCAGCCATCGCAGATGGGTCTTCGACGTTTCCAGGCTTGGGAGCCCTTCGCGATCGCTGACATACCGGACAACGGCATCGTTCCAGGTGTAGCGTGGCTTCAGTCCCAACCGGGCCTGATTCCAGAGGTCCACCTTCAACCGGTCGTGGAACTCCTGGGCCTGTTCCTTGTTGCTGGTGCCAGTGCTTCCTTGTAGCGGCGTTCCGCCGCCAGGGGGGTACAGCTTGTATTGCCAGTTCGGACTGGACTTTCGTTTATAGAGCGACATTTCTTTACTTCCTCCTGCTGATCGCCCTGCACAACTCGCGGAATCCATTCTCCGGCGAGGTAGCGCTGCAGGGCAATCACCGAAAACATCCAGCGCTTGCCAACCTTCCGGCCGGGCAGCGCGCCGGCCTTCACCTTCAGGCGCACCGTCTCGGGGTGCGCGCCAAGGATCGTCGCCGCAGCGGGCAGGTCGACGGTGGCTGCCCGCGCGGTTTCGGCCGTTGGCGCAGGGGAGGCACACGCAGCGCAACTCGTGGACTGATGGTTTGCGTGGAATTGATCCATAACCGGCTGATTTTTAAAGATTTGTTGTGCCATCAATTGCCATCATTCAACCGTGGCAACCCCCGGAAACTCATGGCCCAAAAAATAGGCAGCGTGCGCGACTGATGGCAAAACAGCCCCGACTCGTGGCACGGGGTAATGGCCGATTGCTTGCTCTTCTTCGTACTCTTTCTTCTTCTTTTTCAATGAATTAGAGAGAGGGAAGAAAGGGGCGGCGGCGACATGCGCCGAAGCCGGACTCGTGGCAAAAGCCGCGTGACTCGTGGCAAATCCGGGGTGACTCGTGGCGGCACTCGCTTCAGGAATCAAGGACTTAGGTGCGTGCCCACCCAAAATCCACGGGTTTTCTGCGCTACCTGCCTGCCCCCAGCGGCAAAATCCGCTTGTTGCCCCGGTGCGGCGGTTGCCTCGGTTCTGTTGCGACGATTGGCGCTTCATGCGTGACCTCCCTGCAGGGCGTCGGTGGCCAGGTCCTCGCGCACCGAGACGTGTAGCCCGAACGCGGCAAGGCGCCCAAGCGAAACCGGCGTGAGATAGGGCACGCGGCGGGTGTAAATGCGTCGCTCGACCTCCTTCTCGCCGACCACGACGCCCGCGTGCTTGAGCTGCGCCTTGAACACACGGTCGGACTTCACCGGCAGGCCGTTCCACTTGTCGCGCAGCGCGCTCGTGTGGGCGATGTGGTCCATCACGTGGCCCGTGCGCAGCAGAAGACAGAACTCGCCATCGACGGTGTCGAAGGTGAATGGGTGCTTGTAATTGCCCCCGTCGATTTCCGAAAGGACGGTTTCCATGATCCAGACCCACGGCTCGCGATCGGCGCTCGTCTCGGCGATGTGGCCGTTCATTTCGGTCAACAGATCGCGCGGGAAATCGCCTTCGCTCGCGTCCATGCCGGCGAACTCGCACAGGTAGCGCCAGGCAAGTGCGACGGCCGCGTAGTTTCCTGCCATGCGCTTTGCGCCGTCGTCCTGGCCGCTCGCGCGGCAGTTGGCGAGCGCCTTGTCGCGCAGCGCCGCGTATTGATCGAGCACGGCGCGCTTGTCGAGACCCGCAAGGAATTCCAGCCACTGCCGGAGCGGGAAGCGCGGCAGGTCGTCGGGCAGCAGCGGCCCACGCTTGCCGGTGAGCGTGGTGCGCACAAGCTTGCCGAGCAGACTGCGCACCGGCACATCCTCGCCCGCGAGCATCACGGGCGCGCACAGCAGGTATTCCGTCATGTCGCTACCGCGGCGTGTCACCGTGTACTGGTAGTTCTCCTGCAGCAGCCCGACCGCCTTGTCGATCACGTCCTGCCGGCGCGCCGACAGCTCTTCCCATCCGACCGGGTGGCTGGTGTGGCTGATGCTGGTGAGCAACCGGAACTCCGTCTGCAGCGACTGCCCTGAGAACATCGTGAATGCCAGCGAGCGCTCAAGACGCTTGATGAGCGTCGACTTGCCTGCCCCCTTGTTCGCCTGGATGGTGATGTGCGGCCAGAAGCCTAGCAGCGCCTTCAGGTGCCCGCCGAGCGCCCACACAAGCGGGATGGTGGCCGCGTTCTGTTTGAACGTCGCCTGATAGGCCGTGATGACGCGTCGAGCGTCGCCAATCGGACCGCTCGGAAACGTCAGGTTGTGATACGGGCACTGCTTGTCGGCCTCGGTGAAGTAGCAGTCCGGGCCTTCGTTCACGATCAGGCTCCCGTCGCGCCAGGCGAGCCCGACGAAGTTCGCGGCCTGCCGCGCGCCGAGATCCGCGCCGCGCTCCAGGATGTTCACCATGCGTTTGAACGGCGCCGGCGCCCAGATCGGTCCGAACTTGCCCCACTGGTCGACGTTGTGCAACTGGTCGTCGAGCATCACTCGGCGGATGAGCTGCGCGCCGTGGCGCGGGGCCTGTACCGACACGGCGAAATAGACGGTGGGCGCCTGATCGGCATCGCCCGTCATCGTCGACGTTGCGCTCGCGACGGACACACGGCTGATGGCGGCGATGCGAAAGCCGCACAGATCGGTCGTGACGGGTGTCTCGACGCCGGATTCCTCGTTCCGGTCCATCTTCGTGATGTAGCTGGTGAAATCGGGGCGCACGCGGAAACGCCAGTACTGCGCGAAGTCGTGCGATGGCAGGAAGATGCGCGGCCGGCCGCGGCGCGTGGCATCGCCCGGCATGCCGGCGATGAGCCACGGCTCGATCTGTTCGAGTGCGCGCGCCAGCTCGGCAGCGCCGCGCAGCTGCAGGTAGTCGTTCACGTCGTTGATGGGCCGGCGGGTCTTTTCGCCGTCTGCCAGATCGGCGAGCCACTCGGCCTGGTCGACGAGCACGGCGCTGATGTTGAGCGCCGTAAGCCGTTCGTAGAGCGCCCATGCCGCCTCGGGGCCGGGGCGGTGGCCGGCGCGCGGGTGGTTGTCTGCGAACGGCTCGTCGTTGTCCATGCAGATGACGACCTGCCTGCCGCGCAGCGGCGAGAAGTCGACGGCGTCGACGTTGGCGAGGCCGCGCAGCGCGAACGCGGCAGTCCCGGGCAGCGCGCACGTATCGATCGATAGCGCGTTGATCGCGCTTTCGACGATGACCACGCGCCGGGCCTTGCCGAGGCGGCGGGGGTCGGCGGTCCAGAAGTATCCGGACTTGTCGCCCTGCGTTTGGGTTTTGACGCCGCCGTTCTGCGCGGGGTCGAGATAGCGCATGTCGACGGCTACGACGCGGGCCTCGCCGGGCGCGCGCACGATGAACGCGGCGGCCGGCCCGCCGTGACCGACCTCGCCGGCGGCGATCTTCGGGCTCGCCCACGTGTTGAATCCAAGCGAGCGGGCGGCGATCGCTGTGTCGATCGCCTCGGCCGAGATGCCACGGCCGGCGAGATACTCGCGCACGCGTTCTCGCTCGGCGAAACACCGGTCGGCGATGTATTCGACGGTCGATTTCTCGCGGCGCTCGCCTGATTCGGGACGGTCGGCCGGAATGCCATAGGCGTCGTGCAGATAACGCACGGCGTCGGCGACAGTGCCACCGCGCACGTGCATCACGAGATCGATGCACGAACCGCCGACATTCGCGCTGTGGTCACGCCAGCCGGTGCCGTGCTTCGGGTGATTCACGTAGATCGACAGGGACGGGCTCCTGTCGTCATGCAGCGGTGAATGGTAGAGCGCGCGGTCGCCGCCGCGGCCGCGCTTGAGGCCGAGGCGGTCTGCAAGGTCGTGCAGGTCGATTCGCTGTTTCAGTTCGTCGATTGTGGCCATCGTTACATGTGTTACTGAGGTTGCTGCGGGGATGTTTCAGCCGGGTTACCGCTTGTCGAGGGGCTGAACACGAGGGTATGAAGGGCGTTCGAGGACTCGGGGAACGCAAGGGCGAGACGGTCGCTCAGCGCGGCGACAAACAGGCCGAGCGTGCATTGGCGCTGCAGGCTGCCGGGCCGGTTGTCGAAGCGCAGCGTGTCGGCGGCCGCCTTGATCGCGGCCAGTAGTGCCGCGTCGTGCGGCGCGGTGTAAGCGGTGGGTTTCATACGTGTTTCTCTCCCAAGATTTCGAGCCGGTTGCGCGCGAGTTGGCAGCTGGCGAACTGGAAATCGGCGCGCGCGGACGTCGCCTCGTCGAGCATTTGCCGCAGGCGGCGGCGATTGCGCTCAAGGTTCGTCGTCGCATGCATGACCGCGGCGGTTCGCGTCGTGCCAGTGCCGGCCTGCATGCCCGACGCGAGGTGCGTGACGACCCACTTTTCAGGGTGGCCATCCGTAAGGTGGCGCTCGGCGTGGATGCCGAATGTGGCGCCGGCATCGTTCGGAATGACGACGTGCTCGCCGGAGACAGTGCGCGGGCCGGCGGAGGTGAGCAGCTCGTAGCGGATGGCAGGGGCGTATGTCGAGCTCATCGCATCACCCACGAGGCGGAACGGACCACGCCAGCGCGGTAATCAGCGTTACGAGCGCACAAGCCGCGAGCGCCAGCGACAGCAGCGGCGCATTGCGCAGCTCGAACTGCCGAAGCATGCTTCCGGCAGCGAGAGCCATGCCGGTGAAAGAAGAGCCGAGCATCAGCAACAGGCCGATGCTGAAAACGCAGGTTTTCATGATGGTGTCGTTCCCGAGAAAGTGCGCCGGCGGCCGGCGCGGAATATGAGGCGTCGTCGTTCGCAGCGAGGCGCTTCGCGTCGATTGAATGGCGCAAACGTGTCTGCACACGGTCCTGCATCGCGCGAGCGGCGGATTCCACGACAATGCGCACGGCGCGGTGGCGCATCGCCATGTCGAAATCGCCGACCATGCGCAGCCGATGCCAGGCCGCGCGCAACTCAAGGTCCGTGATCGGGGAGCGCATGCCATCAATGCAGGACGATGGGACTGAGAACCGGCATGCCAGCGTCGGCATCCCAACGGCAGCCGAGCACGTAGCCGAGACGGCGCGCGGTGCCGACGAAAACGAACGGATCGATGTCCGCATGCCAAAGCGTGCGCAGGTAATCGTGGCGCTGTTCGAGCGGAAGGCTCGCCGGATCGAACGGCATCACGATCGGCGTAGCGGCGAGTGTGGCCATGTGAATCTCCTTTCTTCGGGCAAAAAAAGCCCCTCGCGCCGCTAAGGCACGATGCGAGGGGAAACAGAGGAAGCGGGTTAGGGCGCTAGACGGGCAGCTCGAGCTGTTGCGCGAGGCGTTCGCGCACGTGCGGCGAGAGCGGTAGGCTGAGCGATAAGTTGGGCGTAGCCGACGGTGACAGCGTGCGGGCGAACTCCATGTTCACGACATAGGTGTGGCCGCACTCGGGGTTATTGCATTGATAGGTAACTTCGCGGAAGGTCAGCGACATTTCACGGCTGCTGCGTGCGGTGGCGCGCGCGCGGCAGTGGGGGCAGCGGTTCAGGATTCGCATGCGGACCTCCCAGGGCGGCATTCGCCGTAGCCGCGGCGGGCGCATTCGCAGTGCACGCCGACTTCGCCGAGCGTTGCGACGGCATCAAGATATTTGCGCGTGACGAGCACGAAGCCCACAGCGGCCACGAGGGTATCGATCTTGTCGATCACGACACCTTGCCCGCCGCTCAGGAAGCGACTGACCTGGGAATCGTCCCAGCCGAGTGCAGCTTGCACGTCTTGGCGTTTCGGGCCGTGCAGCGCCTGGCGCAGCGCAGGTTCTATGAGGGCAGGGGTACGCATGGTTCAATACCTCGCACAAAGCGTTGAGTGCGGTTGCGTTGCTTCGTTAGTAGTCTTTGCCTTGTAGCTTTCAATGCCTTCGAGATAGATCAGGCGCGCGACGCTGGACGTCGAGCGGTTCTGGGCGGCCGACAGTTCTTCGAGTTGTCGGCGCTCTTCCGGCATTAGCCTCATGTAGACGGGCTTGCTGGAGAGGACGCCGCGCGGCGAGCGCGTGACTGGGGTTTTTTTGCGAAGCATGGCGGTATACTTCCTGTCATTAACCTTGCACAAACCAGATATTACACACCGTTTGGTGTGTATGCAATATGTAAAGCAAACCAAATGGAAAGCGTCGGCGATCGGTTGCGCGCAGAGCGCAAGCAAATGAATCTGTCTCAGCGTGCATTCGGTGAGCGCGGTGGCGTCACGGAGAAGACCCAGGTGCTGTACGAGAAGGGGGAAAGGGCGCCGGATGCAAACTACCTTTCCCGAATCTCGGGGGTGGGGGTCGACGTGCTGTATGTCCTGACCGGTCGACGCGACACTTCAACTCTCACGGCCCTTGAGGCGGATTTGGTACGTCGGTTCCGTGAAGCGCCCGACGCAGTGCGTGTTGCAGCCCTAGCGGCCCTTGCGGCCGGAGCGGCACCCGCCAAATATCAGCAAGACTTCAAAGGCGCAAATATCGGACAACAGGTCAGTGGCGACGTGACCGGTTCGTTCTCGATCAATATGGGTTCCGGGCGGAAAAACCGGCGTAATGCCCAAAGCTAGGTACGGGTAGCATCAGCGGCAAGGCCAGCCGCAGGAGAACAAGAATCGATGGTGCAGAAGTTCAGCGGGGAGGTCGGGCAGGTTGCCGGCCGAGATGTGAAGTCCAGTAATGCACAAGCCAACGTCAATATCCACCTTCACAACGGAGCGGAGTCAAGGCGATACATCAGCGATCGCCAGCGACGCGCAATCGCGGCAAAGGTATTCGAGCTTGAGGCCCAGACCGGCGTTGAAAAGCTGATCGTTTACCGTCGTCTGATGACTCGGTTCAAGTTCCAGAGCATGGACGAAATGCCGCGCGATCTGTTTGAACGCGTGGTGCGCTATCTCGATGGGTGGCTTCGAAACGGAACTGCGGATCAGGCGGCGGCGTCGCATGCCGATCCGGCGAGTAAGGAAGGGATTCCCGCCGCTCCTTCACAGGTGGCTCCGATCGAGCAGCAAGCCAGCGGCGCCGCTCTGGCACCCTTGGTCATGGAGGCCGAGTTAGTGCATGCGCCGCGTCAGAAGAAGCAAACGCCCTGGCTTGCGATTTCGCTAACGGTAGCCGGGACGGTGAGTCTATTGGCCGTGTTGTCCGTTGTGGCACATCGCCCGAGACATGACACGCAACTTCAAACAGCCGCCCCGCCGCCGCATTGTGAGTATGCCGGCAACCGATACACGCTAGGCAGCATCGTCAAGCAAGAAGGTCTTCGGCAGCGTTGCGAGGCGACGGGAGATAATCCTGCCGAATGGCAGCCGCTAGCGTCAGTCGGCCGGCGATAGCCCGAGCCCGAGCGACAGCCACAATCGGCTCTTCCCTACCCGCCGCGGCGAAAGTGAGCGCGGTGCCGCTTGCTCGTCGGATCGTCGCGCACTTCGAGGTCGAGTTCGCACGTATAGCCCGCGTCTGTCAGCTCGTGCCGCACTTTTTTCACGAGCCATGATTCGTTGTCGATATCGGGCTTGAAGCCGTTGAGATAAACGGGCACTTCCGGGTAGAGGTCGGGCCGGCCGAGCGCGAGCGTGTAACTCATGGTCGCCTGGCTGCGCTGCGTGCGATTGAGTTCGGCCGTTGCAGCGGCGCGCGCCTCGGCCTCGGTCGGGTATGTCTCGGGCAAAACCTTGATGCTGTGATTGTTCTCGCCTCCGACGACGACAGACTTGCGTTTCGCGCGGCCGGTCGCGTGATACATCGCGCGCACGCCGGCATAGTTCTCGCGCTCCGATACGTGGTAACGGTGCCGGTCGCCTTCGCGGCGCGTCAGCTCGATCGACGTGAGGGGCTTGCCGCTTACGCTCGTGCCGTGTCCGATCGGCATGAAAAGCAGGTGCGAATCCTTCACGTTCATCACGGCGTCGTATCGCTTCGCGACGCGCGTGAGAAACGACATATCTGACTCGTGCGTTTGGTCGATGTGCGCGATCACGATTTTCGAGAGCGCATCGGCGACGGCCGCTTTCAGGTTGTGCGCGCCGGCGATCTTGCGCACGATCGCGCCGATCGTCTCGCCGTGCCAGCTCCTTTCCTTTCGCTCGCTCATGGCGTTCGTCATCGAGGCCGACCGCGCCTGAATGGTGATCGTGTCCGGTGCGCCGGCGTGTTCGACTTCGTTGATCGTGAAGATCCTTTATCGACGAGGCCGGTGTCGGCCCATCCGATCGACACGCGCACGACTTCGCCGCGCTTCGGGAGGGCGAGCCGGCCGTCTGTATCGTCGAGCGTGAGCATCAGCGTGTCGGCCTCGTCGCCGCGTGACTCGTCGAGCGACAGGCTCACGAGGCGCGGCGCGATCTTGCTCGTCAGGTCGTTTCCGTTGAGCGTGATTTGATAGATCGGAGTCGGTTGTTTCATTGCGCCTCGTCCTTCGCCGGCTCGGTTTTCGTTTTCACGAGGCCATCATCGACACGCATCAGGCTCAACGTGAATTCGACGCGCCTCGGCGTGCCGTCCTTCTGGTGCAGCGTTTGCCCTTCGTCGAGGCCTTCGATCACGAATGCGCCGTACACATTGCCCGAGCCATCGACGAGCGCATAGGCGTCGCCATCGTCGCCCATGTTGCGCAGCTCGGTAAGCGACGACAGCTTGCCGATACCTTGGCCGGGGGCAAACCAGCCCATTAGGGTGATTGCGTCGTCGCCCTGGCCGGTGTATTGCCGCGCGTCACGGCCGCCGACGCGCGAGGTGTTGCGATGCTTCCAGCTCGTGCGCCGTTGCAGCTCTTGATAGGCGAGGGTCGGCAGACTGAAAACGAACTGCCCGAGGGCCATCATCATTGCAATATCTCCGGTTAATCGGACAGGCGCGAGCTAACGCGCGAGGCCTTCTTGCGCTCGATTTGCTCGATCGCCTGGCGCACCTGATTCGCGATCTCTTTCGGGTCCGCGCCGGTGATGTGAAAAATGTATTGATCGCCGCCGGCCGCCGATGCCGCGCCAGCCGCAATGCCGGCCGCTTGGCGGGCTTGCAGGGGCGGCCGGGTGTCAATGGGTACGCCGGGGCCGCCGGCGGCCTGTGCGGCCCCTGTGCCGGCGAATGAGGTCGCCGCGAGCGTCGCGAGGCCGACCGCAGCTTTCGCGATGCGCCCTTGCTCGCCTTCCATGCCGATCGCCGCGCCCTGGGTGATGAACCCGCCCAGCTCGCCGAACACGCGCGACGGGCTATGAATGCCGAGCTTTTCCTTGAACCATGTGACGGTATTGCTCGCGACGTTGGTGATCGCATCTTTCACGGTCCCGAGGCCATTCGTGATGCCGTTGACGAGGCCCGAAATCAGGTTCGCGCCAAACTCCGAAAACTTCGCCGGCATGTCGATGCCGAACCATCGCAGCACGGCCGCAAAGGCCTGATAGAACAGGCCGAGCGGGGACCAATTGACGATCAGCGCGCCGATACCCGAAAGGCCGCCGGCGAACGCCTGTTGAATGTCGCCCCATAGGCCGGCGAAAAATGCCTTGATCGGCTCCCAATAGCGATAGATCAGATACGCGCCGACGGCGATCGCCGTGATCGCGAGGCCGATCGGGTTCATCAGCATCGCGCGGCCGGCAAACATGACGCTGCGCCCGAGGAATCGCCACGCGCCCGCCTGAAGTGCGAGCACGCGCGAAAGGATGCCGCCTTGCATGCCGAGCGCCGTCATGCTGAATTTGACGAGCGCGAGCGGGCCGAGCACGCCGGCGAGCGCGATCGTGAACATGCCGCCGCCGACGAGCATCGCGGCGAGCGCGGCGAGCGTCACGAGCACGACTTGCGCGGCCGTGCTGTGCTCTTTCATGAAACCCGTGACGCGATCGAGCAGGCCCGCCGTGAGCGACAGGCCGGCGTTATAGATCGGCGAAACCTTCTGGCCGATTTCGAGCTTGAGGTCGCGGATTTTCGCGAGGGCTTCGAGTTCGCGGCCTTGCGTCATATCGCGCGCCTTCGCCGCCCCTTCGTCGATGCCGTCAGCGCCGGCGTTGAGCCGTTCGTTTTTGTGGATTTGATCGCGCTGCATGTACATCGTCGTGAACAGGTTTGCAGCGGTGCGATTAGTGAAAATCGTTGCGATCGTGTCCTTGATCTTGTTCGGGTCGGTGATGCCTTTCGCGGTGAGGCTCGGCAACAGTACCTTTTCCATCCATTCGAGCGGCGAGGCCTTGAGGATGTCGCTACCCTTGAGCGCGCCCGTTTTGAAGTGGTTGACTTGCCCCATCTTGTTGTACTCAACGCCGTCTTTCGAGATGAGGCCGAGGCCGACGAGCTCGCGCGCGGCCTTCACGGTCGTCTTGCCCTGATAGACGTTGTTATAGGCCGACATGAGGCCCGTGCCGACAGCGTGCCCGCCCATTTCCTGAATAAGCGGCTCCATCTGGTAGAAAAACGCGTCCTTGCGCATCTGTTTCGCCGCGACGCCGCCGGTTTGGATGAACTGCATCCATTGATCGCCGCCGACGCGGCCGCCGGTCGCGGTAATCACCTTTTGCACCATGTTCGCTTCGTCCTTGAACGTCGCTTCATCCTTGGTGCCGCCGCGCAGCTCGATCACCTTCAGCATGTTCATGAACTTCTCTTCGTTCGCGTGTCCATCCTCCGCGCCGAACAGTGCTTCGTTCGTGAATTTCATTTTGGCGAGCGTCGGCATCACCATTTGCGCATGGTGCTCGTCGGCGAAAATCGTCAGAGAATCGCGCATGAGCGTCAGATTGTCCGTTGTGCTCGTGCCCATTTGCTTCATCGCTTTCGCGTACTTCACGGCGTCGGCCGTCGCGTGATCGCCCAGGCCGAGGGCCTTGATACGCACGGCTTCGCTTTCGAACGCCTTCGATTGGTCGAGCGTTTCGGACAGGTCGCCGATGATGTGCGAGCCGGCCGCCTTCGCGGCATAGCCGGCGACGGCCATATTCGCCGCGGTGCCTTGCAGTCGGCCCATTTTCGCGCGCGCCGCAGCCATTGCCTTTTCGCGCTGCGTGAGCTGTTCGAGCTTCGACACTTGCCCGTCGATGGTGCCGCTCGTCGCGGCGATGCTCGCGCGCAGCTCGCGCTCGTGCTGCGACAGGTTGCGCGTGCTGATACCCGCGCCGGCGAGGCGCGTGCGCAGCTCGTCAACCTTGGCGGCCTGTTGCTCGTGCGATCGCGTGAGCTGCGTAACGCTGCGTTTCGCCTTCTCAAAGTCGGCGATCATTTGCCGGCTCGGCGGCCCGAACGAGCGCAGGCCGCTGGCCAGTTCCTTCACGCGGGTTTGTGCTGCGCCCAGCTCGCGCGAGGTGCCGGCGAGGCCCGAGCGCATTTCGCGAAACGTTGCAACGTCCTTTTGCGCCTTGTTGAGCCGCCCGAGTTCGTCGCGTGACTCCTTGAGCGACTTAGCGAGGCCCTTGTTACCCGCCATGATGTTTTTAAGGGGCTTCGTCGCGCCGTCGATCATGTCGAACAGCACGCGCAATTTGAGGTCGTTGCCGTTTGCCATCGTGTTCTATTCCGTTCCGCTTCGTGCTCGCGCTCGCTCGCGCCATTCAGCCAATTCGACGAGGGTGAAGTCGTGCATATCGCGCGGTGTCCAGCCTGTGAAAACCGTCGCGATATCGGCCATCGCTTCTTCGACCCTATCGGGTATGCCGTGCTCTACAGAGCACGCTTCGGCAGCAAAAAACCGGCGAACACGACCCCCAGTTGAACGAGGTCGGCCGGGTCGAGCTGTTGCACGTCGAATTCGGTGAGCGTCGGCGACGAGATGCGCGGCAACACCTTGCCGAGCGCGTCAACGTCCAGATTCACGAGCGCGTTGAGCGACGTGCCGCGCAGCTCGCCGGACGCCGGCTTGCGCAGCGTGATTTCGGTGATGGACGGGCCGCCGTTGCGTTCGAGCGGGGCGTCGAGGGTGACGGTGTTCTGTTTGGCTTGTTCGGTCATTTGTTTCTCTGTTCTGTTTTGGTGGTGTTGTGCGCGCCCGGCATGTCAACCGGGCGCGCGGGGCAGGGTGTCGAGCTGGGCGATTACAGGCCGATCGCGTTGCGCAGCTCGGAAAGCAGATCAGCGCCGTTCACCTTCTCGATCATGTTGATAAGGTCGATTTCGACGAGCGTTTCGCCGTTGATGGACAGCTTGTAATAGCTGCACGAGGTCGATACCTTGAACGCCGTATCGTCGCCGGGTTTCGCGTTGCCGAAATCGAGTTCCTTGTGACGGCCGCGCACGACGATTTCAACGGCGTCGGGCTTCGCCGTATCCTCGGCGCGATACGCGCCGGCGAAGCGCAGTTGCACGCCGTCATGCGTCGTGATGCCGTACTGCGCGATAACCGAACGCATGAGGCCGCCGCACGTCCATTCGAGCGTGATCGCCTCTTGCCCTTGGTCGATATCGACGGGGCCATTCATGCCGCCCCCGCGATAGGCCTCCATCTTTCGCGTCAGCTTCGGGGGCGTGATTTCGGCCACCTGGCCAACGAAATTCTCGCCGTTGTGAAACAGGTTGAAGGCCTTGAGCTTTTTCGGCAGTGCCATGTTCTATTGCTCCTAGTTAGGCCGAAATGCGCGAGGCGAAATCGGCGAGGTAACGGTCGGTGATGCGTTGGCGCAGCATCAGGTTTTCGATCGGGGGCACGGGCGTATAGTCGTAGTCGATCGCGAGCTTGCCGGCCTTGAGCGAATCCTTGTCGTTCGCGCTTTCGTCGAACCATGCTTCGCCGCCGATGAGATAGCCGTTGCGGATCAGCTCGCGGAATTTCGCGTTGATGCTCTCGATCATGTCGCGCACGAGCGACGGGTGTAGATCCTTGTCCACATACAGCATGTGCGCCT
This sequence comes from Paraburkholderia sp. EG304, assembly GCF_046543485.1. Lineage (NCBI taxonomy): Bacteria > Pseudomonadati > Pseudomonadota > Betaproteobacteria > Burkholderiales > Burkholderiaceae > Paraburkholderia > Paraburkholderia sp. EG304. The sequence goes on along the minus strand of NZ_JBKGUA010000028.1, from coordinate 5,852 downwards.
CGGCCATCGTGTCGGCGAGCACTTGCGCGGTGCGCGTGTAGTTCTCGAACGCGAACAGCGGATCATCCGAACAGGTGCGCGAACCCCAGAAGCGATAGCCCTTCGAATTAACGAGCGTCGTCACCTGTTGCTCGTTCAGATAGCCCGCATCGGTCGCCGGGTCTTGCAAGTCCCAGAAAACATCGCGGCTGATACCCGTGACGCCGTTGACGCCGACATTCGAAAGCGTCTTGTGCCAGCCCGTTTCCTCGTCGATCTTGGCGCGCAGGCCGAGCGCGATCGCCGTCGCGTCAACCGTGTCATACGCATTCGTGCTCGTGTTCCAGCCGACGAAATCCGGCCAGATCACCATCAGCTCGCGTTGACTGAATTGCTTGCGGTACGTGGTCGCCGCTTCCTTCGTTTCGCAGCCGTTCGCCGACACATAGCCGAACCCGCGCAGCTTTTGCGCGAGCGTGCCGAGCGCAGTTGCGACGGGGTTCGTGTCGAGGCCAGGAGCGCCGAGAATGCGCGGCTTCACGCCGAGGCGCGATTGCGCGGCGAGTAGTGCTTGCATGCCGGTGAAACGGCCGCTCGCGTCGGTCTTGCCGATAACGTTGCTCGTCGTCGCGGCGTCGTCGTTGCCTTCTGCAACGCGCACGACGATCGTGACGGGCTTCGTTTGCGCCGAGATAGCGTCGAGGGAGCGCGCGAGCGTGCCCTTGTCGCCGGCCTTGCCGAGCGCCGCTTGCACGTTCGTCACGAGCACGGGCGTATCGAGCGGGAACATATCTTTGTCAGCATCGAGGCCGGTCGCCACGAGGCCGACAACGGCCGTTGATACAGTTTTAATCGGGCGCGTGCCTTCGTTGATTTCCAACACGCGTACGCCGTGGTGATAGTCGGTTGCCATGTGTGATCCTCGTTAGGGGCAGTGAAAGGGCGGGTTGCAGCTCGCGACGCTTGCGGCGTTACGCGGGTTCGTCCGGGGTTTCGCTCGGGGCGTCCGGTTCGGGTTCGGGTTCGGCCGGCTCGGCCGGGGGCACGTAGGGGGCGGGTTCGTCGGGCCACACAATCGCGTCGGGGAACGTGTCCAGCTCGAGCACGCGAACAAGGGCCATCTGATACGCCGACCATTCCTTGAAGTAATACTTTTGCTCGGCGTCGAGCAGGCCGGCCGCGAGTGCATCTGACTTGCCGGCGTTGCGGGTGCGAGCAGCCGAGAGGCGACGTTCGAATTCGGCCATTGCCGCCGCGCGCTTCTCAGCCGCGACGGCCGCCGGGTCGATTTCCCATTGATGGTTACCCCAAACGTATTTATCCGAGGGGCGCGGCGTCTCGGTGAGGCCGCTTTCTTCGGGCGTGATGCCAGCGATCAGGATTTCGGCCGCCGCGCCGGTGTCGCGGCGATACAGCAGCCGGCCGCGCCAGTCGGGCAGCAACTTCCATGCGCCGTTGAGGTAGAACGGCCATTCGAGCGGGCCGCGTGCCGGCAGCTCGTCGGCCGTGCTGAATGCGGGCACGAGCCAGCGGTCGAGGTTGAGCGGGTCGGCGTCGGCCAGGCGGCTAGAAAGGTATTGGCCGGTCTGATTGTCGTATTGGTGAATGAGCATGGGTTTCCCTTCAATGTCAGTAAGCGCGGATCATTGCCAGCATTGCGACGCTTCGCACGCGTACCTCGGTGCCGCCGTCTGCGTTGACGGTGATGCCGTGCGAGTGCCCGCCGGCCCCGTTCATGGAAACGTTGTGGGCGTGGTTGGCGTCGCCGTAAATGCCATGGTTGTGGTCGCCCTGCACGTCAGTTCCGATCCAGCCTCCGGGGCCGTTTCGCGCGATTTCCTGCCCTTCTCGGCCGAAATCGGAACCTTGGTTGACGATGCCTTTCATGTTCGTGTTGTGGCTGTGTGCGCCGCCGCCGGTCGTGCCGCCGCCGTGGTTGTGAAAGCCTTGTGCGTCAGTCCATGCGCTGTGCGCGTGATCGCCGACCCATGCCGAACTAGCGCCGTGTGCGTGCGAACGGTTCTGGCTGTCTTGCCACGCGCCGATAGCGCGCCCCGAGTCCACGCCTCGGCCGTCATCCCAAAAGCGCATGTATTCGCCGCGCAGCTCGGGGATTCGAAAGGTCGTCGTGCCATTGCCCGACGAGAAACAGCCGAAATTGTTCGCCGACCATTGCGCATCGGTGACGAGTGCGCCGCTCGCCTGTGCGTAGGCCCACAAGGCCGGATAGTCGGCGCGATTCAGCGTCGCGCCGTTGAGCTTGAGAAAGCCGGCGCGCGCGCTCGTGCGTGCCTCAATAACGATTTGCCCGACGAGCGCACTTGATACGGTTGCCAATACCCATTCAGTCGTTGCGACTCTCTTCGAGTTGTCGGCGGCCGGCGGTGTCTGTGCGGTAATCAGGCCGGCGACTTGGAGCAGGCCGACGCCATCATCGGCAGTAGAGCCGACGAGTACCTTGCCGCCCCACGGCGCAATGCCGATGTTCTTTTTCGTCAAGTTGCCGCTATCCATCGCTTCGATAGACAGGCCATCAAAGTTCGCGACAGAAAGGATTGATGCACGAGTCGCGCTTTGTATCTTCGCCATGCCTATAACGGCAGGGCCATCCGTCGAAAAATCCGTCGCTTTCACGGGGCCGGCGAAAGTAGCGCCCGTGAGAGCTGCGTATCGACTCGCGGCCGTCTTGGGCGTGAGTGCCTTTGCGGCATCTGCGCCGGCATCGACTTCGGCTTGCGTCGCGAGCTGGATCACGCCTTGGCGTTGCGTAGTCGCCGGCGGGTTCGTGAAAGTCGCGTCGCCGAAAACGAGCTGCGCGGCGTCGATCGTCGCGAACTGCACATCGGCCGAGAGCAGCAGCATCGCGGCCGGCGACTTCTCCATGATTGGCGTTGCTTGACCATAGGCCGCGAGCAGCACGCCGTTTTCGAGGTACAGGCCGAACCCGTACAGCGTGAATTGATCCTCGGTGTCGTCTTTCAACGTCACATGGATCGTGTCGGCCGCGACGTTCTCGCCGGCGAACGTCTTGATGCGCTTGCGCTCATTCGGCAGGGCTTTCAATCCCTTGTCGGCGGTGAAGGGGGCAGACACGAGGCCGATTTCGACGATCTTGCGTGCGGTCGTGCCGTCATTGCCTTGCGCAACGAGCGCGGCGCGGCCAATGTCGGTAACGGTGATGAGTGTTCCGGCCATGTTCAGATATCCGAGAAAGAAAGACGGCGATACAGCACGGGCCGAACGGCCGCCGCGACACGCTGCACGCCTTGCATCGAAAAGCCTTGCGTGAAGGTGTAGTGCGCGCGCACGGGCTTCGTGCGGTCGATTTCCGCGATGATGTCGGCGACGAGTTCAGCGGTCGGCGCTTCGCCGTTACGCGAACTGACTGTGAGCACAACGTCGAACGTGCCTGGCGTGCCGCGCGGCGTTTGCTCGAACCATTCGCGCAGGGCGATGTTTGCGCCGAACGCGGCGACAACCTGCCGAACGGCCGCGGCCGTGCCGTTCTTGCGCGCGATCGGAATCGCGGCCTTCACGCGGGCGCGCTTCGTTTGCTCGGGCCAGTAGTCTTTCCATGCGTCGATGCCGAGGTGCCACGCGAGCCACGGCAGCAGCGGCAGCGGGATCGCGTCGGGGTTCATCAGCACGGCGAGCGGCACGGGAATGTCGCTGATTCGTGCGCCGACGCGCGCAAGGTTGCGCTCGGCGGCCGACGAATTCGGGGCGAGCAGATCACTCATTGTTGTAAATGCCCCCGTCTTTCAGCTCGATAGACGTGCAGTAAGCGGCCTCCATCTTCGATATCGGCATGTCGGCGGCCGGCTCGTCGAGAATCACCTTTTGCACGCCGGCCGGTCGCGCAGCGGCATAGATGCCGTCTTTCGTGATTTCCATGCCGAGTTTGTGCATCTCGTCGGCGTAGGCCTTCACGCGCTTGTTTGCCTCGGCGAGTGCGACAGAGCGATCGGGGCCGGCGAAGAAAATGAGGGTCGCGCGAATCGCGTATCGCTTGATGGTCGCGCTGCGCGTCGTCACGAGGTCCGTGAGCGGGCGCTTGTCGTCGGCCGACAGCGCAGCTTGCACCTTGTCGAGCAAGTCGCGCTCGGCCGTGCCGTCGCCGAGGCGCGACAGGACCGTAACGACGACTTCGCACGGTGCAGGGCTAACCGCAGAGGCATCGAGCACGCGGCCGTCAGCGTTTCGGGCGAGCGAGATATATGCCCCCTCGGGACCGGCGACGGAAAACCCTTGCGGCGCGAGCTGCGTGCGCGCGCGCAAGTCGGTGTCATCCTCATATACGCCGTCGATATCGTTGACCGGATCAGGCGCGACGATCGTTTGCCGTTCGATTTCGAACAGCGCGGCGAGGTGTTCGAGGTCTGTGCCCTTCGCGTATGCCAGCATGACGGCGCGCGCGGAATCGTTGACGCGTTGGCGCAACACGACTTCGCGATAGGCGTTTTCCTGCAAAACGATGTTCATCGGCTCGGATTCGAGCGCGAGCGCCGCCGCTACATCGGCCTGTTGGTCGGCCGGGTAGAGCGACACGAGTTTCGCCTTGCGCGCGGCGAGCAGCGTTTCATAGTCGATCGTTTCGACGATATCCGGCGAGGGCAGGCGCGACAGGTCGATCGGGGTCGCGCTCATGCTGCACCCCCGTTCGTGAGCTGCACGCGCGTCGATACCGGATCGCCGGTTTCGGTAGTCCAGCCTTCAAGATCGACGTACTGCACGCCCTGGCCGGCTTCCGTCGCCTCGGTCGAGAGCTGCACGCGCGTCAGGCGCAAGCGTGGCTCCCATTGCATCAGCGCGGTCGCGGTCGCGGCATACAGGCGCACGCGCGTCGTGTCATTGTTCGGGGCGTCGATCAGCTCGGGCACTTCGGAACCAAAATCACGGCGCGCGAGGCGCGTGCCGAGCGGTGTCGTCAGAATCTTCGTGATTGACTGGCAAAGGTGGGCGAGGCCGGTCGTCGGGCGGCCGGTCGTGGCGTGCATTCCTCTCATTTGATCGGCTCACTCGTCGGGGCGTTAGCGCCCTGTGCTTGGTGTTTGTGTCCAGGCAGGCTCACGCCTTGCGATTTCACTTCGCCCGTGAAGTCGGCCGCGCCGTCGATCTTCACCGTCGAGCCGCCGCCGCTCCCGCCGGTGCCAGTCATTCCAGCTTGGAAAGCAAAGGGGCCTTTCACGGTCATCGAGCGCGTTACCTCAACGTCAGCGTCGAGCGTCATCTTGTCGGCCTTGACGGTCGCCTGTTTCGTGTTGACGTTGACCGCGCCGGGGGCCGTAATGTTGACGGTCGCGCCGGCGGGCAGCGTGACGTTAAGAACATGGGCGGCCATGTCGTAGGCGATGCTTGCGCCATCGCGATAGACGCGCATGTGTGTCGCCGGGTCGGTGCTCGGCGGGGGGAAATCTTCGGAATAGAACCCGCGCAGCGCGACGGCTTGCGCAGGGTCGCCGCTCGGGCACAACAGCATGACCCCTTCGCCGATCGAGGGCGCGAGCCACTCGATCGTTTCGCCGGCGAACGGGATGAACCATTGAATCCAGTCGGTATGTAAATCGCCGCTTTCCACGCGGCAGAGCGCGCCAGCGACGGCCTCAACCGTCCCTTTGCGGATACCGTTCTGAAATTGGCGTGAGGATTCGTTTGTGTTCATGTCGGCAATGTTGCCGACAGCTCGCGCGAGTTGCGAGCGACGCCGTTTGTGAGTGCTTCGGGTACAAAAAAGCCCCTAAATATAGGTAATGCCGTTCAGTTAAGGTCTTTCCGAAGATATCGAACGGTATAGCGAGCAGGACGGGACTTGACGGCCCGGTCGCATTGTCGACCGGGCCGTTTTACGTTGATGAGCAGCTTGAGGTGTTCAC
>NZ_JBKGUA010000027.1:0-107960 GCF_046543485.1 Paraburkholderia sp. EG304 | reverse complement strand
ACGGGATTGTCTTCTGCAATAAAGTCATCGAGACATTCCGGCAGCAGCGTTGCCTGATTGCGGTCTGCACCTTCGACAAATCGCCCCATCTTCCCCTCTCGCGCCAACAGGTTGATTTAGTCTAGGCTATCAAGCACGTTTTTACACGGCCTCGGCCGGCAGCGGCCTCACCGCCAGCACGGATGTGCTTCTGACACTGCGTGTGATCACCGGTGCGAGCAGCGCGGCGATTTTCATCGGCGGCGGCGTGCTGGCGGCGCGGCTCGCGTCGGCGCGCCCGCGCGACGCGGGGCTCGTGCTCGGTCTGTATTACGGGGGCACCGGCTGGGGGATCGTCGCGTCGTCGGTGCTGGTGCCCGTGACGATCCTTGACGCCGCCCACGGCTGGCAGTTCGCGTGGTTCGCGCTGGCGGCAGCCTGCGCGCTGTTCGCCGCGGTCGCGATCGGCGCGTCGCGCAGAATCGAGCGCGCGCATACGAGCGCGGCGGCTGCCGCGCATGCAGCCGGCGCCACTTCCGCGCCGGGTTGGCCGCACTACGCGGCCGCGCTCGCGGGCTATGGACTGTTCGGCGTCGGCTATATCGGCTACATGACTTTCATCGTCGCGCTGTTGCGCAACGCCGGCATGAGCGCGGCGGTCGTCACCGGCTTTTATCTGCTGCTCGGCGCGGCGACCGTGGTGTCGGCGCGAATCTGGTCGACACTGCTCGATCGCATGCGCGGCGGCCAGGCGCTCGCCGTGCTCAACGCGCTGCTAGCGATCGCGACGCTGCTGCCCGCGATCTTCACGCAGCCGTGGGTCGCGTTCGTTTCGGGCACGCTATTCGGCGCGACGTTCCTGTCGGCGGTCGCATCGACGACCGCGTTCGTGCGCCACAATCTGCCCGCGAGCCACTGGGCGAAGGGCATCAGCGCCTTCACGATCGTGTTCGCGTTCGGGCAGATCGTCGGACCGGTCGTGATCGGCTGGGTGTCGGATGGCGCCGGGCTCGCGCGCGGGCTCGTGTATTCGGCGCTGCTGCTGGCGGGCGGCGCGGTGCTCGCGGCGTGTCAGAAGGCGTTGCGCACGGCGTGAGCCGCGTTACGTGTGCTTCGTATTCAGCGATACGTCCAGCACCGATGCGCGATGAACGTGAGCGGCGGCACCACGCACACGACGAGCGCGATACCGAGCGCGGGCGGGCCGCCCGCGAGCTGCGTCAGGCGCGCTACGAGCGCGGTCAACGTCAGGCCGCCCAGCGATACGAGCACGAACCGCCCAGCGTTCACCAACGCGGGCAGCGCCGAAAAACTCCAGAACGTGTTCAACAGATACGAAGCCGCCGTCGCCCACGTGAACGCGATCGCGTTGGCCCACGGCGGCGACATGCCGGCGTCCGCTATCAGCGTCAGCGCAATGCACACATGCAGGCCGGTCGCGATGACGCCGCTCGCGCCAAAGCGCATCAGCTTGACTCGATCGACCGGCATCATCGTGACGCTCCGTCGCGCTTGCGCAGGACCGCGAACAGCGATACGCCATAAGGCAGCGGCGCATGCGCGAGCCAGTGGCGCTCGGCGCTGAAAATGCGGTACAGCGCCGCGTTGAGCGGCCACGGAGGAATCGCGTCGCCGCTCGAATGCTGGCGATGCAGCAGCCGATCAGCCCAACGCGCGAGCACCGCGACCGGATACAGCAGCGTGTTGAAATAGCTGATGCGTTCGACTTCGTAGCCGGCTGCGGCCGCACAGCGCATCAGCGAAGCGCGGCTATAGCGGCGGTAATGGTGCAGGAAAACATCGTGCGCGCTCCACAGATGTTGTCCGGCCGGCACCGTCACGACGATGCGGCCACCCGGCGTCAGCAGATCGCGCATGCCGGCGAGCGAGCCGGCGTCGTCGGCGATATGTTCGAGGCAGTCGAAGAAGCAGATCAGGTCGAAGCGTTCGCCGTTGAATGGCACGTCGTCGGGGCAGTGGCCCGCGCGGATGTCGAACTGCTTGCCGGTCTTGCGCGCGCTCAGCGCCCGAGCAGTCGGGTCCATCTCGAGGCCGCTGACGGTGCCGAAGCCGGCCAGCATGTCGAGGTTGCCGCCGGTGCCGGAGCCTACTTCGAGCACCCGTGCGCGGCGCGGTAACGCGAGCCGTTCGAGCAGCGTGCGCAGCACGTCGCGCCGCGCGCGAAACCACCAGTGTCCAGCTTCGGTCTCGGCCATTTCGAGGTAGGCATCGGGAGACATGATCAACTCCTCGGCTTCAGTGACCGACTACGCGAAACCGTGGCGCGGCACGCCTGCGTGTCGGTTCGACGCGCCCCACATGCGCTGCGCGCGCATCCTGGCGCACGCCCGGCAACATGCTGACCTTGCTCTTCGCCTGATAGCGACGCCGCACCAGATAAACGGGCCGTTCCTTCGACTCGTAGTAAATGCGGCCGACGTATTCACCGATCACGCCGATGCCGATCAGCTCGATGCCGCCCATGAACAGCATCACCGAGATCGTCGACGCGTAACCGGGCACCGGATTGCCCGACCACAGCGTGCGGCCGATGACGAACCCGCCGAAGACGAACGCGAGCGTCGCGATGGACAGTCCGATATAAGTCCAGCTGCGCAACGGCACCGTGCTGAAGCTCGTGATGCCTTCGAGCGCGAAGTTCCACAGCCGCCAGCCGGAGAACTTCGAGTGACCGGCGCTGCGCGGCTCGCGTTCGTATTCGACGATCACGGTGCGGTAGCCGACCCACGCGAACAGGCCCTTCATGAAGCGTCGGCGCTCCGGCAGACTGCGCAGTGCGTTGACCACCTGACGATCGATCAGCCGGAAGTCGCCGACATTCTCCGGCAGCTTCACTTCGGACAGTGCGTTGTGCACGCGATAGTAGAGCGCGGCTGCCGTGCGTTTGGCGAACGTATCGCACAGGCGGTTCGTGCGTTTGGCCGCGACTACTTCGGCGCCCGCGCGCCAATGCTCGACCATCACCGGGATCAGGCTCGGCGGGTCCTGCAGGTCCGCGTCGATCGGAATCACCGCATCGCCGAACGCTTCGTCGATGCCGGCGGTCAACGCCGCTTCCTTGCCGAAGTTGCGTGTCAGGTCGATCACCCGAATGCGACGGTCGCGGCTGCTCTGCGCGATCAGCCGATCGAGCGTCGCGTCGCTGCTGCCGTCGTTGATGCAGACGATCTCGAAGCGCGTGCCGTCGATCGATTCGAGCACCGGCACGACTGCCGCGAAGAAGCGTTCCACCGCGTCCTGCTCGTTATAGAACGGCACGACGAGTGAGATCAGTGGCGTGGTTGTATGAGTTGGCATGACGCTTCCCCGTTTATCGAATGATTCGAGCCGCGTGCGAATAGGCGAGGGCGGCGCGCTCGTCGCGTTCTTCGTCCGTTGCGCGCACGCGGCGCATGACGAGCAGCAGCACCAGCAGCAGAACGATCGGGCCGATCTGCGGCAACTCGGTCGTGCGGTTGAAGAGTTCATAGGCCGGCAGCAGCCACGCAAGCGCAATCACGCTCTGCTCGCCGCGCAGCCAGCCTCTGTCGAGCCCGAGCGCGGTCAGGCAGGCCGTCGCGATGCCGAGCCACGCCAGTTCGTAGTGCCACACGTACGGGTTAGTCAGCAACGTGGCGACGACGAGGCTCGCCGCGCGCAGCCGCGTGTCGCGCGTGTTGCGCCACACGTGCCATGTGGCTGCCGCGGCGATCAGCCCAACGCAGGCGTGGACCGCAAAGGCCGCGACGATCGGCGCGCCGCCCTCGCGCAGCACAGCGAACACGGTCGGCGACGCGAGCCAGTAGCCGCGGCATTGTTCGAGCAGCGTCTCGCGGGCAATGCCGGTGTTGATGAAGAAGAGCCGCACCGATTGCACGCCGCAGACCAGCACGCTGATCACGCCGAGCAGCGCCGCGCTGAACGCGGCGGCCGCCAGCGTGCGCCATGCGCGCGCGGCGATCAGCACAAGCGGAAACAGCACGGCCATCTGCGGCTTGATCGCGAGCAGGCCGAGGCACAACCCCGCGCGTAGCGGATGGCGACGCAGCCAATGCAGCGTGAGCGCCGCGATGCCCGCGGTCAGCAGCGAGTTCTGACCGAACAAGGCTGGCACGAACACGCACGGCGAGGCCGCGACGACGAACCATGCGAAGCGCGATCCCCTGAAGCTGTCGGCAAGGCCCGACACTCGCAGCGTGCCCGCGCTGAGCAGCGCAATGCCGCCGCCGACGAACACGAAGTACATGACGAGCCGCGGCAATAGCGCGAGCGGCGAGATCAGCACGAGGAAGGTCGGCGGGTAGAGCCAGGGCATCACGCTGTCTTGCTTGACGGTCGTGAATAGCGCGCGCTGCAGCTTGTCGAACAACGCATGGTCGTAGACCTGCATCGCCGAACCGTGCAGCAGTCCATACGAGGCCGACCAGAAAATCGAAAAGTCCTCACCTGGACGCGTGAGGCGCTGGTCGGTGAAGCCGTGGCTCGCATAGGCCCACAACCCGATGATCACCACATACAGCGCGCACATTCCGCTGCAGTAGAAGACGATGCGCTCGTGCGTGAGCCAGCCGTGAATCTCGCTGTCGCCGCTGCGCATGCGTAGCTGTGATGCGTACATGATCCCCGCCCCCGTGTGATCCGGATCAGGTCTGTCGACCCTCCGTTCGTTCTGTTTATTGATTCCGTTTTGTATGTGTCTGCGCGTGACATCGAATCAAAACCCGTGTCGTTGCGCTGAACCGGTCAGCTCATTGTTGGCGGAAATTTATGCGACTTTCAAGCTCGCGTTTTCCTGGCCGCGAGTCACGCCCTGCCGATTCACCCAAATAACGGGCCAAACGGTCAGCGTTGTGTGCGCCAACGCACCAAGCCGTCTCATCGATGAGACGCTTTGGACCGGCGCGCCATTCGGGAAGGCCGATTTCTCAGCGATATTCCGTTTTTACCGGCTCAGGGAAAGTCCTGGACAAAAAATGCCGAGCCTTGTCCAACGGGGCTTTACGCGTTCCGCGAAGTGTTCGGCGGCCTATGCGAAACGTCGCGGATTCGGACATTCCGGACGCGAATCGGGCGCGAGGCTCGAGGCCAGTCGGCTCGAACCCCTGTCGTTACGCTGTTTTCGCAAAGCTGGTCCCGTCCTTGCAATGGGGAGTGCGCGGAAGTCGACGACACGATGCTGCGGACCTGACAGACAGCACACCATGGCGCGAGAGAGAGCCAACGTCGACTGACCAGCGGGTGCTGACCTCGAGCCGGCGCCAAGAAAAAATCACGAAAGACGGGGGATGTATGCACAACAAGTTCACGCGACTGCGCGGCGGTAACAAGCTCATGAGCGGCGCACATCGTGCGGCCATGCTGCGTCAGCCGCACTCGGCCGCAATGCTGCGGCTTGCCCGGCAGCTGCCGCTTCACTTCCCCCGTTTCCTCCAGTTCGTGTCGCCCAGCGTTACGCCCATGCGGATCAAACACCGCGCGACGCTGACCGGGCGGCGAAACTAGCTCGCAGTTTTCCGCAGTTCCCAGCAGTGCCCGTAGTGCCACCGCCCACGCCAATCCTGGTAACGGGTTTCAATCGTTAGTCCTCCACAGGAGTCGAATCATGAAGAACATCATCGCTACCGCAGCCCGTTTCGTTCGTGACGAAGACGGCGTGACCGCCATCGAATATGGGCTGCTCGCCGGCCTGATCGCGCTGTTGATCATCGGCGGCGTGACCCTGCTCGGCCAGCATCTGCAGACGATTTTCAACAACCTCGCGGACTCGGTCTGAGTCATCTTGCCGACGGACGAACCTCACGATTCGTCCGTCACTTTCCAACTGAATACGGGGGGCTGTCATGAAGAAGCTGATTGCGCGCGCGCTGCGTTTCGCTCACGACGAAGACGGCGTGACCGCCATCGAATACGGTCTGCTCGCCGGCCTGATTGCACTGCTGATCATCGGCGGTGTGACCACGCTCGGCACCAACCTCAGCGCGATCTTCAACAATCTCGCCGACTCGATCTGACGCGGCTCGATCATCCATCACGAGGTCGTCATGACGCTGCCACTTCTGCCGCCACATCCTGTACCGCTGTGCGTGATCGTGCTGGCGATCGTGGCAGCGAGCACGGATCTCACCGCGAGGCGCATTCCCAATCGCCTGATCGTACTCGGGCTCGCCGTCGCGCTTGCCGTGCAGATGTCGATTCACGGGCCGCTCGCCGGCGCGCTCGACTGGCTGAGCGGCGCCGCGTGCGGCTTCGCTTTGCTGTTGCCGTTCTATCTGCTGCGCGGCATGGCCGCCGGCGATGTGAAGCTGCTGATGACGATCGGCGCATGGGTCGGACCCGCGCTGACCTGGCGGATCGCGCTCGCCACTTTTCTGATCGGCGGACTCTGGTCGCTGCTGATCGTGCTGTGCCGCGGCAGATTCGCGCGCTTGCTCGCGAATCTGCGGCAACTGATCGGCGGGTTCGTCGTCGCGCCGCTCAGACAACCGAGCCTGATCGATGCGCGCTCTGGATCGGTCGGGTCGATTCCCTACGGCGTTGCGATCGCGGCCGGCACCCTCGGAATGCTGTTCGCGGCCGCGCTGTAGCCGGACGTTTCCACTGAACGATGCGGGAGTGTTGCCATGAAAAACAGTCGGGCTTTAGTGATGCTGACGATCGCCGTGCTGGCGGGCCTCGCGGCCGTGAGTTTCGCGTCGCGCTGGTTGCTGCAGACCTCGTCGGCCGCGGTGACATCGGTCGCGGTGGCGTCGTCGGACATCAGTCTCGGCCAGCCGCTGAACCAGAACCTGATTCACATGGTCAGCTGGCCGACTTCGAGCGTGCCGCCCGGTGCGTTCGCCGACGGCAAGGCGCTCGAAGGGCGCGTGCTGCTGACGAGTCTCGCGCCCGGCGAGCCGGTGCTCGAATCGAAGCTCGCGCCGCAGGGCACCAAGGGCGGCCTGTCCGCGGTGATCGGCGAAGGCCATCGCGCGATCACGGTGCGGGTGAACGACGTGGTCGGCGTCGCGGGCTTCGCGCTGCCGGGCAACTACGTCGACGTGATCGTCAACACGCAGCAGGCGAACAAGACCGACGCGGCGCAAAGCATCTCGAAGATCGTGCTCGAAAAGATCCTCGTGCTCGCGGTCGCGCAGCAGGTGAGCCGCGACGACACCGCGCCGAAAGTGGTCAACGCGGTGACGCTCGAAGTGACGCCCGAGCAGGCCGAGAAGCTCGACCTCGCACGCAGCGTCGGCACGCTGTCGCTGGTGCTGCGCAACCAGGTCGACAAGCAGACCCCGAGCACCGGCGGCGCGACCAAGCTGACCTTGCTCGACGTGCCGGTGCCCGCTTCGGCGCCCGCCGCACCCGAAGTGCGTCCGGTGCGCACCCACTATGCGGCACGTCCGGCGCCCAGGCGCGATTGCGTCGGCGTGCTGTCGGGAGTGACGGGCAGCGTCGAATGTTTCTAGCGCGGTCGCGGCGCGCCGGTTTTTGACTGACGCCGCGATCTGAATCAGAAGGCAATCAAAAGACGTCTCGGTTCACCTATCGAGCGACGGGGGCAGCAACATGAAAACACAACAACGGTTCTCATCCGGTGGCGGCAAGCATTGCCACTCGCTCGGCGGCACGGTGCTAGCCGCCGCGTTATGCGCCGGGTTAACGGCTGCGCACGACAGCGCCGCTCAAACGATGGCCGCCGCGCAAATGCCGCCGGGCTGGGGCGCGCAGGCCGCGCCGCTGCCGGTCGGCCGGGGCGCCGTGCCGATGCTGGTGAGCAACCCGCCGATGCCGACCGGCGCGGCGAGCGGCCGGATGGTCGCCCCAGCGCAGCTGACCGGGCCGAACTGCACCGGCGAGATTCGCGACGAATCGAGCGTGTCGGTCGCGGTCGGCAAGTCGATCCTGGTTCCGCTCGTCGAGCCCGCGCGCAACCGCACGCTCGGCAATCCGGTCGTCGCGCAGGCGACGCTCGTGTCGCAGCGCACGCTGTACGTGGTCGGCATGAGCGTCGGCACCACGAACATGATCGTGCAGGGCCGCAGCGGCGCATGTCAGATCATCGACGTGAGCGTTGGCGTCGATGCCGACGGGCTGCAACGCACACTCGCGCAACTGCTGCCGAACGAGCGCGGCATCCGCGTGTCGAGCGCGGCCGGCAACCTCGTGCTCGCGGGCCGCGTATCGAGCGGGCAGGCCGCGCAGCAGGCGATGAGCATCGCCGGCGCTTACGCGGGTGCGCAACCGACACAGCAAGACCAGTCGAGCACCGCGAGCTTCGGTAACGGCGGTTCGATCTCGCAGCAGAGCTCGAGCGTTAGCAAGGGCTCGGAAGTCATCAACATGATGTCGGTCGATTCGCCGCAACAGGTGATGCTCGAAGTGAAGGTCGCCGAGGTGTCGAAGACGCTGCTCAATCAGTTGGGTGCAGCGGTCAACATCCAGGGCGGCTTCGGTTCGTGGACCGGCGCGCTGGTGAGCAGCCTGCTCGCCGGCGTCAGCAGCGGTATCGCGGTGAGCAAGGCGAACAACAGGCCGTTCAACATCGCCGTCGACGCACAGAAGAGCGACAGCCTCGGCAAGATTCTCGCGGAGCCGAACCTCGTCACGCTGAGCGGCCAGGAGGCGTCGTTTCTCGCGGGCGGCCGGGTCTTCATTCCGGTGCCGCAAAGCAACGGCACGGGCGGCTCGACGATCACGCTGCAGGAAGAAGAGTTCGGCGTCGGCCTCAAATTCACGCCGACCGTGCTCGCCGGCAGCCGCGTGAATCTGAAGGTCGCGCCGGAAGTGTCGGAACTGTCGCCGACCGGCGTCACCGTCCAGGCGACCGGCACGAGCAGCAGCGCGATCCTGCCGCTGATCACGACGCGGCGCGCGTCGACGACGGTGCAGATGAACGACGGCGAGAGCTTCGCGATCGGCGGGCTGATTCAGAACAACATCACCGGCGCGTTGAAGGCGCTGCCCGGTATCGGCGAAGTGCCGGTACTCGGCGCGCTGTTTCGCAGCACGTCGTTCCAGCAGGATCGCACGGAGCTGATCTTCATCGTCACCGTGCATCTGGTGAAGCCGCTGCCGCCGGGCGACTATCCGCTGCCGACCGATAGCTTCACCGGCGTGTCCGACGGCACCGTCTACGCGACCGGCAACATGGAAGGCCGCCGGCCCGCCGCACTGCCGAACGCGCCGCAGATGCCCGCGCAACCGCAACCGCAACCGCAACCGCAACCCGCGGCGCCCGCACCGGTTCCGACGCCGGCACCGACCGAAGGCTCGGCCGCCCCCGCCGCGCTGCTCCCGCGCGACACCCAGGCGGACCGGCCGGCACCGTCGGCGGCGAGGCCACCGGCCGACAAGACGGCAACTACGCCAACGTCGGCAACGCAAGTGCAAACCAGCGCCGAACCCGCGCTCGCCAAAGCCGACGCCACGAGCCCAGGCAACCCGACGCTCAAGACCACCCGGCTCAACCCGTAACGCGCCGCGAAGGAGACTCTCATGAAACTCGAACATCTTCTGATCACGCGCCGCGCGGCGTCGCTGCTGACGGTGTGCACCACGCTGGTCGGCTCGTTGAGCGGCTGCATGTCGAGCTCGCCGATCTGGGACGCGCACGTCGGCGACGCCGTGCGCACCGTAACGCAGATGCAGATCATCGATCCGCATGCGGGCGAGCACACGCCGTCGACACCGGGAGTCGACGGCAGGGCCGCGGTCGCCGCGCAGCAGCAGTACGACAAGTCGTTCCAGACGCCGGCCACGACGTTCAATCCGTTCGTGATCGGGATCGGCAGCAACGGCGGCAGTCAGTGATGGCGGACGCGGGGGAACATCATGATCAACATCCTGGCTCTCTCTGAAGACGGTGCACGGCTCGCTCAGATCGCGCATCTGAGCGGCGAAGCCGGCGACTACCGGATCACGCGCGCGATGGGCACGCCGTCGCTGCTCGGCGAACGCGGCAATACGCTCGATGCGTTCGACGTGCTGATCGTCGACGCCGCGTCGCTGAAGGACGCGGAGCTAGCGGTGGTGGAGCGGCTGCATCGCGAGCATGGGCGGCTCACCTGCATCCTGCTGATCCCCGACGCGTCGCCGCAGACGCTGATCGCCGCGATGCGCGCGGGCTTTCGCGACGTGCTGAACTGGCCGCTCGATTCGCGCCAGTTCGCCGACGCGTTGCAGCGCGCACAGGCGCAGAGCCTGCAAGGCGGCACGCGCGACACGCGGATTCTGTCGTTCGTGTCGTGCAAGGGCGGCGCGGGCACCAGCTTTATCGCCGCGAACGTCGCACATGCGATCGCGAGTCTGCCGCAGAAAAAACGCGTGCTGCTGATCGATCTGAACCAGCAGTTCGCGGATGCCGCGTTCCTCGTCTCCGACCAGACGCCGCCGTCGACGTTGCCGCAAATCTGCGCGCAGATCGAGCGCATGGATGCCGCGTTCTTCGACACGAGCGTCGTGCACGTGAGCGACAGCTTCCATATCCTCGCCGGCGCGGGCGATCCGGTGAAGGCGGCCGAGGTCAAGGAAGACCGTCTCGAGTGGCTGCTCGGTGTCGCCGCGCCGCATTACGACTTCGTGCTGTTCGATCTCGGCCAGACGCTGAATCGGCTGTCGATGCTCGCGCTGGATCGCAGCGACCAGATTCATCTGGTGCTGCAGGCGAACATGCCGCACGTGCGCGCCGGCCGCCGGCTGCAGGAGATTCTGTGCTCGCTCGGCTACGCGCAGGAGCAGATGCGGCTGATCCTGAACCGCTATACGCGGCACGGCGAGCGGCCGCGCGCCGCGCTCGAATCCGTGCTCGGCATGAGCGCGTATCAGGTGATTCCCGAGGATGCCGATACGGTGACCGATGCGATGAACCAGGGACTGCCGGTGTCGAAGACCGCGCGCGGCAGCGGGGTTGCGCGCAGCCTGCAGGCGCTCGCCGAAAACATCGCGGCGCGCGCGAACAAACCGGGGCGCTCGCGCGCGAAAGGTGAGTCGCTATTCGGGCGGCTGCTCGGCCGCCAGCCGCCGCCGAAACTCGAAACGCTTTAACGCTCCATCGCCACACGATCAGAACAGGGGAACGTCATGTCGCTTCGTGAGCAGATTTCCGCGCAACGCGTGCAGCCGCTGGGCGAACGCCAGGACCCGGCGGCCGCCGGCATGTTGCGCGGCGCATACCAGAAACTGAAACGCGAGATTCATCAGGCGGTGCTCGAACGCGTCGAGCTCGAACGGCTGTCGAGGTTGCCGCCCGAGCAGGTCCGCCAGGAGATCGCGACGCTGATCGGCCGCATTCTCGAAGACCAGAAGGCGCCCGCCAACGATCTCGAACGCCGGCAACTCGTCGGCGACGTGCACGACGAAATGTTCGGCTTCGGTCCGCTCGAAGTGCTGCTGCGCGACCCGACCGTGTCCGACATTCTGGTGAACACGCATCGTCATACCTACGTCGAGCGCCGTGGCCGGCTGGAGGCGACCGATGTGACCTTCTACGACGACGCGCATCTGATGAAGGTCATCGAGAAGATCGTCTCCGGCGTCGGCCGCCATATCGACGAATCGAGCCCGATGGTCGACGCACGCCTGCCGGACGGCTCGCGCGTGAATGCAATCATCCGGCCCTGCGCGATCGACGGTCCGTTGCTGTCGATTCGCCGTTTCGCCGCGAATCCGTTGCAGGTTGCCGACCTGATCGAATTGCAGAGCCTCACGCCGCCGATGGCTGAGGTGCTCGACGCACTGGCGCGCGCGAAGGTGAACATCCTCGTGTCGGGCGGCACGGGCAGCGGCAAGACCACGCTGCTGAACGTGCTGTCGGGATTCATTCCGGGCGACGAGCGCATCGTCACGATCGAGGACGCCGCCGAGCTGCAGCTGCGCCAGCAGCACGTGCTGCGGCTGGAGACGCGTTCGCCGAACATCGAGGGACGCGGCGAGATCACGCAGCGCACGCTGGTGCGCAACGCGCTGCGGATGCGCCCCGACCGCATCATTCTCGGCGAGGTGCGCGGCGCCGAAGCGCTCGACATGCTGAACGCGATGAACACCGGCCACGAAGGCTCGCTGTCGACTATCCACGCGAACACACCGCGCGATGCGCTGACGCGCCTCGAAAACATGATGACGCTCGGCGGCCTGTCGCTGCCGACACGCACGATGCGCCAGCAGATTTCGTCGGCGATTTCCGTGGTCGTGCAAGCCACGCGTCTGACCGACGGACGCCGCAAGATCGTCAGCATTTCGGAGCTGACCGGCATGGAGGGCGACATGATCAACATGCAGGAGATTTTCGTGTTCCGCCGCTCCGGCGTCGATACGAAGGGCAACGTGCGCGGCCATTTCTGTGCGACCGGCGTGCGGCCGAAATTCGCCGAGCGCTTGCAGGCATTCGGCGTGGCGCCGTCGGAGCAGATCTACGATCCGGCGCGGCGCTTCGAAACGACATGACGTGCACGGGCAACGCGCACAGACCCCTTGCCCGGTGTTTCAGGAGACTTGCATGAGCCCGATTTTCTACGCGTCGATCATTCTGCTGTTCGCGGCCGTGGTGCTCGCGACGGGTGGCGTCTACGAGTATTGGAACAGCCGGCACGGGCCGGTCGCGCGCCGCGTCGATTCGCGGATTCGCGCGGTATCGGCCGGCGGTCCGATGAGCCGGCAGCGTCTGTCGATTCTGAAGACGCGCACGATGGCCGAGTCCGCGGTGCTCGCGCGGCTGCTGCTGCGTATTCCGCGCGTGCATGCGCTCGATCTGTTTCTGCAGCAGTCGGGGCTGTCCTGGTCGGTCGGTCGTTTCTTCGGCACCTGCGCGGTGTTGCCGCCTTTCGTGCTGATCGTGGGTGCGAGCCTCAGGGTGCCGTGGATCTTCACGGCTGCCGCCGCCGCTCTATGTGCGTTGCTGCCGATCGTCTACGTACAGCGGCGCCGCCACCGGCGCATTCGTCAGCTCGAACGGCAACTGCCGGACGTTTGCGACATGCTGTCGCGAGCATTGCGCTCGGGCCATGCGTTCACCGGCGCGATCGATATGGTCGGCGCCGAGTTCGCCGAGCCGATGAGCGGCGAGTTCCGCATCGTGTTCGACGAGATCAACTACGGCGTGTCGATCAGCGAGGCGCTGACGAATCTCGCGACACGGGTGCCGATTCGCGATCTGCGTTACTTCGTGATCGCCGTCGTGATCCAGCGCGAGACGGGCGGCAATCTCGCCGAAGTGCTCGACGGCATCACCGCGCTGATCCGCGACCGCTTCAAGCTGTTCGACAAGGTTCGCGTGCTTTCCGCCGAAGGCAGGATGTCCGCGTGGGTGCTCGGCCTGCTGCCGTTCGGCGTCGGCGGCGCGATGATGGCGATCAATCCGGGGTTCCTGAACGTGCTGTGGCGGGACCCGGCGGGCGTCAGGATGATCGCGGTGGCGAGCATCGCCATGCTGTTCGGCATTCTGTGGATGCGGCACATCGTGAAGATCCGCGTTTGAGCGGGCTCGAGGTCATCGGAGAAGGACCATGCAAACACTGAACATCACGCAGATTCTGTTGCTCGCCGGCGTCTTCGCGATCGTTTTCGCGGCCGTGTTCGGCGCGATGCATCTGAGCACGCCGCGCGACATGAGCCGCCGCATCGAGCAGGCGGGCGGTGCGAATGCGGTGCCCGCGCCGGAGCAACTCGACGCCGCCGCGCAGACGCCGTGGTACGAAAAGCTCGTCGAGATCTCGCAGCCGATCTCGAAGCTGTCGGTGCCGAAGGACGGCTGGGAGCAATCCGCGCTGCGCGTGCAGTTGATGAACGCCGGCTGGCGCTCGGCCAACGCCGTGCCGGTCTATCTGGCCGCGAAGACCGCACTCGCGCTGACGTTGCCGCTGCTGGCGATGCTCGCGCTGTACGGCTCGTCGTTCGCGAGCTCGCTGCTCGAACGCGCGATGGTGCTCGTCGTGCTGGCCGCGTTCGGCTACTACCTGCCGAACGTCGTGCTGTCGCGCCGCACCGCAGCGCGCCAGCGCAGCCTCGTCGAGGACTTTCCCGATGCGCTCGATCTGCTGACCGTGTGTGTGGAAGCGGGGCTGGGCCTCGATGCGTCGCTGATGAAAGTCGGCGAGGAAATCCGCCTGCGCAGCGCAGTGGTCGCGAGCGAGCTCGAACTGATGCTGCTAGAAATGCGCTCGGGTTTCTCGAAGGAAAAGGCACTGCGCAATTTTTCGCTGCGCACCGGCGTGGAAGACATCGACTCGTTCAGCGCGATGCTGATCCAGGCCGAGCGCTTCGGCACCAGCATCGGCGCGTCGCTGCGCGTGCTGTCCGATACGCTGCGCACGCGCCGCCGGATGCGCGCCGAGGAGCGAGCCGCGAAGATTGCGCTGAAGCTGCTGTTTCCGTTGATGTTCTGTATATTTCCGGCGCTGCTCGTCGTGCTGATGGGGCCCGCGATGATTCATATCTATCGCGATCTGCTGCCGAGCATGGCGGGCGGCGCATGAGCAGAGCCTGTTATGAGTTGTCGCGCGTCTCGGCGCGTCTGCCCTGGAAGACCGGGAGCCGCCAGCCGTAGCGCAGCGACGCGAGCCGCACCATCACGCAAGCCAAGGTCGCGAACCACGGCGTCCACCAGTCCGTCCAGCCCGCATACGCAAAGCCGACCTGCACCGCCGCGCCGAACAGCGCGGCAGACGCATAGATCTCGCGCTCGAGAATCGCGGGCACGCGCGAGAGCACGACGTCGCGCATCACACCGCCGCCCACCGCGCTGACGACGCCGAGCAGAATCGCGAGCTCGGCATTGTGGCCATACGTGAGCGCTTTCTGCGCGCCCGACACCGCGAACAGACCGAGCCCGATCGCATCGAAGAACAGCACCGGCTGACGCAGCCGGCGCACCTGCGGATACGCGAGAATCGTCACCGCGGACGCGGCGAGCGCGGTGGCCAGATACCGCCAGTTCGACAGCCCCGCCGGCGGGATTGCGCCGATGCACACGTCACGCACGATGCCGCCGCCGCACGCGACCATGAAGGCGATCACGACAATGCCGAACAGGTCGAGCCGCCGTTGACGCGCGGCGACCGCGCCGCTGATCGCGAATACGAAGGTCCCGATCAGATCGAGAATGGTATAGACGGCGTGTGAATTCACTGATTGGTTTCGTGTTGGTCGAGCGAGACACCGGCCCCGCACAGCATGGCTTCGAGACCCGTACGCAAGGTCGGGTCGAGCGCCGGTGCGAATTTCGGCGAGTGATAGCTTGGGATTTCGTTGAGAGTTTTCACTGCGGACGCGTGGCGCCGTGCACCGATCGCGCTCGACATCGTTCCGATCAGCTTCGACATGGAGGGCTCCTTGTTGGCATGAACGCCAGGGAAGGCGCGGCGAAAGGCGGACCGTCGGTCAGGATCTCGCGGGCGGCGCGCTTGCGGACTCGCTTTCGAGCAGGCTATGCGAAAGCTTGCTGAGCAGACGTTCGAGCGTTTTACGTTCGTTCGCGCTGAGCGCCTTCGCGAGTTCGACTTCGAGCTCGGTGCCTACCGCTTCGGATGCCTGCGCAACTTCGAGGCCGTGATCGGTGGCGCGTAATGCGATGCTTCGACGGTCTGATGCATGCATGTTGCGAGTGATCAGGCCGCGTGTTTCAAGTTCGGCGAGGACTTTGGACAGCAGCGTTTTTTCGATCAGCGCGCGTTGCGAAACGGCCTTAGGCGTGATGTCGGGTTCCGCACAGACGAGGCGCAGCACGCGCAGGGCACGCACGTCGAGATCCCAGCGCTCGCGATAGACGATGTTCGCGCGGTTGATCAGCAGCGCGCTGGTCAGATCGAGCCTGAAAGTCAGGAAGTCCGAGTACAAGAATTTGCTCCGCCGTCGGCCGTCATGCGCAGTGCAGGCATTATAGGCAAGTAGTTGAAATTTTCAAATACTTGCGCGGAACGGACTGCATGCGCAGTCAAAGCTGTTTGCAATAGAACGTGGTGGCGCAGAACGCGCCGTCGGGCATCAGCGCGTAGTTCGGCACGCTGCCGACGCGTTGCCAGCCGGCGCGCTGATAGAGTCGCTCGGCATCGCCGCCGGTTACGGTGTCGAGCACGAGAACCGATTTTTTTTCGTCCCGCGCGACGCGATCGAGTTCGCTCATCAGAGCGTGCGCGACGCCGCGGCGGCGTGCTTTTCTGTGCACGAGCATCTTCGCGACGTCGGCGCGATGCGGCTGATTTTCGGGTTGCGCGGTGATCAATTGCACGGTGCCGACGATGCTGCCGTCCCGGTCTTCAGCGATCAACAATGCGCGTTCTCCGCGCGCGACGCCCTCCGCGACGTTGCGCCAGAACACGAGCGCGGTGTTGCGCGAGATCGGCAGCATGAAGCTGACCGACGCTCCTCCTTCCACGCAGTCGATCAGCACGTCGGCGAGCGCTTCGACGCAGGCGGCCGCTTCTTTTGGGCCGACGCGCCGTATGGTCACGTTATCGCTCATCCGTTTCTCCGATCGTTGATTGGCGTTGTGCTCAGCGCGACGAGATAGCGCGCGCGTTTGCGAGTGGGGTTACGGAACACGATCGGGCTGTCGAGCCGCATCGCAAGGCAGTCGCCTGTCTTGAGCCGCCAACTGGTGTCGCCGATCGTGATTTCCATCGACCCGTCGAGCATCCACACCTGTTGATGGATGTCCGCGTCGCGCGCGCCGGTTTCGTAACTGACCCGCTGACCCGCGGGGAAGTTGACCTCGACCAACTGGATCGCCGAGCGCGCGGTAGGCGACAGATGACGTCGCACATAGCCGGAGCTCGGGTCGGTCCATACCGGCTGCTCGGCCGCGCGACTGACTGGCGACGGCTCAGCCGCGGGTGCGCCTTCCTGCTCGAATAGCGACGCGAGCGGCACGTTCAACGCGGTTGCAAGTTTGTCGAGCACGGTCGCGGTGGGGCTGCTCTGCCCGCGCTCGATCAGCGAGATGTTCGAGCGGCTGACCTTGCTGCGTTCGGCCAGCGCGTCGAGAGACCAGTTCTGAGCGTCGCGTAGCGCTTTGACTCGCCGTGCGATCAGGGCGTTGATGTCCATGTCGTCCAGTTTAAGGGATCGGGCATCCAGTAAACTAGAGAATGGCTTTTTTGTTGTCAATATCGGGCGGTCGCCTCGTGCTTCAAGTCAACGAGCTTTTCTGCTTCTCAGGTGTGTTCGGCGTGCTTTCGGCATTCGACGCCATCCTGCCCGCCGGTGTATCGAGAGGCAATGCCGCCAGTTGTTCACGCAGGGCGCCTGTCATGCTGTCGAACGCGATCTGCTGACTGGTCGTGAGCGGCGCGGTGCGGGTTCGGCTTGTCAACACGAGCGGATCGATCGGTTGACCATACTCACGCACCTCGAAATGCAGATGCGGCCCCGTCGCCGCGCCAGTACTGCCTACCGCGCCGAGTGGTTGTCCTTCGGTCACCGGCTTGCCGACACGCAAATCGCGGGCGAACGCGGACAGGTGCGCGTAGTGCGTCGTAAAGCCTCGCGGATGACTGAGTACGACGATCTTGCCGTAACCGGCTTTGAAGCCAATGAAGCGCACCGTTCCTGAGGCGGCCGCGCCGACAGGTGTTCCCTTCGGTGCGGCAAAGTCCACACCTGTGTGCATCAGGTGTTGGCCCTTGACCGGATGGGTCCGGTAACCGAAGGGCGAACTGAGCCTAACGTCATCGACAGGCATGGAAAATGGCTTGGTGGCAAGCCTGCGTCCGTCGAATGAATAGTAGTGTCCATCGGTGCGTCCCGGCGCGATGAACCACACGGCCTGGTAGAACTCGCCGCCCGAGCGGAGTTCGACGGCCGTTACACGCTTGCGCCGTGCGTCTGTATCGTCGTTTCCGTAGAGAACATGATAAGTGTCGCCCTTGTGCGCACGCGCGGCGAGGTCGAGGCGAGGAGCAAAAAGATGCGCGATCTGCTGTTGTATCTCCACTGGCACGCTGGCTCGTGCCAGGGTGTCGCGCAACGTGCCTTCGATCCGTCCCGCGTAAGAACCGCTGTCGACGTCCGGCATGACAAGCGGGGCAGCGTCGGATAGCCGACTGTAACTGGTTCTGCTAAAGGATTCAGTGTCGGCCGGCGCAGTCACCGTTAAGGCCGAAGAAGGTTGGCTTGCGCTTGATGCGTTCACGCGACTGACGATCTTCGGTTCCCTAACCCTATCCGACGTACTCAGCATCGCAATCATGCCGCACAGCAATACAGCAGCCGCTGGGCATTTAAATCGGCAATACGCCGAATGACTCACTTTGGTGTAAATGGCCTTAGCGCAGGAACAGGCGTGACGTAAATGGCGCGAGCGCATCATTTCAAAACCTCGCAGTCGGAAAGGGGCTGCAGGGATGAATGACATCGCTTGAAACGCCGCGAAAACCCGATAAATCGACAGAGGGTTCTCTTTCGCGCTATACAACCCGGTAAGAAGAGCCTTTAGTCTATGCAGAGTGGTAAGTCGCCCATATCGGGAGAATCCGATTTTTGAGATTAGCTCGGTGTCAGCGCGCGCGATTGAGCTACGAGCGAGCGCGGTTGCTCAGCCTGGGTCTGGCGAACAGCGAAACGCCTCGCTGTACGCGTACGTTTTTCCGCTTTCATGAATTGACAATCAAACCTCGAATAACAATTTCCGCTTCTTTATTCGATTCGATTCGATTCAATAACTTTCAATTTGATTATGTAAGAAAAATCCTTACACCCCATTACGCATAAAATTACGCGTATTAGTAAAACTACCGATGCTGTAGTCAGACTACATTCTTACATTACTCACCACGGAGAGTCGCTACAGCCCATCCAGTTGCGCCGATTCTTCTTCCAACAGGCAAACGTTTGCAGTCATCGCTGCACGCCTGTTTTCGCGTCCGCTTCCCACCCACCCGACGCGCTCCGTTGCCCCAGAAAAGCACAATTTCGGAGAGACACCTATGCAGAAGAAACTATGGCCGGCCGTCGCGATAGCGGCGGCCGTGAGCGCCGCTGCGCACGCGGAAATTCCCACTCCTGGTCTCGACTTCGCGCCTACGTCGACGGTGCTGAACGCGTTCGCGTCGGCAGCGGCGCACCGGCGCGCGGAAACGCTCGTCAACAAGATGACGATCGACGAGAAGCTGCAGTTCATTCATTCGCAGTACGCCATGTCGGCTGTGCCGGGCGGCGGCGCGGGCTACATTCAGGGCGTGCCGCGCCTTGGCATTCCCGACCTGAACATGGTCGACTCCGCCACCGGTTCGGGCAGCACCAGCCAGCCATCGACGACCTTCCCCGCGACGCTCGCGGTGGCGGCGAGCTGGGACCGCGCGCTGTCGTGGAACTTCGGCAAGCAGATCGCGATCCAGTTGCGCGAGCAGGGCTTCGGCATGGGGCTCGGCGGTGGCACCAACCTCGCGCGTGAGCCGCGCGGTGGCCGGCTCTTCGAGTATCTCGGTGAAGATCCGGTGCTCGCCGGCGAGATGCTCGCCGAACGCACCGACGGCACACAAAGCCAGAAGGTCATCGCGACGATCAAGCACTACATGGGCAACGAGCAGGAACACAACCGCGGCGGCGGCAACAGCCAGATCGACGAGCGCACGATGCGCGAGCTCTATCTGCTGCCGTTCGAAATCGCCGCGCGCCGCGCGCAGCCGGGCAGCGTGATGTGCAGCTACAACGAGGTCAACGGCACCTATGCCTGCGAGAACTCGCACATTCTCAACGACGTGCTGAAGAACGACTGGCACTTCGAAGGTCAGGTGCAGTCGGACTGGGGCGCGGCGCATAGCACGGCACCCGCGATCAATGCCGGTCTCGACGAGGAAGAGGACGTCGGTTCGACCGTCTATCTGACGCCCGCGCTGGTCAAGCAGGCGATCGCGAACGGCTCGGTGTCGACCGCGCGCCTCGACGACATGGTCGAGCGCAAGCTGTACGTGATGATCCGCACGGGCGTGATGGACGATCCGCCGAAGGGTGGCGCGACCATCGACTTCTCGGCCGCGAGAGCCTTCACGCAGTCGGTCGAAGAGCAGTCGATGGTACTGCTGAAGAACGCCAGCAATCAGCTGCCGCTCTCCGCCGGTTCGCTGTCGCGCATCGCGGTGATCGGCGGCCACGCCGACGCGGCGGTGTTGACGGGCGGCGGTTCGGGCAACACACGCGATCCGGTGACGGGCGCGTTCGCCGGTTGCGGAGGCTTGACGTTCGGCACCACGACGGGCTGCAGCTGGTGGACCAACCCGTGGCTGAAGCTGAACACGCCGATCGTGTCGGCGATCAAGGCGCTCGCGCCGCAGGCCACGGTGACCTTCGCCGGCAACAGCGATCAGCAGTCGCCGTTTGCCGCCTACACGCAGCAGCAGATCACCCAGGCAGCAACGCTGGCCGCGAACTCCGACGTCGCCATCGTAGTGGTCGCGCAGCCGGCCGGCGAGGATATCGGCGATCTGCCGAGCCTGGGCCTCGCGAATCCGACCAACCAGGATGCACTCGTCGAAGCGGTTGCGGCGGCCAATCCGCATACGATCGTCGTCGTCGAAAGCGGCAACCCGGTGCTGATGCCGTGGAAGGACAGCGTGTCGGCGATCGTCGAAGCATGGTATCCGGGCGAAGGCGGCGGCAACGCGATTGCGAACGTGCTGTTCGGCAAGGTCAATCCTTCCGGCAAGCTCCCCGTCACGTTCCCGGTGCGCGACCAGGACACGCCGACGTGGGGCACGAATGGCGCATTTGCGGCGAACCCGGTGTACTCCGAGAAGCTCGATATGGGCTATCGCTGGTACGACTCGCAGAACATCACGCCGATGTTCGAGTTTGGCTACGGCCTGTCGTACACGCACTTCGCATACTCGGGTCTATCGGTTCAGCATCTGCCGGGCGGTCTGATCGACGTGTCGTTCAACGTGCGTAACGATGGTCGCGTCGCCGGTGCGGAAGTGCCGCAGGTCTACCTCGGTGTGCCGTATCAGGGTGAGCCGCCGCGTCGTCTCGTCGGCTGGGACAAGGTTGGTCTGAACCCGGGCGAATCGCGTCGCGTGCACGTGGTCGTGACGCAGCGCATGCAGAGCGTGTGGGACACCACGAGCAACCGTTGGCGCTATGTGCCGGGCAGCACGGTGTACGTCGGCGCATCGTCGCGCGACATCCGTCTGCAGGGGCGTGGCTAAATAGTGTGACGTCGTAGCGAACGCGGGCGCGCGAAGTGGCGCGCCCGCTTGTATCACCGATTACGCTTTCAGCGTGTTCTTGTAGAACTTTCCATCCTTCATCACGATCCGCAGGTTCTGCTCCGGGTTAGCCATCAGGTCGAGATTCTCGAGCGGATTGCCATCGACGAGAAGCAGATCGGCGTATGCACCTTCTTCGAGTACGCCGAGCTTGCGCGGATACGGATTGCGGTGCCCGGACAGCGCGAGTAGTTGTCCATTGGTGCCCGTTGCCATGGTCAATGCCTCGGCTCCGCTGTACCAACGCTTCATATGCGTGAGCATCCTGCCTTGCCCCGCGGCCACGGTCTGCGAAAAGATCAGGTCCGTACCGAATGCGACCTTGATGCCATGCTTGCGCGCGAGTTTGAAAGCGCGATCGGTGCCCGCGATCACTTCGAGAAACTTCTCGCGACTCTGTGGGGCGAGCGGGCCCACGTCGTCTTCGTTGACGAACGGCTGCGTGCTCAACCATGTGCCGTTCTTCGCCATCAATGCCGCGGTCTTGTCGTCCATCAGATGAGCGTGCTCGATGCACTGCACGCCTGCCGCAACGGAGCGCTGAACCGCTTCGGGCATGTACGCATGCGAGAGCACATAGGTGCCCCAGTCGGCCGCTGTTTCGACGGCCGCGCGCAACTGCTTTTCGGTGAAGGTGAGCATGTCGAGCGGGCTGCGCGGCGTCGATACGCCACCGGAGCCGACCAGCTTGATCTGCGTCGCGCCCTGGATGAACTGCTCGCGCACGCGCAAGCGGACTTCGTCTTCCGTGTCGGCGATCGCGAAGCCACCGTCCCGTTCCAATTGGGTGATCTGGCTGCTGGTGCGCGGCATTTCGCTCAGTGCGCGAAAATCGCCGTGACCGCCGGTCGTCGTGATCATCGCGCCAGACGGATAGATGCGCGGTCCGGAAATCATGCCGCTATCGATTGCCTGCTTCAGCGCGAATGACGGGCCGCCCGCGTCGCGGATCGTCGTAAAGCCGCGCAGCAGCGTGCGTTCGGCTTCAGCGCTTGCGGCAATATGGACGAGCGAAATGTCGGATTGAAGGATGACCTGAACCGGCACCGCCGCGAGCAGTGCATGCCAGTGCATGTCGATCATGCCGGGCATCATCACCTTGCCACCGCAATCGACCAGCGTCTTGCCGTCGATCGAAGCCGGTTGACCTCGACCCAACTGGCTAATGCTGTCACCCTCGACAACCATATAGAGGCCGTCACGCAACGTCGACGATTTGCCATCGAACAAACGGAAGTTCGTGAACAGCACCGGCTTCGCGGGCGGTGCTGGCGGCACGGTGGTTTGGGCATTGCTGAGTCCGGGCAGTACCAGACTCAACATCGATGCGGCGAGACCAGTGACAAAACCGCGGCGCGACAGGTCGGCACTAATACGGCGGTTTGCATATTGCACTTGTGACTTGTCGCAAAGACATGAAGAAGATGGACTGACTATTTTATTGCCAAGATACTTTCCTGAAGGCATAGCTCACCCCATGACGTGGACCACTGTGCATCGAAAGCCGCCGTCTGACTACAGTTCACAACTGGCGACGTGAGAGTCAAGCCAGCACAGAGTATCTGCTGCGAACGTGGATGGCAAATGCGTGAGCGGAGTGCGGAAATGGTCGGTCGAACTAAGGTAGTGCGACGAGCGGGCGTAGCGAGGGCCAGCCCGCCGAATCGGTGAACGCCGAATCTTCGAGTATTCAGTGGCGGCGCTGAAATTCCCAATTGTCCGAACCGGACCGGCAGAATCGCGGAGTGAGATGCATGGTTTGTCCTCTTGCACTGAGGTCGATTGCCGCGACCCGGCATGTTCGCGCTTCTTCCTTGACCGTGTGTGAGGGTGTGATCGTCGCGTGGACACGAGGCCTGTTGCGCGTGGCCTCGTTCGTCCAGTCGAGTGTTTCGCCATCCTGCTTGGTATCGAGCGCCTGATTCACTGCGGACTGGATCGACGCGATGTCTGCTTGCCGCATCAGACTGATCGGCGTATCGCTCAGGAATCCAAGGTTGATGGCCGCGTGAGCGCCCATTGTTTCCAACACGAGCAAGCTACCAATAACCGCTTTGTACAGCCGCGACGGTACTGACATGGGTTGGTTCTCCTGAGAAGAGGTCATGCGGAGATCGAAGGCCAGAAGGACAATAACGGCAATGACAGCCGATAGTACCATTGGAAAAGTCTTGACGAATTCGTTCGTCCAGCCGGGGCGCGAAAGGTCCGTTTTACACCTTGAAAGCGTCGCCAGCAGCGAATCCGGAGCAGGGTTTGGCGGACAAAGAGAAGCCCGCCTGACCCGACGATTCGGTTCAGGCGGGCTTGTGCGATCAAAGCTCGATGTAGGTGATCGTCGCGACCAGCGTCATCGCGACGGAGCGCTTCGTCAGTTCTTCTGCGCGAGCAGCGCCTGAATCCTGGCTTCGGTCTGCGCATAGTCGCCTTCTCCAAAGTGCGAGTAGACGATATGACCTTGCTTGTCGATCAGATAGAACGCGGGCCAGTACTGGTTGTTATACGCATTCCAGGTCGCGTACTGATTGTCCTGCGCAACCGGATAGGTGATGCCGAGCCGCTTGAGCGCGGTCTTCACATTGCCGGTGTCGCGTTCGAACGGATATTCGGGCGTATGCACGCCGATCACCGTGAGCCCCTGATCCTTGTACTTCTGGTTCCAGCTTTTCACGTAAGGCAGCGTGTTGGCGCAATTGATGCAGCTATAGGTCCAGAAGTCGACGAGTACTACTTTGCCGCGCAACTGCTGCAATTTGAGCGGCTCGCTATTGAGCCATTGCGTGATGCCCGTGAGCTCGGGTGCGGGCGGCCCGCTTTCCTGCGGCGCGGCGATCGCGGCCGTACTCGCCGCGATCAACGCGCAGGCGGCAAACGCGGTGGACAGTGCGAAGTTTTTCAATCGGGTAGTCATGTCAAAGTCCTTTGAGTGAGGGGAAAAGGCCGGCGAGCCGCGCGTACAGCAGCACGTCGTACTGCAAATAGATGGCGAGTGCGGTCAGCATCACCAGTACGCCGAACACCTGTTGCAGACGTTCTGCGTGACGTGAGACGACACGTACGTGACGCGTCACGTAATGTCCGCCGTAGATGATCGCGAGCATCGGAATCGCCGCGCCGATCGCATACAGCGTGAGCAGCAGCGCCGACCAACCGAAGTCCTGAGCCTTCACGACGAGCACGAGAATCGACGCGAGCACGGGGCCGGCGCAGGGCGTCCATACCGCGCCGAGCGACATGCCGAGCACGAAGCCACCCGCGTTGCCGCTGCCCGGCTGCGTGCCCGGCGCAATGGCCGCGCCGATCCGGTCGAGCGGCCCTTGCAGTTGCGCGACGAGCCAGTCGTAGGGGCGCGGCCAGATACGCAGAAGTCCGGACAGTGCGAGCAACGCGATGCCGGTATTGCGCAGTACCTGTTGCGCGACGTGCACGGTGCTCGACACCGCGCCCAATAGCAGCGCGAAAGACGCGAAGGTCAGAATGAAGCCGGCAACGATGAACAATGGCCGCGTACGGCTCGGTTGTTCGACGGAAGTGCCGAGCAGAATCGGCATCACCGGCAGCACGCAGGGAGAGGCAATCGTCAGCAACCCGGCGAGCAGGGCGAGCGGAGTTTCGAGAGTACTGTGCATGATGGGCGTTCCGTTGGCTGGGATGACCGTATTGGAACGCTCACGCGTATCTGGTTTATGTCGGCGATCAGGCGCGCTTGCAATGTTGTATGTCCGCGCACGGCGCAGATACATTGCGACACAAATCGGCTGCGAGACGATGCGCGCCGCGGTGGTTGCCGAACGGTCCCGGCGTGAGGAAGGCGCTGTTGGTGATGCCGCGCGTGTGTGTAGTCGACTACGGCCTGCGTTGCCTGCAAAGCAACGACCCGTGAACTTAGTTGCTCTTCCTGATGACAGCCTGCGCTGTCACCATTCATCTCAAGCAGTGTTCGATTCGTTTATTCCAAATTCCGTATCCAAGCCTGGCTTGAAGGAGAACAACCATGTCGGATCAGATCAATAGCCGTCGCCGCCGCTTTCTCGGAACGGCGGTTGCGGGTATCAGCCTGCTCGAATTGGGACTGAGCGGGCTCGCGCATGCGCAATCGGCCGACACGGCCGGCAATGCGAGAGCAGGCGCGCGCGTGGCGTCGTTCGAGAACATTCGCTCGATCAATGCAGGCACGCTGAGCATCAGCTACGCGGAAGCGGGCCCGCAGAACGGACCAGTGGTCATTCTGCTGCACGGCTGGCCTTACGACATTTACAGCTTCGCCGAAGTAACGCCGTTGCTGACGGCGGCCGGTTATCGCGTGATCGTGCCTTACCTGCGCGGCTACGGCGGCACCCGTTTCCTGTCGGCGGATACGCCGCGCAACGGCCAGCAGGCAGTGGTCGCGGTCGACATCATCAACCTGATGGACGCGCTGAAAATCGACAAGGCCGTGCTCGGCGGCTTCGACTGGGGCGCACGCACGGTGAACATCGTCGCCGCGCTGTGGCCGCAACGCGTGAAGGCGATGGTGTCGGTGAGTGGTTATCTGATCGGCAGCCAGGAGGCTAACCGCGCGCCGTTGCCGCCGAAGGCCGAACTCGCGTGGTGGTATCAGTTCTATTTCGCCACCGAGCGTGGCCGTGCCGGTTATGAAGCGAACCGTCACGACTTCAACAAGCTGATCTGGCATACCGCCTCGCCGAAATGGAATTTCGACGACGCCACCTTCGAGCGCTCCGCAGAATCGTTCAATAACCCGGACCATGTTGCCGTGGTGATTCACAACTACCGCTGGCGTCTGGGACTCGCGCAGGGCGAGCCGCAATACGACGAACTCGAAAAGCGCCTCGCCACCGGACCGACGATCGCGGTGCCGACCATCACGCTCGAAGGCGACGCGAACGGCGCCGCGCATCCGGAGCCCGCTGCATACGCGAAGAAGTTCACCGGCAAGTATCAGCACCGCAACATCAGCGGCGGCATCGGCCACAACCTGCCGCAGGAAGCGCCGAAAGCTTTCGCGGATGCGATTCTCGACGTCACGCGCCTTTGATCGAGCCGGCGTTAGCCGGCTTCTCTCTTCTGAACGGAACCCCGGCAGCCGAACGCACGGCTGCCGGGTTTTTTTCATGGGCGGGCCATTTGCAGCACACGCGCAACTCGCACGACGCATGCGACGCCGGCCCTGCGCCGCATGTTCGGAAGCGGGGTTTTGTATCGCAATGTATCAACGGCGTACGCAGACAAACACGCTTGCAGAAATGGGGGGTGACGAAAACATTGCAGATACGTTGGGGCGTTCTAATGTCTTCACGCAAGGTTGATTCACAACGTTGCGTGTGAATCAGGCGGGGCGTCACAGTGTATCTGCGCTGATGGTTTTGTGTCCCGCTCAATCCTTATCCCTGATGGTTTGATACCCGGAGAAGACTCATGAAACTCGTTCAATCGCTGATCGTCGCTGCACTCGTCGCCGCTCCTGTTGTTTCGTTCGCGCAATCGCAACCGCAACAGGCGCTCACTCGTGCGGAAGTTCGCGCGCAGGTGGTCCAGTTGCAGAAGGCCGGCTATAGCCCGGCTAGTGACAACGCGCAATACCCGCAGAACATCGAGGCAGCTGAAGCGCGTGTCAGTGCGGGCAACGACGCTACCGCTTACGGCGGTGTCGAGAATGGAAGCTCGGCGTCCAGCTCGCATGTGCCGATGAAGCATGCGGCCGCGCACAGCGCCAACGACGGCTCGAACGTCGTCGGCCTCGGCCCCATCTACGCGCACTCCTGATTCGTTGATCCCTGAATGTTCTGATACCCGGAGAAGACTCATGAAACTCGTTCAATCGCTGCTCGTCGCCGCACTCGTTGCTGTTCCCGTTGTTTCGTTTGCGCAATCGCAACCGCAACACGCGCTCACTCGTGCTGAAGTTCGCGCGGAGCTGGTTCAATTGCAAAAGGCCGGCTACAACCCGGCCAGCGACAACACGCAATACCCGCGGAACATCGAGGCGGCCGAGGCGCGCATCAGCGCGAGCCATGACGCAGCCGCCTACGGCGGTGTCGCGAACGGCAGTTCGGCTTCGGGCTCGCACCTGCCGATGAAGCATGCGGCGGCGGATCGCGTGTATGACGGCTCCAACGTCGTCGGCCTCGGTTCCATCTACGCGCATTCGTGATCGATGCAAATGAGCAAGGCGTCCGCGCGCACCGATTCACGTCGACGCGCGGACGCCTTGTTTAACCCACCTGACGAGATATAAACGATGACCACGCTGCTGAAGAAAATTCTCGGTTCCGTTCTGTTGCTGGGCGGACTGTTCGCATTGCAGGCCACGGAGTTCGCTCAGGCTGCGCCGTCCGACGACCTGAAGGGCAAGAACGTCGTACTCGTCCATGGCGCTTTCGCCGACGGGTCCAGTTGGGACAAGGTGATCCCGTTGCTCGAAGCGCGCGGCCTGCATGTCGTGGCCGTGCAGAATCCGCTGAGTTCGCTCGCCGACGACGTGGCGGCCACCCGGCGCGTGATCGCGCAGCAGAACGGACCTGTGATTCTGGTCGGCCATTCATGGGGCGGCGTGGTGGTCAGCGAAGCCGGCAACGACGACAAGGTGAAGAGCCTCGTATACGTCGCGGCATTTGCGCCGGACAACAGCCAGTCCATCGCCGACATCACGAAAGACAAACCCGCGCCGGTCTGGGCTGATGAGTTGCGCAAGGACTCGGCCGGTTATCTGACGCTATCGACCCACGCGGTGCTCGACGACTTCGCGCAGGATCTGCCGCTGCCGCAGAAACGCCTGATCGCGGCGACCCAGCAGCCGTGGGCCGCTGGCTGTATCGACGACAAGGTGACGAACGCCGCCTGGCATGACAAGCCGTCGTACTTCGTGGTGTCGGGCCGCGACCGCATGATCGATCCGGCCTTGCAACTGGAGATGGCGAAGCACATCGACGCGAAGATCACGCGCGTCGAAACGAGCCATGTCGCGATGCTGAGTCAGCCGCAAGCGGTGGCCGATGCGATCATCGCCGCGTCCCGGGCCGCGCGTTAAAACGCGCAGTCTGATCGCCAATCAGATTGCGATCGACGGAATGCTCTTCATGCAGCGCAGCGCGAACATCGAGCGGCTATGGCGAATGCCTGCGATCTTGTAGAGCTTTTCTCGCAGGAAGCGTTCGTAGCCGGCGGTGCCGTCTACCGCGACCTTGACCAGGTAGTCGTAATCGCCGGACACCAGGTACGCTTCGAGTACTTCGCTGAGCGTGGCGAGCTCGGCGCCGAAGCGCGCGAGCGCGTCTTCGTCGTGGCGGTCGAGCGTGACTTCGAGCAGCACGACGTCCGCGAAACCGAGCTTCTGCTGATCGAGCAACGCGACATAGCCGCGGATATACCCTTCGTTTTCGAGCTGCCGCGTGCGATTCCAGCACGCGGTGGTCGACATGCCGACCAGTTCGGCAAGATCCGCATTACTGAGCCGGGCGTTCTTCTGAAGCTCGCGCATGATCTTGCGATCGAGCGCGTCGAGCGGGCGGTTTCGGGTGTTCATCAACGATATGGGAAGAATATTTTGCGGAACAATATTGTAAGTGAAGATCGTTCCGAATAGGCGGCATAAGCAGATGCGTTTAAGAAGCCTATCCAGCGGGGCTCCCGGTATATTTTCAGCGTGCATTCATGCCCGGGACAACCGCCCGGACCGCGGGCCTCGCGCCGGCGATCCTCCGTGGCCAAAAGCCGCTTTTTCGGTGTCTCGCCGCCTTCACGGTAAGGCGGCACGCGGGCGAATTCCGGCGTTACCCACGCAGGCAGACGCGCTCGCCGGGCATGGACGCATGTCGCCGCATGTGTCTATCGCAACTCTCTTTTGCCCGCTGATTCGCCGATGCCGATCCAGTTGTATGTTTCGTTTCTTCTCGCGTCCGCCGTACTCGTTTATTCGCCCGGCCCGGTCAATGTTCTTACGATGAGTCAGGCGCTCAGCGCCGGATGGCGCGCGGCATTACCCTGTGTATGGGGTGGCACCTGTGCGGTATTGCTGCAACTCGCTTTTACCGCGTTGTGTCTGAACTCGCTATTGCTGATCGATGAGCGCGCGCTAATCGTGCTGCGTTGGGCCGGCGCGATATATCTGGTTTATCTGGGCTTCAAACAATGGCGAAGCGGCACATTCGCGGCTTCTCCGCTTCCGGCAAAAAGCGCCGGACAACGCGGTTTGTTTTGGCGTGGCTTCGCGACGTCGGGCCTGAATCCGAAAACGCTATTGTTCTTTCCGTCTTTCTTTCCGCAGTTCATCAGTACTTCGTCGAATGAAGTCGATTGGTCGGCCAATCATCAATACCTGTTGCTGGCCAGTACTTTTGCGCTGATGTTCGCGTTGGGCGTCGCGTCGACGGCAATCTTCTCGCACCGTCTGCGCACGGTTCTGCAGCGGCCGACGCGGTTGCGTGTCGTGAACCGCCTGATGGGTAGCTTGCTGGTCGGGATGGGCGCGCTGATGGCGGCGGTACGCTGACTACGAAACTAGCCGCATACCGCCGCCGCGGGAACAACGTCATCCTTATCGTCTGTACCGCGCGAGATCAATGGAAAATGAGGTACAGGATGATCAGTACGATCAACGGAACGCCAAGCAGCCAGCCAATCAGGTAAGGCATGATGTCATCTCCTTTCGTATTGAAGTTCGAATACACAGGAGTTTTAGCAGGCAGCGTGCCTGAGTCGGAAAGGCACATGTGGTCACGTACGAAGCTTTAGCCGTTATTCGAAAAGCCCGGGTACAGCGTCATCCCGCCATCGACGAACAGCGTCGTGCCGACGACATAATCGCTTTCATCGGACGCAAGCCACACCGCCGCCTTGCCGATATCTTCCACGCCACCGACGCGTCCGTAGGGAATCAACTGCAATAGTTTGTCGAGTGCTGCTTGCGAATCCCATGCGTCCTGATTGATCCGCGTACGGATCGCGCCCGGCGCAATCGAATTGACGCGAATGCGCTCGGGTGCCACTTCCTGCGCCAGCGATTTCATGAACATCTGAATGCCGCCTTTCGACGCGGCGTAATTGACGTGCCCCGCCCACGGAATGACCTCGTGAACGGAACTCATGCAAATGATCTTGCCGAGCGCTTTCGATACAGTCGTCGGGCCGCGTTGGCGAAATTCTTTTACCGCGGCCTGGCAGGTTAGAAACTGGCCGGTTAAATTCGTCGACAGCACGAGTTGCCAATCGTCGAGCGTCATGTCGGCGAGTGGACTGTCCTTCTGCAGTCCGGCATTCGCGACCACGATATCAATGCCGCCAAAGCGCGCGCGACCCGCCTCGAAGAGGTTCGCTACCTGAGAGGGATTCGATACGTCTGCCTGGATCGCGATTGCGGATCCACCGGATTTTTCTATTTCGTCGGCGAGCTTTTCATCAGGTTCCGCATGCGAATGATAATTGAGCACGACCGCCGCGCCGGCATCCGCGAGTGCTTTGGCGACGCCGTAGCCGATTCCCGAACTCGCACCGGTAATCAGTGCGACCTGATTGGCCAGTAGCTTTTCCATTTGAGTGCTCCGGCAACGACGAGAAGCGAAGCCGCCATCTACCGGCGCGCGACATCGCGCGGATAGACGGCGGCCCGCCGGGTGTTCCAGTCCAGGACGCGCGGCCTATATCACGCCGGCAACCAGCAGAACGATCACCACGATCAGTACGATGCCGAGTCCGCCGGTCGGACCATAGCCCCACGCCCGACTGTGCGGCCACGCTGGAAAAGCGCCGATCAGCAGCAGAATCAGCACGATGAGAAGAATGGTTCCTAGCATGTTATGACCTCCGCCTGGTTGAAGGGGACCTGCTGCACCTAGGTCAGCCGCAAGGCCGCAGGGTAATCCCTAGCGAGCAAACCGCGTGCCCACGGCCGATCCGTTAAGAGGATCACGGTGACAGCGCAGGCCGCGTGCGGAGATTCGCGAGTCGATTGAAACGGCACCCATTGCGCTCAAAACATGAGGAGGGTGCCGTTTTTCCAATTGCGGACACGTCGCGCGTCCTATAGAAGGTAGGGTCCGTTGATGCGGCCTTCGAAGATCGCGGTGTTGATGGCCCAATCGTCGACGGTACCCGTGCCGCCACCGTCCACCTTGACGACTACCGATCGGCCGCCGCGCAGCGTCTTCATCTGTTCGGCGCTCAGCGTTTTGTCGTTGGATGGCTCGCCCGCGCCGGGCGGCAGGTCTTTGATGATCACAGTGGCTTTCATGGCATTTCTCCTTGACGTGAAAGGCGAGCACAGTGCGGCGCCCGCCTCGATTTCTGCAAGGCCTATGCCAAGGTGTGGGAAGTGAGCCGCAAAAGGGAGCGGGGGCCGCGATGCGAAGCCTGGCAAGGATCCGCGCGATAGCCGCATTGAATCAAGCCGGACACGACCGCGATTGCGAGTCGAAGTGTTTGCGCGCGTCGCACGGGTCGCATACTAATGGTTGGGGCGCAGCGCAACGTGCCGCGTGGCGAACCCTCCCATGCCATACTCAATCGCAAGCCCAAATGGAAACGGCACGCGCTATTTCCGCGTGCCGTGCTGGTGAAACGCCCCCGCGAGCAATCCTAGCGGCGTCGCCCTTTGCGCGGCGAAGCGGCTTCCGCGATACGCAGATGCGCGTCAGGAAAGCCCGGCGGGTATGCGACGACGCGCGTCGCGGCCGGCACCAGCGGCGCGGCGAGACTCGAACGCGCGCCGACGCGAGCGCCGCCGACGATGGCGGCCATCGCCTCGCGGTCCAGCTCGACGCTTTCGGTCAGATCCTTGATGCTCAGCTTGGCCATGACGGCTCCAGAAAAACGCGCCGGCGGCCAGACCCGTTCGGGTTCCGGCCGCCGGGCTCGGAATGTGCTCAGTGTGCTATTCGTTGTACTCAGGTCTCAACGCACTATCAGTATAGGAAATCCGTTCGCGGCATGCATTGCCGTGCTGCTGTCGCGGCAGTGAAGGAACCCCCGGTCCCTCGCTGCTTCGCGGGCTTACACGGCGGAGAGATTGGCGCCCGCCAGGATCGGGTCGACTTTCAGCTTCGGCAGCACGACGCCCGAGCCGATATAGCCGATGTCATTGAGCGCTGCGACATTGACGATCTGCTGTTGAGCCAGATTCTGGGTGACGTTGACATTGACGTTGACGTTGGCGATGCCGGCAAGGCTGCCGAGCCCACCAGGGCCCGAGGGCATGGGCACGTTGCTGCCGGTGCCGCCTGCGATCCCGGACATGGTCCGGCGATCGAGTTCGCGCGCGCCGGGCAGATCGCGAATCATGAGGGATGACATGGCGTTTCTCCTAAAACGTATGGAAAGCGGACATGCATGGCTGGCGGCGAAGCGGCCCGCGACAGCGGGCGCCTCGCCGCGCCATGCATTAGTGGCCGTTGGAGTTGCTCGACACGACATACGGGCTGAGCGTCGAGTCGATGCCTTCGGAGAACGCAA
This sequence comes from Paraburkholderia sp. EG304, assembly GCF_046543485.1. Taxonomy (NCBI): domain Bacteria; kingdom Pseudomonadati; phylum Pseudomonadota; class Betaproteobacteria; order Burkholderiales; family Burkholderiaceae; genus Paraburkholderia; species Paraburkholderia sp. EG304. The sequence continues at coordinate 75,360 of NZ_JBKGUA010000027.1, read as the reverse complement.
CGTTGTTGCCATTGGCGTTCTGGAAGTTCAGTTCGTTACCGATGAATTGCGAGGTGGTGCTGTTCTTGATGCTCGTCGGCGCATAGACCGGGGCGAAGCTGTAGTACTGGCTGGGGCCATAGCCACCGCGTACGGCTTTCATGGCCTTGCTGTCGAGTTGTTCGGTAACGGACAGGTCTTTGATCATCAGCGTTTTCATGGTGAGTCTCCTGAAGGAAGTTTTCGCAGTGTCGCGAGTGGTTTCGAGCAATTCGTTTGCTCGGACATCACTAACGCACAGGCTGTGCCAGTCTTAATGAACTATCCTGAAGAAATCGACGAAGCCCTGTCGTATAAGGCTTTTGCGCGCGGTTCGGCCGCCGTGCCGGTCCGTTCGAACCGCGTTGACGCGCTAGAGGCGGTGGCGGCGGTCCGACATCGCGGCGGACCCTGTTGGCCCGCGCACGACATTGCGCGCGACACCATGCGGCGCGGCGCGCGGCCCATGCCTGGTTTGCCTGGTTTGCGAAAGCGCGGACCGGGAGCTAGTATCGAAACGGCACATGTAACTGGATACGACAGCTTCTCTATCGACCCGCGTGGCGTCGGTCGCATGCGACACGGTCCAGCGGCAACGGCGGTGCTTCGCAAAAATGGCTAGCCTTGCGCGTGTGATTCTCGACTTCCAGAGCGGCGAGCTGTCGCGCGACGAGTTCGTCGCGCAGCTCGACAGCGCGCTGGCGACCGAGCAACTCGGTCCGACGCGGCTGCTGGAGACGCTATACGCTGCGCATCACAAGTCCCCGTTGCCCGACGATCTCTATCTGGAAGTGCGGCGGCGCATCGAGCTGCTGCGCGTGTCGAACGTCGCGGCAGGTGGCGACGAAACCGGCATACAGACCACGGTCGATCTACCGTCGCTGCGTTCGGCGAGCGCGGGTAGCGCTGGCAACGCGGGCAGCGCGAGTACCGCCGGAAGCAGCGCGCACGAGACCATCAAAGGCATCGGCGATACGCTGAACAACCGCTTCGTGCTCGAAGAGTGCCTCGGCGTGGGCGGCATGGGCACCGTCTACAAGGCGCTCGATCTGCGCAAGCTCGAAGCGTCGGACCGCAAGCCCTATCTCGCGATCAAGGTGCTGAACGTCCAGTTTCGCGGCAATCCGAATTCGCTGGTCGCATTGCAGCGCGAGGCACGCAAGGCGCAGGTGCTCGCCCATCGCAACATCATCACCGTGTACGACTTCGACCGCGACGGACCGATCGTCTATCTGACGATGGAGTACCTGAGCGGCAAACCGCTGAGCCAGCTGCTGCGCACGCCTGGATATCAGGGCATGCCGGTGCGGGCCGCGCTGCCGATCGTGCGCGGCATGTGCGCGGCGCTCGCGTACGCGCACGAGCGCGGCTTCGTCCATTGCGATTTCAAACCCGCGAACGTGTTTCTGACCACCAATGCCGAAGTAAAAGTGATCGACTTCGGCATCGCGCGCGTATTCCAGCGGCCGGAAGAGGAGAGCGACGCGACGGTGTTCGATCCCGGCAGTCTCGGCGCGTTGACGCCGGCCTATGCGAGTCCTGAGATGATCGAGCATCCCGAGCCGGACCCGCGCGACGATATCTACGCGCTTGGCTGCATCACTTACGAGCTGTTGACCGGACATCATCCGTTCGATCGCCTGTCGGCCACGCAGGCGCGCAATGCCGACTTCAAGCCGCAGCGTCCGCCGAATCTCGATGCGCGCCAATGGCGCGCGTTGCGTGCCGCGTTGTCGTTCGATCGCAATACGCGGATGCCGAGCGTCGTGCGCTTTATCGCAGAGTTCGACAATGAAGCGCGCGCGGAGAAGTCCGGGTCGCTCGCGTGGGCCGGGCTCGCTACTCTGGCCGTCGTTTGCGCGGTTACCGTGGGCGTTTTCGCGGTTCGCTCGGGGTCACACCGGCAGCAGGCCGCGCCATCCGAGGCGGCGGGACCGCTGGGCGATCAGGTCGATCGGGCGGCTGCGGCGTCCGCTGCCGCGCCTGCGACGAATGCCGCACAAACGGCGCCGTCGGCTGGCGCGAATGAAGGAAGTCCTACAACGGGTGGCGCGGCCGCAACCGCGCCTCCGTCGCCCGCGACCAGGCCCGCGTTGACGCTTGCTGCGATCGCGCCCACACTTGCCCGCGTACCGTGTTCGGCTTTATCGGGCGCGGTGCAGGACCACGCACTGACGGTGCGCGGTTTCCTGTCGCAGCGGTACGGCGCCGCGCGTCTGCAGGAGACCTTGTCGCGGCTGCCTGGCGTCGATACGGTTTCGCTCGACGTGCGGCCGCTCGCCGACGACAAATGCGACGTCGTCAAAACGCTTGCGCCGTTTCTGGTGCGCAACTGGCAGGCGGGACGGGCAGCGTCGCTGCACATGCGACCGCCAAGCGGTTTGCTGACCGAGAACGACTCGCTGGTGGTCGACCTCAAAGCGCCCCCGTTCGATTCCTTCGCGACCGTCGACTACTACCAGCTAGACGGCCACGTCGTGCACATGGTGCCCAGCCGTCTGTGGCCGGACAACCAGATGCAGGCCAATGGCGGTCCATACACGATCGGCAGCACTGCGGGCGATTGGACGGTATCGAAGCCGTTCGGCTCGGAGATGGTGGTGCTGGTGGTGACGCCGGTGCCGCTGTTCGACAAGCTGCGCCCGGAAAGCGAAGCGCGCGCCGATTATCTGCGCGCGCTCGAGACGCGGTTGAAGCAGATCGGCGGCCAATACGGTCAGGATCGTCTGTTGGCGGACTTCGCGCCGATCACGACCAAACCCGCCAAGCCATGATCCGTCAGAGAGCCAATCGAAACGGCCCTCAGCGCAGATCTTTGACGACGCGAAAACCGTTCTGCGATTGACGCACGCCCGCGCTGTATTTGAAGCGCGTCGCGCTGAGCATGTAGTCGCCGCCTTCGCGCCATGAGCCGCCGCGAATCGTGCGCATCTCGCAGCCGGGCGTGTCCCACGCATGGCCGTCGACGGGTGCGCCCTGATAGGAGTTGTGCCAGCAGTCGGCGGTCCACTCCCAGACGCCGCCGTTCATGTCGTACAGACCCAGAGGATTCGCGGCGAACGTGCCGACGCTTTCCGGTCCTTCCTTGTGCCAAGGGTCGCCGCAGTCCTTGCAATTGGCGTTGCCCTTGCGCATCTGATCGCCCCACCAGTACGCGGTCGTGGTGCCGGCGCGGTCCGCATATTCCCATTCGGCTTCGGTCGGCAGACGGTACGGTTTGCCGGTCGTTTTGGTGAGCCATTTGACGTACTGCTGCGCGTCGTCCCAACTCAGATCGCGCGCGGGTGCGGTCTTGATGCTATTGCTCTCCGGGGTCAGCTTCTGGCATGCGCCGGCGGCGACGCACGCATTCCATTGCTCGACCGTCACCGGGAATTTGCCGATCGCGAAGGGTGCGCCGATGCTCACGTGATGGACGGGCTTTTCCGACGGATCGTCGGTATTGCTGCCCATTGCGAACGAGCCGGCGGGTACCGCGACCATGATCGGACAGGCGGCGCAGTCGCGGATTTCACCGGCGGTCGGCGGATGGGCGACGGTCTTTTCGGCGAATGGCGCCGCGGCGGCCGTGGCGGGCGGCGTCGGCGCCGGGGCGGCAGCGGGGCGCGGTGGTGGCGGCGCGGCCGCGCTCGCTTGCGCCGTGGGACGCGCGGCCTGAGCAGGTGGCGCGGGTGGCGCGACGTGACCGCTCTGCGCCGCGGGCGCTGCGGGCGGCGCAGCACTCACCGCCGGCGTCGATGCCGCCGCGCGCAATCGATCGATACGCGCATGCGCGAGCGTGGCGAAGCGGCCATTCGGATAGGCCTTCAGATAAGCCTCGTAATCGGCTGGGTAGTTGCTGTCCTTGATCGACTCCCAGAACGTGATTTCGTATTGTTCGCCGCTTTCCTTCGGCATGATGCCGCGACTGCGCGGCGTAATGGCGCGATCGTCCGACGTAATCGACGACGCGATAGTACGTTCGCCACTCGCGGGAATGGAAGTACGGGCCACGGAGAGCCACGGCTGCTGCGCTCCGCGTGTGGCGGCGCGAACTTCGGCGGCGACGTGCCGGAACAGCGCGGCGAGCGATCGGGACGATGCGTCGGCATCATCGAGCGCTTGCAGCAGCGCACCGGTGTAGACGCCATGCCGCGGACCGTCCGCCGCGAATCCACCCGGCGCGGTTGCGTACGCAATCACGGTGTTGGCAGCGATCTTCGGTTGGTCGATTGCAATCCCGGCGGGCATAAACGGATTGTCGAGGCAGGTATCGAGAATCACCAGATTGAGCTGGCCGGCGGGAGCGGATTGCATCGCCTGCAAGACGGTATTCAGTTCGACGCCGTTATTCAAGAGCGACACCGGTGCGCGGTTATCGGCTCGAGCATCGAGTCCCGCCGGCAAAAGCAGCGTTTGTCCGGGTAACTGCATGCCGTGTCCGGCGAAATAGAACAGCCCGATATCGCCAGTTTTCAAACGTCGGTGAAATTCGTCGATCGCCGCGCGCATTTGCGGCGGCGTCGCATTCGTGCGGGTGATCACTTCGAAGCCACGCGCACGGAGCGCAGCGCCGATCGATTCGGCGTCGCGCGGCGCGTTAGCGCGAATCGGGTTAGTGGCGTCGCCGTATTCGCCATTTCCGATCACAAGCGCGATACGCCGCGAATGGGTGCCGTCGCGTGACGAAACAAAGGGTGAAAGGAGCAAAGCGGTATCCGCCGGCCGCCCCGGTTCACTCGTTACCGAAGCCGCACTCGGCTCGATGAATTCGCGTTGCGTCGCGGCACCGGCGCTATCCCACTGCGCCTGGATTGCCCCAACCACGCACACCAGCAGGAATCGTCGCCACATCGTTTTATCCTGTTTGTACCGGACAGAATTCAGGCATTCGCGCACCACGATCGCGCTGTCCGCGCTCATTATTAACGATAGCACGCGCTTCGCGTCATAACTGTCCGGGAGTCCTGAACGCGTCATACGGTTAACGAGCATTGCGTATCTTTTTAGCAAGTTAAGTTCTAAGCTGATTCACAAAGTCACCTCACACGGCCGTTTTAACTAGGTGGCTGTCTACCGGTTGCAATCCGCGACAAGCCGCTCGAACACCCGGATGGCCATCGATAGCCGGGCCCAGCCATGACTCCTGTTCGGGAGAGTGCGCTATGCGAAGAACCCGTGTTTCCTCTCTTTTCGGCAGACGTGATCTCGCGCAAGCGCATTGCGGCGGATTGCGCGCGGCGGTGTGTGCGACGCTCGTCGCGGTGTGCGTCGGCATGGGAACGGGTGGCGTCGCGCGCGCCGAGCAGACGGCGTCACCGCCGGGGGCCGAGGAGTACATCATCTGGCCGTCGGATGGCGCGGTGATTCACGGCGGCAAGCTGTGGGTGCGCATGGGGCTGCGAAATATGGGCGTGTGTCCGAAGGGCATCGCGTTTCCGAATACCGGCCACCATCATCTGCTGATCGACACGGATTTGCCCGCGCTCGACCAGGAGATTCCATCGGATCGCCAGCACCTGCATTTCGGCGCGGGCGAAACCGACGCGCGCATCGAGTTGCCGCCCGGCAAGCACACGCTGCAGCTGATTCTCGGCGACCATAATCACGTGCCGCACAACCCGCCGGTGTATTCGAAGAAGATCACCATCACCGTGCTAAAAGACTAACGCGATCCGTTGGTTCGAACTGGTCAAGCCGGAACGGAGAGTCCTGATGAACAAGATCATTGTGGCCGCGGCATTCGTCGCGGCGGCGCTGACGGCATCGACAGCGCCGCAGGGTGGGTGGGCAGCGACGCCGTCGCCGCCGAGCGCATACGCGTATATCGGTTATCCGAACGATGGCCAGGTGGTGCCCGCCAATAAGCCGTTTCGCGTGTGGTTCGGCCTGCGCTTCATGGGCGTCGCGCCGAAAGGCGTGAAGTACCCGAACACCGGTCACCACCATCTTCTGATCGATAGCGAGCTGCCGCCGCTGGATCAGGAGATACCCTCGGATCGCCATCATCTGCATTTCGGCGCGGGCGAAACGGAAACGATGATTTCATTGCCGCCTGGCAGGCATACGTTGCAGCTGTTGATGGGCGACGACATGCATATACCGCACAGCCCACCCGTGTATTCGAAGAAGATCACGGTGATCGCGCGCTGACTGTCATCATGCAGCCAACAATCCCGCGTGCGCTGTTGGCTGCGATCCACCATTCGCGAGTCCCGCTGCGCCGGTCGGTAGCGGCGCCACAGCGCCTGCGTTCCTCCAGGCCTTTACTGCGGGCCCTGACGACGCGAATGTCGAAAGCGAAGCACTCCTGGCATAGCCCATGCATCAGTAGCGCCCGAGCAGACAAGTTGCTCGCACCCGACGCACCACGATGCGCTTTCCCTTTTCCAGGAGTTTTGCCATGAACACGCTGATGATCAAGGACCTGTCCAATACCGAACAACTCGACAGCAAGGCGATGAGCGCCGTGCGCGGCGGCAACAGCTACTACTGCCCGATGCCGTCGTACCTCAGCTATGCGCCCGTCTATGCGCCGACCAGCATCAAGAACATCTGCACGACGCAGTCGATCAACACGGAAATGAACATCCAGAGCGCGAACGGCAACAACTCGGCGCTGGTCAGCGGTACGACGACCTACATCGAACCGACCGTGTACTCGAGCAACGTCAACAACGTGAAGTGAGCGGCGCTCGCACGCGCGGCCCGAGCGGCCGCGTGTGTGCGCCCCAATAGCCGCGTCGCTCAAAAAGACCACGCATTCGATCGTCCTTTCCACGCATCCTTCGCGTATCCGCCGCTCCCTGCATCGAGATTTCCGCCGCTTCATCGCTGAAGCCGCGCGGAAGCGGCTCGGCCTGAAAAAACCGGCCATCTCGCGCGAAACAGGCGGGTGCAACTGGAGACAACCGTGTCAGCATCGCCGGATTCGTCGTTCGGTTTGTCGTGTGATTCGCCGGACCTTCAGCGGGTTTGTGCCGCCAGCACGGCGCCGCGCCAAATGGGCCGTGTGCTGCGCGGCCTCGGCGCCGCAACGATGTGCGCATTGGCGTTGAGTGCCTGCGTCGACGTCAGGATGCCGGCTTATCAACGGCCGGACACGCCGGCCAAGACATCGTGGTCGGATCGCCAGGGCGCGCCGGTATCGGCCGCGGAGACGATCGAGCGCGACTGGTGGAAGGGCTTCCAGGACCCGTATCTGGATACGCTGATCGACAAGGCTATCGACGGCAACTTCGATATCCGGGTGCTGGCCGCGCGTATCGAAGTCGCGCACACGCAGATCAGCGAGACGGGCGCGGCCGCCTTGCCGACCGCGGACCTCGGTGCCGGCGCGGACTACTCGAAGACGACCGGCCAGCCTTTGTCGAGGACCTACAACCTCGCGCTGCAGGTGAACTGGGACATCGACATCTGGGGCAAGGTCGAAAAAGGCGTGCAGGCACAAAAGGCCGAATTCCACGCGACCGAAGCGGATTGGCGCGCGGGGTATCTCGAACTCGTCGCGAACGTGGCCAGTACCTATTTCCAGATCCTGCAATTCGACGACCAGATCGCCCAGCAGCAAAAGACCATCGCTACGAATAAGCAAATCCTGACGATCTACGAAGGGCAGGCGCGCAATGGGATCGTGCCGCAAACGCAGGTGTTGCGCCAGCAGGCGGAGATCAACCGCCTCACCAACGATCTGTACGATCTGCGCCGCTCGCGGGCTGTTTCCGACAACGCACTGTGCACGTTGCTCGGCGTGCCGGCCGGCGAATTCCATGTGCCGCAGGGCCATTTGCAGGAGCGCGTGAAATTGCCGGGCGTGCCCGATGGTTTGCCCGCGCAATTGCTGTCGCGCCGCCCCGACGTGGTGGCGGCCGAATTCAGGGTGCTCGAAGCCTATGACCTCGTCGGTCAGTCGAAGCTCGCGCAATTGCCGAGCATCGGCCTGACCGCTCAGGGGGGCACGGCAAGCTATGCGCTCAACCAGCTGCTGAAGTCGTTCACGTTCGGGCTGATGCCAAGCATCAACTTTCCGCTGTTCGATCCGGGTGTGCGCGCTCATGTGAAGGTGAGCGAGGCGCAATCGAAAGTCGCCGAACAGCAATATCGGGTGGCCGTGATGGGAGCGTTCGAGGAAGTGGAGAACGCGCTCGTCAATCTGAGTGCGCATAAGGCGCAGCATGAGGAATTGCAGCAGCAGGTGGCGCGCTTGCAGATCGTCGCGGATCAGATCCAGTCGCAACTGCGCCTTGGCGTCGTGTCGCAACTCGAGGTGTTCGAAGACGAGCGGACCCTGCTGCAGGCGCAACAGGCGTTGCTGGAAAACCACCAATTGATTCTGTCCGATACGGTGACGCTTTATAAGGCGCTCGGCGGTGGATGGCCCAGTGTCGACGTGCAGGCGCAGGCCAAAGAAAAGTAACGAAGCATTGAGCTAATCCATCAGTTGGCGTACCACGCGGGTATTTCGTCGGCTGACGACTCATCCGCCGTCTTCTCATCCGGCGATATCCAAATTGACACTGTCGATGCGTGACTTAAAATCCTTTAGGGGTCAGCGTTTGCGTGGCTCTTCGCGACAATTTCGTTGGGCCGTCGTTCTTTGTCCAGTTCGCCCCGCGTTCCTGCCGCGGCAGGTAAACGCTTGAGCGATCCAGAGAAAATGGCCACCGGCGAAGCTCCGATTGCTGAAATGCGCACGACAACGGACGCCGCCTTCGACGTGGTGCTGTCGCCGGTTGCGTGCGCACAGCGCCCAGCGCTCGACGCCATTCGCATCGTCGACAACCTGTTCGCGGTCGGCCGCAGCGAAGCGCCGTTCAGCGACTATCCCGCGCAATGGACCGCCGGTCTGTCGCGTCGGCATGCGCGTGTTTTTATCGAGCATGGTGCGGTTTATGTCGCCGATCTCGGCAGCAAGAACGGCACGACGGTCAACGGCATCGCGGTGCGGCAAACTCCCGCGCGCGTGCGCGGCGGCGATGAACTCTGCTTTGCCGGTGAACTGTGCTATCGCGTCGGCATCGAGCCGCGCCCGCGCGTCGTCACGGGCGGAAGCGCTTCTTCCCTCGCCCATCTATTGCTGGTGCCACAGCGCGACGATCTGGGTCTGCAACCGGTCGACGTGCTGGCTTTTCCGTTCCTGGTCAGCAAAACGGACGAGATCTTCTCGCGCTACAAAGACCGTTATCCGCACCAGGTCAATTACATTTCGCGGCGCCATGCGCACCTGTTTCTGAAGGGCGGCCAGCTCTACGTCGAGGATCTCGGCAGCACCAACGGCACGTTCGTGAATGGCCAGCGGATCGGCGAATCGGCGCTTGCGCTGGTGGATGGGGATGTCGTTGCATTTGGCGGCGATCACTTCGTCTACAGGGTGTCGCTACAGAACTCCGCCGACGCCGAACCCACCGTGACCCAGTTCTCTCTTCGTCCCGCTGCCGACAGTGCCGCCGATGCCGACAAGACGACCTTCGTCGGCGCGGCGCATTCGTTTCTCGACATCTTTTGCGTCGATCCGGCACTGCAACGCGAAGACGAAGTGAACGAGGCGGCGCAACCCGGCTCCGCCCGCGCGAAGCGTGATGGAGCCGGGGCGGCAAGCGGCGCGCAAGCCGCAAAGGGCGCGCAGGCGGCACACCCGGCGGACACGAAAGACGGCGCAAATGAAAGAAGCGGCAAAGCCAAAGCCGCGGCACGTAGTAAGCCGCGTCGCTGGAAGATGGTCGCCGGCGAACTCCACAAGGCGTTGGCGGACGGCGAGCGCACCAATGTTCGGCGCGCGGCGGCATGGGGCGGCGCGGGTGTTGCGCTCGTGGTTGCGCTTGGCGTGGGCCTCTATCTGCACGGTTCATCGGAACGCGAGTTGAAGAGCCTGCTCGCGAACGGTGATTACTCGAACGCCCTGACGATGGCACGCGGCTATCTGGCCACGCACCCGACGGACACCAGGATCAGCGCGCTCGCCAGCGAGGCATTGCTGAAAGCGAACTTGCCGGGCTGGATCGAAGCCGTGCAACGAGCGCAGTTCGACCAGGCCGACGCGCTGCTGAAGAACATGAGGGCGTTGAGCGCGACGGACTCCGATGCCGCGTCGCTGGTCGGCGAATTGCAGTGGGTCGGCGATCTCGAACGCTTCGTTGCGGCGCGCGGCGGCGTCGACGCGCCGATCCGCATGTATACGGACGAAGCGACGATCAACGGCCTGCTGCACCGCTGGGACGACGACGCGGCGAGTCATCAGCGCGCGCTCGACCGGATTGCGAGCTACGTGCCGGCCTTCGCGGAGCCCTACGCGCACACGCTGAGCCATCTGCGCAAGCTCGAAAGCGACGATTCGGTGTACGTCGCCGCGATAGATCGGCTCAATGGCGTGATCCAAACCGAACTCTCGCGCGACAAACCCGACGCGCTGCCGCCGGTATTCGACGATTACGCGCAGCGCTACCCACGGCTCGCGGGGCTCGATAGAGTGCGCGACGATTTGCGCCAATACACCGCGCTGCTGAATGCCGCGTTGAGCCGCCAATTGACGTCATTGCTCGCGATGATGAAAACGGCGCGCTTCAGCACACCGCCTTTCCAGGCGCAATACCAGCAGCTTGCGGCGACGCGTTTGCCGTCGGCGGACATCGTTCAACGTCAGGACGCGGTCGATGCCGCGTGGCAACGCGGCGACGCGCAGCAGGCGCTCAGCGATTTGCAGTCGATGCCGGCGAGCCCATGGTCCGACGTGCTCGCGGCCGAAGCCGCGCACAAGAAGGCGCTATCCGATCAATACAACGATCTGCAGAAAACGCGTGGCGGCAAAGATTACGACCAGCGTCTGCTGTCGTTCTACGCGAGCCTCGATCCGCGAACCGACGCATGGTTCGTGCAGGCGATCCAGAGAGACGTCGCCGCGTTGCATGACAATGCGCTCGCGCGTGCGCAGGATCTGTTGCTGCGCGCGCAAAGCCTGTGGAAAGAGTACCGCGCGAACGGCCCGATCGGCGGCACGCAGCGGCTCGAAGCCGGCATTTCGCCGGGCTTTCGGAGCGAGGCGCGTCTGCTCAGCGACGCGCAGACGGCGGCACGGCAGGGCATGCGCATCTACACGCAGCTGAAGGCCGATCATGCCGCCGACTTCGATCGTCTGCTCGCGGATATCGACGCGGAAGCGAGTTTGCAGCGCCGCTCGTTGACCGAGTTGCGCATGGTGCTGGACCCTGGGCTCCTGAAAGCGAAGCTCGCGTTGATTGGAGGCGATCAGAGTGAAACGCGATCCTCACCCTAAGCCGTTGTCGGAGGCGCTGGAAGATCATAGCGTCGAAGGCATCGCGATCCTGACGTCCGAGCCGGTGCGGATTGCGCGCGCGCTGATCTGGGCGATGGTCGCGCTCGTCGTGTCGGGCTTGCTGTGGTCGTTCGTCGGCCGCGCGGATGTGATCGTCAGCGCACCTGGCACGTTGTCGCCGGAATCGGAGGTGCGGCGCATCTATACGCCGATCGACGGCGAACTCGCGGACCTGTACATCGCCGAGGGTCAGCCGGTGTCGAAAGGCGACGTGCTCGCGCGGCTCAATGCGCGCGGCGCGATCGAAGCTGCGAGCAACGCGTTACAGGCGCAACTGAAACTCGAAGACGCCGAACGCGAATGGAAGCAGTTTCCGGAGAAGAAGGCGTTGATGGAACGCAAGGCTGCGTCGTTGAAGGCGCAACTCGAAGTCGAGGAGCGCCTGCACGAGAACCGCGTTTCAGAAGGCACGACGAAGCTTGCCGAAGGGCAGAAGGCCGAACTCGACGAAGCGCGCAGCTCGCTCGACAACGCACGCCGCGCGCGCGAAGCGGCGAACCAGGAACTGGATCGCTATTCGCGGCTGTTCGCGCAGCCGGGCGGCGGCGGCATTGCCGAATTGCAGGTCGAGCAGAAACGCACGGCCGCGCTCGAAGCGGATAACGCCTTCCGTGTCGCGCAGTCGAAGCTGGCCGAACTGGACTTTCGTCTGAGCCATGAATACGCGCAGGCGAACGCGCAACTCGCGACGAGCGGCCAGCAAAGCACCGATCTGCAACTGCAATACGATCAGGCGGTGCGCGACGTCACCGATGCGGAAGACAAACTGCGCGTGCAATTACAAAGCGCGCGCCTCGAAGCCGATGCCGCTGCGCGCGTGCGCTTCGAGAACATCGATAAAGACAATTTTCTGCTGATTCTGGCGCCGGTTTCCGGCGTGATTACCGACGTCACGTCGACGCAGCGCGGCGACAAGATTCAGGCGAATGCGCCGCTCGGCGGCATTGCGCCAAAAGACGCGCGGCCCGTGCTGAAGATCGAAATCTCCGAACACGACCGCGCCTTTCTGCACGTGGGCCTGCCGGTCAAATTGAAGTTCAATGCGTTTCCTTACCAGCGCTACGGATTGATCAGCGGCACGCTCGCGTATATCTCGCCGGCCACGAAGCCGTCCGCGCAGGACAAGCAACCGGTCTACGAGGGCCGCGTCACGCTCGACAAGGATTACTACCAGGTGGCCGGCACGCGTTATCCACTGCGTTACGGCATGACCGCCAGTGCGGAAATCGTCGTGCGCGAACGGCGCCTGATCGACCTCGGTCTCGATCCGTTCAGAGAGGTGGCGGGTTGAGCGCGCGAATCAAACATCCAAGGAAGGAGCAGAACAAATGACCGCGATAGTGCGTATCGATGATGAAGTCGTGGATGTGGACGAGTTCATTCGTCTTCTGAAACTGACCGGCCAGTTCGAGAGCCTGATCGAGCAGATCGTGCGCGACAAGCTTACCGTCCATGCGGCGAAAAAGCAGGGCATCACTGTCAGCGCCGATGAAATCCAGCAGCGCGCGGATCAGTTTCGCCGCGTGCGCGGGCTGCATCGCGCGGCTGACATGAATCATTATCTCGACGCGCTGCACGTGAGCCTCGACGAATTCGAGGTGTTCATTACCGACGGGCTCTATCAGGAGAAGATGCTCGACGACATCGGTAACGACGCGGCAATCCGTGATTACTTCGCGTTGAATTCACCGAAGTTCGACGCGATCGAGGTCAGCCATATCGTGCTCGATAGCGAAGGCAAGGCGAAGGAAATGATCTCGTACCTGCACGATGACCCCGACGCCTTCGCCGAGATGGCGCGCGAGCATTCGATCGCCGACACGCGCGAGTCCGGCGGCGTGATCGGCAAGGTACTGCGCGGTTCGCTGAAGCCCGATATCGAGGCGAAGATCTTCAATGCGGCGGTCGGCGATCTGCTCGGTCCGTTTCCGTCGGCGGACCGTTCGTGTTTCGAGATCTTCGCGGTGACGGCCAAATATCCGGCCACGCTCGATGCCGACGTGGCCACTGAAATCCGCCGTTTGCTGCGCGAGAGCTGGCTGATTGCCCGCGCCCAGGAACACGTGATCGAAGCGCGCTAGTACCCGACTAGCGCCCGATGAAGCGAGGCTCACCGATACATGGACGCCCCCCAGACCGCGCCATCCGCGCCCTCCACCGCCGAATTTCTCGCTTCGGTGGAGATCCTGTCGCCATTCTCACGCGACGAATTGGAGCGGCTTGCCGAATACGCGCAGGCAAAGTTCTATTCGTTTGGCGAGACGGTGTGCTCGGCTGGCGAAGTGGCCGATGGTCTCTATGTGATCCGCTCGGGCACGGTGCGTATCTTTACCGAGGAGCACGGCAAGGAAACCAGCATGGGCGTACGCAAGTCGGGCGAGATCTTTGCCGACATTGCGATGTTGCGCTCGTACGTTCACGAAGCGTCGGTACGGTCGTCGGGCAAGACCGAAGTGCTGTTCATTCCGCGCAGCGCGATCGAACCGGTGATGGCGGCCAACGCCGCGGCATTGGCGTTCGTCGCCAGCTATGTCGCGATCAATTCGGCTGGGGGCTTCGTCGCGCAGCTGTTCGATCTGCGCGGCAAGCTGAACAAGGCGGAACTCGAAGAGTATGTGCGCAGCGTCGGCGCGAAACGGGTGGCGGCCGGCAAGGAGATTCTGAAACAGGACGGCCGCGAGGACCGGCGGCTTTATGTGGTGCGGCAAGGCCAGGTGCGCATCGTGCGGCACGAGGAGGGTCACGACTACACGCTCGCGACGCTCGGCGAAGGCGAGATCTTCGGCGAGAAGGCGTGCCTGATGCGCCAGGAACAGATGGCATCGGTGGTTGCGACCACCGACACGCGGCTGCTGGTGATCCCCGAGCGCACCGTTCATTTCATTCTCGAACGCAATCCGAAACTGCGCGAAGTACTCGACGAGCGCATCCGCTACGGCGACCGCGAATTGCAGCGCCAAAAGCGGCTCGAACAGCGGCGCAAGCTGCCGTTGATGCTGGACCTGCAGAGCAAGCCGGAACTCGGCGAGAAGATCATCCGGCGTTTCGCGCTCGTCGAGCAGGCCGAGGAAATGGATTGCGGCGCCGCGTGTCTCGCGATGATCTGCCGCCATTACGGCATTCCGATGACGCTCGGCAAACTGCGCGAACTCGCGAACGTGACGACGCAGGGTGCGACGCTCGACAGCCTCGCGCGCGCGGGCGAGTCGCTCGGCTTCACGACGCGCGGCGTCCAATGCACGTTCGATTCGCTGCGCGGCTTCGATTTGCCGTTCATCGTGCATTGGGAGGGTTACCACTATGTGATCGTGTACGGACTGTCGAAAGAGTATGTCTGGGTGGCGGACCCCGCACTCGGTTTCAGAAAGCTGAGCGTCGAAGACTTCGAACGCGGCTGGAGCGGCACCTGTTTGTTGTTTACCGGCGGATCGCAGCTGCTGCAGATGTCGGCCGAGCGCTCGCCTTGGATTCGTTTTGTCGGATACCTGAAGCCGTACCGCAAGATACTCGGCTATCTGTTTCTGGCGACCTTCGTGATCCAGGTGCTCGGCGTGATTCCCCCGCTGATCATTCAGAACATTCTCGACGGTGTGATCGTGCATCAGAACGTCAGTCTGCTGCATATGCTGATCGGCGGGCTCATCATTTCCAACATCTTCACGCAGCTGATGTCGACGATACGCGCGTATCTGGCGAACTTCATGGTCCGCAACATGGACTTCGCGATGATGTCGCAGTTCTTCAAGCATACGTTGTCGCTGCCGTTCTCGTTCTTCGCGAAGCGCAAGACCGGCGATATCTTCGCGCGCTTTCAGGAGAACCAGACGATTCGCGCGTTCCTGACCGAATCCACCGTGACGACCGCGCTCAATCTGCTGATGATCTTCATCTACTTCACGATCATGTTCGTGTACAACGTGAAGATGACGCTGGTGTTGATCGCATTCGTGATTCCGATCATGGGACTCACGGTGATCGCGACGCCGAAGATCAAGAGCTATGCGCGCGAGGTGTTCACAGCGTCGACCGAGGCGAAGTCGTTTTTGATGGAGGCGCTCTCCGGCGTCGAGACCGTCAAGGGCATGGGCATCGAGCGGCCGGTGCGCTTGCGCTGGGAGAAGAAGTACGCAAAGGCGCTCGAATTGCAGTATCGCGCGCACGCATTCAATATTCTGGTCAGCTTCGGCAGTCAATTGCTGAATGCGGCCACGACGATTGCGATTCTTTGGGTCGGCGCGAATCTGGTACTCGCACGCGAATTGACGATCGGCCAGCTGATCGCGTTCAATGCCTTCATGGGCAGCGTATTGAGTCCGCTGATGGGTCTGGTCGGCTTGTGGAGCATGCTCAACGATGCGGGTGTCGCGATGGAACGGCTCGGCGATGTGCTCGATATCGAGCCCGAACAGAAGCCGCAGGATTTGCCTTCCCGCGTAATGCTGCCGGAGCTGCAAGGCGAAATCAGCCTGCAAGGCGTCTATTTCCGCTATGGCGAAGAGGATTCCGCTTATGTGCTCGAGAACATCAGCTTCGATATCAAGCCCGGTGAACTGGTCGCGATCGTCGGGCGCAGCGGCTCGGGCAAGACCACGCTCGCGAAGCTGCTGGTCGGGTTCTATCAGCCGAGCGAAGGGAAAATGACGATCGACGGTTACGACTCCGGCGTGATCGACAAGGCTTACTTCCGCGCGCAAATCGGCTACGTGATGCAGAGCAATCTGCTGTTCTCGGGCACGATAGCCGAGAACATCGCGAGCGGCGACGACGCGCCGGACCGCCGGCGTATCGAGGAGGTCGCGAAAATGGCCGACGCGCATGGCTTCATCAGCAAGATGCCGCTCGGCTATGAACAGGTCGTCGGCGAGCGCGGCATCGGCTTGTCGGGTGGTCAGATCCAGCGGCTGTGCATTGCGCGCGCGCTTTATCACGATCCGCGTCTGCTCGTGTTCGACGAGGCGACATCGGCGCTCGACTCGCAATCGGAAAGCAATATTCTCGGTAATATGCACGACATCCTGAAGGGTCGCACGGCGGTGATCATCGCGCATCGGCTCAGCACGATCATGCGCGCGGACAAGATTCTGGTGCTGTATGAAGGCGCGATCGTCGAACAGGGCCGTCACGAGGAGCTGATCCAGCGCGGCGGCATGTACTATCAGCTCGTGCAGAAACAGTTGAGTGCATCATGATGAAGATACTCGACCAGATTGAAGAGGCGAGTCCCGCAATATCGTACGCGGGACTGATCGAGCGGATCGAGATCCTGCGCTCCACGTTGCGCTGGTCGTCGCGGCTCGAACGCGCCGATATCGACAAGCTGCTCAGGCAGGCCACGTCGTTGCGCGACGAAGTGATGCAGCTTTCGCACAAGGAGCGCTTCGTGCAGGCGGCTACCGCTGGCGAGCCGCAGGCGAGCGCGGAGCAATCGCGCGGTGCGCGACGCAAGGCGCTACTGGAACGCAGCTTTATTTTCGAGGGCACGTTCGGCGACAATCCGCGGCTGCTCGAATCGCTTGAAATTGCGGAAAAAGCCGCGCCGACCGATTTGCCGGTGCTGATCGATGGAGAGAGCGGCACCGGCAAGGAACTGATGGCGAAGGTGATTCACGCGAATGGCGCGCGTGCGGACAAGCCGTTCATTTCGGTGAACTGCGGCGCGATTCCGGACAATCTGCTGGAGTCGGAACTGTTCGGGCATCGCAAGGGCGCATTTACCGGCGCGTCGAACGACCGCAAGGGCAAATTCGAAAGCGCGCATACGGGCACGATCTTTCTCGACGAAATCGGCGAGTTGCCGCTCGCGGGCCAGGTCAAGCTGCTGCGCGTGCTCGAAGCGCACGAGATTCAACGCGTTGGTTCCGACGAAACGATTGCGGTCGATACGCGCATCGTCGCGGCGACCAACCGCAATCTGCGCAAGCTCAGCGAAGAAGGCCGGTTTCGCGAGGATCTGTTCTACCGGCTCAGCGTGATTCATGTCACGCTGCCGCCGCTGCGCGAACGGCGCGACGAAATTCCGTTGCTGATTGCGTGGTTCGGCGACGAAGCGGCGGGCACGCTGAAACGCCGGCCGGTCAGATTGACGCCGCGTTTGCGCGACTTTCTATTGAGCTACTCGTATCCGGGCAATATCCGCGAATTGCGCAACGTGATGTACCGCATCTCATGCCTGGCTGCAGATATGGCCGACGTCGAGCATTTGCCGCTCGATATGCGACCGGCCGCGCCCGGTTCAGCTGCGGCGCAGGCGGAGGGCGGCCAGGCGAGCGGCGAGCAGCCGATCAGTGTCGCGAATCTGATGTCGTTGAGCGACGCGAAGCGGGCGGCCAGCGACGACGCCGAGAAAGCGTTTCTCGAACGCGGACTGCGTGAAGTCAGCGGGACCGTCGCCGAGCTGGCGCGGCGCATCGATATGAATCGCTCGCACTTGCAGATGCTGCTGAAAAAGCACGGCCTGCACTCGAAGGATTTCCGCAATCGCAATGCGCCGCCCACCAAAAACGGCACGAACGAGCGCGATGAGGAAGACGACGAAGGCTGAGTGAAGGATCACTGAAGAACCAATGGAGGCTCGCTGAAACGCGTGCCTGAAGACCTTCAAGGCGCCGGATTCAGCAAGGTCTTGTCCGCCGCATTCGGGTCTTGCGCTTCCACGACCACTGCCGTGATGTTGTCGCGTCCGCCGCGCGCGAGCGCGAGGTCGACCAGTTCGCAACATGCGTTTTCGCGCTCCGCCGAAGTCAGCACGCCGGCGATCTCGTCGTCGCTCAGTTCGTTGCTCAGACCGTCGCTGCACAACAGGAACACGTCGCCGTCGGCGACTTCGATCGCGTCGTCGTCGAGTTCGAGCAGGTCGGTTGCGCCGACCGCGCGCGTGATCATGTGTTGCGCCGGATGATTGCGTGCTTCTTCGTCGGTGATGACGCCGAGCGAGCGCAGCTCCTCGACCTGGCTGTGATCGCGCGTCAGTTGCCGCAACTGTCCGTCGCGGTACAGGTAGATGCGGCTGTCGCCGGCCCACACGTAGCCGCAGAAGCGATCGCAGGCAAGCAGCACGACCACGGTGCTGCCGATGCGCTGCACCTGGCGGCGCGCGGCTTCATCGCGCAATTGGCGGTTCGCGAATTGCAGACGCGCGCGCGCATCGGCGATCAGCATTCTGAGGCCGTGCGGCGCCGCCAGTTGAGTCAATGCGTCGATCACGGTGCGGCTGGCAACATCGCCGACCGCGTGACCGCCCATCCCATCGGCGACAGCCCAGCGTCCCGCCTCGGGATCGTCGAGGTAGGCATCTTCGTTGATTTCGCGGACCCGCCCCGTGTCGGAACGCGCGGACGACGTCCAGCGAAATTGGCTCTCGCAGGTCACAACGGCTACACCATCTCGTTTCGGTTGCGTGCGTCCGGAGACACGGTGAGGGTTGCGTTCGCGCCGGTGTTGCGTACGTCGACCGACTGGAACTGGTTGATCATCTGGTTAGCATAGAAGTTGTTGGAGACCTCGTACAGATTGACCACCGGCCCAATGCTAGGCGTTTGCGGCACGTACGGCTGAATCCAGCCATAGATCCATGGCGCGCCGCCGCCACCGCGGATCGCCGCCATCGCTTTGCGATCGAGCGCGAGGTTCAGCGAGAGGTCGTTCAATTTGATGCAGGACATGTCGTTCTCCGGTTGGCCGCGTTTGCAATGCGCGCGGCTGAATGGACCCTGCACACGCTGGTGCAAAGGCCATGCCAATCGGGGGCGGATTCGGCGCGAACCCGGCAGCGCCTTGACTGGCGTGCGCTGCGCGGCTTTTCCACGAATCCGGCCGACACAATCGGTCGGCTCCCGGCCAACAAGCGTCCATTTAAATAGGTGTAGGACCCAACACATTCAGGCGGGTCCTCTTACGTTTTCCATTCACGTTAATTAGCGCGCCACACCGCTCGCAAATGAGCGTTGCACGCCAACAGATCGGCGCGATTTCTGTTGGTCTCTTACTGACATCTGTCTGTTCAGAAAACCGCTCGATCGGCCGCGAAGCCCGTGAACACGGGCTTTCCGGCAGCTGGCCCAGATGATGCAAAAGCTGTCGCAACAGTGTTGGAAATGCGAACGAGGCCAGCCATGAACACCCAAACGCTCGATACCCGCGACGACGAACCGCAATCCGCAGCCGCTTGCGACACCACCTCATCGACGATCGATCTGCCGATCGGCGCGCATCTGGTTACGCAACGCAATGGCTACGAACATCACGGCATCTATGTCGGCAACGGCCGCGTCGTGCACTACTCGGGCTTTGCGGGGTCCGCGCATCCCGGCCCGGTCGAGGAAGTCGAACTGTCGCGCTTCGCCGCCGGCCATGCGATGTCGGTTCGGGCGACGCCGAGCGCGATCTACGTCGGTGCCGAAGCAGTGCGCCGCGCGCGCTCCCGCCTCGGCGAAAACCGCTATCGCCTGCTGACCAACAACTGCGAACACTTCTGCGCGTGGTGCCTGCTCGGCGAAAGCCGCAGCGAACAGGTGGATTGCTGCCTGCGCCATCCGAGCGCGGGCGTGCGCGCACTGCTGTGCCTCGTGAAGGCGTTTGTCGACAGCGGGGCGAGGAACGATCACCGCGTGGCGCAACTCGCGCAAGTCGCGTGATTGCAGCGCGCCGGGAACGGGACGATTCGAGGAGAACATCATGGTTGCCGCGGAAAAGAGCTTGCACTGGGCCGTCGACAAATGGCTCGCGCCCACGCCGTCGATGCCCGCGCGAGTCGTGCGGTTCTGCCATCGCGCGTCGCAACAGCAACGCTATGTATGCGTGCAGGCGTTGAAGCCGGAAGGATTGCTGTCGATCTTCTTCTTCCGCCACGGCGACGGTTCGTGGAACGTGTTCCCGCCGCAAGCCGAGCGGCCCGCGATGAACGGGCACGGCCGTACGGCCGGGTAAGAAGTCATGCGTGACCTGCCGTGGCCGCTTCCCTGGCGAGCCACTGACTGAACAGCAACATCGCCGGCGTCATCGGCTTGCCCTTCAGGCAGGTCAGCCAGTAGCTGCCCGCTTTCACCTCGACGTCGAACGGGCGCACCAGCCGCCCGGTATTGATCTCCCGTTCGAACATCAACGCGGGCGCGAGGGCGATGCCCGCGCCTTGTATCGCCGCCTCCACCATCAGCCGCGACGAATCGAACACCGGTCCGCGCACCGGACGCGGCGCGATGCCCGCGGCCGCGAACCAGTTCATCCAGTCGTCCATCCGGTACGAGCGCAGCAGCGTTTCGTTGGCGAGATCGTCGGGCCGCGTGAGGCGCGCGGCGATCTCGGGCGTGCAGAGCAGCGCGAGCGGCGCGTCGAGCAGTTTGGTGGCGAGCGAGCCGGGCCAGGTGCCGTCGCCGAAACGGATTGCGAAATCGAGGCCTTCGGTCGCGAGATCGACGAGGTTGTTGTTGGTCAGGAGCCGTAGTTCGACGAATGGATGCGCTTCGCGAAACGACTTCAGGCGCGGCATCAGCCAGCCTACCGCGAACGTGCCGACCACACCGACCGTCAGCACCTCGTGGAAATGCCCGCCGTCGAACTGCTTGAGTACCGCCTCGATACGATCGAACGCGTCGGACAGCACCGGCCGCAGTGCGAGTCCTTCATCGGTCATCGCGAGGCCGCGCGGCAAACGCTTGAATAGCGCGGTGCCGAGCCGCTCCTCCAGCGAGCGGACCTGCTGGCTGACCGCGGCCTGGGTCACGTTCAGCTCTTGCGCGGCGCGCGTGAAGCTCAGATGCCGCGCTGACGACTCGAACGCGCGCAGCGCGTTCAGCGGGAGATACGGTCTCATGGTGCAGATACAAGATTTTCTTGTGAGTGGGCTAACTTATCACCATCGGCCCACTTCGCCGACTCCCTGGCTGTTATTTCGCCAGTCGAATTGTGCGACACTAGGGCCACATCGACGGGGGCAATCGCACGCCCGGCGCCGCGCGAGGCGCGCGGCGCCGCGTCGGCAATCAAGGGCCGGCAACTGTGAGCAACGGTGAATGGCCGCCGCGGGTTGCCTCGATGTAGGTAGTGAGAAGTTGACTGTCCAGATGGAATGCTCGACATGTTCTGCCGACGTTCGTCCAGGTAAGCCGTCGGCTCGTACAACCTTGCATCAGTGCCCTCGATCGGGAGTCCGCTATGTCCGTGTATGTTCTGGCCTTGCTCATCGGCGTCGTCGCCGGCCTTCGCGCGATGATCGCCCCCACCGCCGTCAGCTGGGCAGCGCGCCTGGGATGGCTGCCGCTGCAAGGCACGTCGCTCGCGTTCCTCGGTGCCGCGGCCACGCCGTATATCTTCACCGTGCTGGCGGTCATCGAACTGATCACGGATCAATTGCCCGAAACGCCGAGCCGCAAGGTGCCGCTGCAGTTCGGCGCGCGCGTCGTGCTCGGTGCGCTGAGCGGCGCGGCGATCAGCGGCGCGCATGGCGGCCTTGCGGGCGGCATGATCGTCGGGGTGCTGGGCGCGGTGGTCGGTGCGGTAGGCGCGGTGATCGGCACGCTCGGCGGCGCGAAGGTGCGCAGTTCGCTCGCGAACATGTTCGGACGCGATGCACCCGCGGCGCTGATCGAGGACGTGGTGGCGATTCTCGCCGCTGCGTTGATCGTCGTGTCGATGCACGGCTTCTGATACTCCAAGCACAAACGCGAACGCGGCGGCACGCTCTGCGCGTCGCCGCCGCGTTCGGTCGCTGCCTGCCGCTTATTGAACCCGGGCGATTCGCGCGGCCGGCGCGACTTGCTTGACTGGCGCCGTCGCCGCCGTCGAACCTGCCGCCACCGGCGGGATCAGCTTGCCTTGCACGAGCAACTGAAGCGTCTTCACCACCAGAATCGCGATGATCGCGTTTGCCACCACGAACAGGACCGGCGCCGCGAACTCGATCGGACCGGTCGCGCCGCGTTCGACCAGACGCAGCGCCATCGTCGGCAATGCCGCTACGCCGAAGCTGAACGCCCAATAGCCGGGCACGAACGCCTGCTGGCGAATCCACGGCAGCAAACGCAGCAGCATCAGCGCTTGAAACAGGCCGTAGCCGAGCAGCGCGAAGGCGAACAGATCGGGCGTGCCGCTCGTGAGGCTCAGATACGCGACACCACCGACGACCGGCGGCGCCAGTTGCACGCCGAGGGTCGGGCGCAGCGCTTCGGGCAGCGGTTCATGCACCGCTGCGCGATGCAGGATCATCGATTCGAGCGCGAGCCACGCCAGCATGCCGCCGCCGAAAAACAGCTCGCCCAGTTGATGGAAGCCGAATGCGGCCGAGCTCGTCGCCGCGACGAAACCCGCACCGACCGTCGGCAGATAGATCGCCGGCGTGGTCAGTTCGGGCTTGCGGCCGCCTTGCCACAGCCGGCCATGTAGATAGACACCGAGCCCCAGTTGCGCGACCGCCGCGACGCCGTATAGCGTCAGCGCGAGGGTGTGCGCGTACGGCTGCAGCAGTTGCGCGGCGAGCAGCGTCGAGATCGGCGCGAGCGCGACGAACGACGACTGCACCGGATGGTCCAGTTCGGCGCGCGCGTCGGCGGTCTGCGCGAACCACTTGTGCGCGTAGGCGAACAGAATCACGACCCAGACGGCGAGCGCCGCCACCGTCACCACGCTGCCCGCTATGGCCGGCAAATGCCACAGGCGGATTGCCACGCGCCACAGGTTGGCAAGCGCCAACGAGCCCACCGCGATACTGAAGAAGCCAGCGGGAACCGCCCCACGATTGCTGTTCATGACGACCTCCGGAAGTTGCGTCGCGCTGCGCGTTGCTGGCTATGCGCGATCGATGGCGTACTGTAAAAGGCCTCGGAGATTCGCAGAACGCTGCAAACGCTCGACAAATGGCGCGAGCGTCTCAAGCTGTGTTTTTAGCGGGAAAAGAGGGAGAGAAGGCAGGCAGGGGAGCCTGCCGTCAACCGCCCATGCGCACCAGCATCGCCAGCAGCTGGTCGAACGAAAGCGGCTTGCGCGCGTAGGCGATATGCGGATTGGGCTGCACCGGAATGTCCGACGCGGCGCTGCACAGGATGATCGGAATGTCGCGCAACTCCGGGTCCTCATACAGCGCCGCGCACAACTGGATGCCCGACATGACCGGCATCATGCAATCGGACACGATGATGCCGGGCCGGCTCGAGCGGACCAGTTCGAGCGCGACGGCGCCGTTCGACGCGGTCCGCACCGCATAGCCGTGTCGTTCCAGCAGCAGCCGCCACACCGTGAGGATGTCGAACTCGTCGTCCACCACCAGAATGGTTTTCATGGCGGCTAGGTTTTTCGCCGCGATTGCAGCGTGGCCGACAGGCCCGGCGTCGATTGGATGCCGGCGGCGCCGGGCGAGCCCTCGATCACGTCGAGTCCTTGCGACGAAATCGACAGTTCGCGCAGTGACGTGTCGTGCGCGCTTTCGCGTTGCTTGACCACCGAAATCATGCGCCGCAGTCCTCCTTCTGTCTCGGCGTAGCGCAGCAGCACGAGGTTTTCGGTCAGCGCCGACACCCGCACGGCCTTCGCGTGGCCCGGCTCGCTGTACAGCGGCAGTTCCTCGGTGATGAGCGTCGTGACGGCCGCTTCGCGCAACTGATGCAGCAGTGCATTGAGGAACAGGCCGAAGCGCTCGGTGCGCAACGCCGAATCGCGAAAGCCCTCGACGCCGTCGATCACGATGCGCGTCGCGCCGGTCTGCTTGACGGTGGCGAGCGCTTTCGCCGCGATTTCGTCGATGGCGAGTTCGATCGCCGGCTGCCAATGCACGATCAGACGGCCGTCCTGCCACGCATCGGCAAGCGGAATCGACACCGCTTCGGCTTTGCCGACGAGCCGCTGCGGACCCTCGTAGAAGCCGAGATACACGCAGCGTTCGCCGCGTGCGAGCCCGGCCGCGAGGAACTGCAGGCACAGCAGCGTCTTGCCGACGCCCGACGGGCCGATCAGCGTGGTCGTCGAGCCTTGCGCGAAGCCGCCGCCGAGCAGATTGTCCAGATGCGGCAAGCCGAAGCCGAGCCGTGCTTTCAGATCGACGGGGCCCGGTTGCTGCGCGCAGTGTGCTTCGAGGCGCGGGAACATCAGCAGCCCGCTGCCGGCGATGCGAAAGAAGTGCTTGCCCATCCGGTGATCGCGCGCGCGCATCTTGTGCACTTCGATCTCGCGCGCGCGGCGCATGCCGTCGTGATAGCGGTTCAGCTCGATCAGACCATCCACCAGCGTGTGCTCGGGATGCGGCTCGTTTCCCGACAGCGGCGCGAGCAGCAGCGTCGTGCAGTCCATCGCGGCGACCAGCGCGTTCAGCTCGTGGATGAACTTCGACAGCGACAGCTCGGTTTCGCTGAATTCGCGCGCGCTGCGAAAGCCGTCGATGATCATCAGGCTCGGCCGGTAGTCGTAGATGCTCGACGCGATCAGCTTCAGGAAACCGTCGAGACCGTCCTGCATCAGCTCGTGATAGCCGGACACGAACAGCATCTGCTGCGCGACCGCGGTTTCGTCGAAGAAGCTCAGGCCTTTCAGGTGACCGAGCAGCTTGTCGTGCGATTCGGCGATCAGCGTCATGTACAGCACTTTCTCGCCTTGCCGTACCCGGTGAAAGCCGATCTGGCTCGACAGGATCGTCTTGCCGGCGCCAGCCATGCCCTCCAGCAGATAGACGCCGCCGCTCACCAGACCGCCGCCGAGGATTTCGTCGAAACCAGGCACGCCGGTTTCGACATTGCGTCGGGCCGCGTTAGGCCGGGCCGCGTCAGGTCGCGCCGCGTCAGACAGGCGAGAGGTGTTGGATGCGTCGGTAGTCATTGTCGAAGGGTCTTTCAAAGTGCAAGCGACGGCTGGTCGTGACGGTCCTGTGCTGAACCCCGTCGAGGCAGCAATCGCCGTTCCCGCTTGCGAGCGGCGACGCCTCACGGCCTGAGAGCCCCTTGCACGCGACATGACGGAGAGCACGTATACAATTCGGCAGCGCCTGATTCCCGCGGGCTTTCACCCGCCTATTTGCCAACCAGTCCAACCCATGCCGAATTCGACCCGGGCCTTTCTTCTCGGTCCGCTCCTTAAAGGCGTTTCACGCTCCTTCTATCTGACGCTGCGCGTGCTGCCCATCGGCATGCGCGATCCAATCGGCCTTGCATATTTGCTCGCGCGCGCCGCCGATACCATCGCCGACACCTCGCTGATCGCGCCGGGCCAACGCCTCGAATTGCTGCTTGCGTTGCGCGATCAGGTCAACGGCGTGGCCGTCGATAGCGCGCCGTTCCAGCGCATCGCCGCCGAAGTCGCGGGTCAGCAGACGCAGTCGGATGAAAAGCTGCTGCTCGAATCGTTGAACCCCGCGCTCGACGTGCTCGCGCAACTGAGCGAGTCCGACCGCCACGCGGTGCGCGCAATCGTCACGACGCTGACCGAAGGCATGGAATTCGATTTGCGCACGTTCCCCGACGAACGCTCCGGCCAGATCGCGGCGCTGCGCGAATACGACGAACTCGATCGCTATACGTATCTGGTCGCGGGCTGCGTCGGCGAGTTCTGGACCACGATGACTTACGCGCACATGCCGGGCACGCTGAAGGAACCGCCCGACACGATGACGCAGCGTGGCGTGCGTTTCGGCAAGGCACTGCAGATGACCAACGTGCTGCGCGATTGCGGAAAAGACTTGCGCATCGGCCGCTGCTATCTGCCGCAGAGCATGCTCGAGCGTCACGCTCTAAGCGCGCGCGATCTGCTGCAACCGGCCAATTCGATGCGCGCGCGGCCGCTGCTCGTCGAACTCCTGCGCAAGACGCTCGATCATTTCCGCGCGGCGCTCGACTATACGCTCGCGATTCCGGCGAGCGCGGTGCGCTTGCGGCTCGCCTGCCTGTGGCCGATCCTGATCGGCCTCGACACTTTGCTGCTGCTCGCGGATAACGACGCGTGGCTCGATCCGGCGAAAGTGTCGAAGGTGACGCGCGGTGACGTATATCGGATCATCGCGTCGTCGCTGCTGCTGGTGCCGTCGAATGCTTTGGTGCGCAATGCGATCAATAGCCGCATCGCGCGGATCGAGGCTCGTCTGCAGGCATAAACGATTTATTCTGGATCATTGAAACGTCAACAATCGGGAAAGCCCTAAGCCACTGCATTCGCGCTTCGCGTTAGTCTTTTCGAAAAGGAGACGAACCCATGCGACAAGCGTTCAATATTGCGTTGGTGCTTTTGCTTGGCTATTTGATGGCGGATCGGGCGTTGATGCGTGCGCAGGCGGGCGAGGTCGGCACGATTACGTGTCACCAGGGCGCGGCGCTCGTCAAATCGCAAGCGTTGAAAAAGGGCTTTGGCGACGCTGGCGCGAGCGCGCAGAGCGAGAGCTTCCTGTCGAGTTGCCTCGTGACCGGGCGTGGCCAGGTCGGCGATCTGATCGCACGCGAGTGAGCGCCGGCAGCTGAGGATTCGTCGCGGCGCACGCATAGCGCCGCGAAAAAGCGCCCAGACCGTGAAGGCCCGGGCGAAGTCATCGGGAGCCCGATGACGGAGGTAACACATATGAACTGGCCCGCGCTCGGAGATACCCGAGCAGCGGGCCAGTTCATTTGAATCGGGGCGCGCGTCGCAAGGACGCGCTATCGCTTACTGACCGAAGTAGACCGACTTCGGGCCACTCGTCGGAGCCGCACGGCTCGTTTGGGTCGTACCGCTCACTACACCACCGAAGCCG
The DNA here is from genome assembly GCF_046543485.1 of Paraburkholderia sp. EG304. NCBI lineage: Bacteria > Pseudomonadati > Pseudomonadota > Betaproteobacteria > Burkholderiales > Burkholderiaceae > Paraburkholderia > Paraburkholderia sp. EG304. The sequence continues at coordinate 48,343 of NZ_JBKGUA010000027.1, read as the reverse complement.
GTAGCGGCTTGGCCGACGCCGTTTTGCGCGTCGACGCGGGCTTGCGCAGCCTGGATGTCAGCCGGGTAGTGCGGGTCGGCGAGACCGGGTTGATAGCCGGCCTTTTCCAGCTGGACCAGCTCGGCGCGCACTTGAGCGCGGGTCACGGGCTGGTTGGCTTGCGCGAAAGCAGCGACCGGAGCGGCGACAGCGACAGCGATGACAACGGCTTGAATCAGCGATTTCATGATACTTACCTCCAGTTCAGGGTTTTTTGTCTTGCTGCGAACTTGCTTGTTCGTAGTCAGTGATTGCATTGTAATTTGGTGAACTTGGCAGAGTAAGTCACGATGCAGGTAATGTTTGTTGCGAGAATTGATACAAAAGTGCGGAACTTTCAGGGTTAACGCGTAGGCTTTCGTTGCGTCGCCGCCGCGGTGCGGAGTGCTACTTCTCCGACACAGGACTGACGGGCGAGGGCGTTGCCGTTGCCGGTGGCGCCGGATCGTTTCGCGCGCTGCCCGGCGTCGCGGCACGCACCGATTGCCGCAAGCGCGTGAACGCCTGGCTCGTGCGCGCATCACGCTGGTCGCGTGCGTCGTAGAAGTCTTTGCTGAGCCACTGGCCGAGACTCATCATCAGCGAGCCCAATGCGCTCTTGAAGCGCACCCACGCATTGCCGGTGCGCGCCAGTTGCGCGGCCGCGTCGACCGAGTCGGCGGCGAGCCGGTCCAGTTCCGCGTGCAGAAAGTCGGCGAAATGATGCAGGCCATGCTGATTGCCATTCGACGATTTGCGCTCCAGCTCGACGTGCTCGGCAATCAGCGATTGATTGGGCACGCGAATAAACGGCGGCGTATCGGCGCGCGCGCCGCCGTCATGGCGAATCGCCACACCGAGGTTCGCGGATGCCGCGGTGCGCTCGCCGAGCGGCGGCATTTGCCACTTGTCGCACAGGTACTTCAACAGGCTGCAATGATCGAATTGTTCGTTGCATACGCCGGCTTCGCACCACGGCGACACGAGGATCGCGGGAACGCGCACGCCGAGTCGTTTGAAATCGAAGCTCGTGGTATGGCCGTCGGGTGCGACTGCGTCGGCCGGCGGCGATACGTGGTCGTAGAAGCCGCCGTGCTCATCATAGAGGACCACCAATAACGTGCGCTCCCACAGCGCCTGATTCGAGCGCAGCGCATTGTAGGTATCGGCGATCAGCTTCTCCGCCTTCATGATGTTGTGCGGCGGATGATCGTCGTTCTGCGCTTCGCCGAAGTACTTCGGCTCGATCAGCACGAATTGCGGGAATTGGCTGGCGGGTCCCGCTGCGTCTTCGAAGAACTTGTCGAAAGAGCGGTAATTCGCGAGGTTTTCAGCGCGTCGCTGGTTCTTCAGCAGCAGTGACGCGGGGAAGTCGTAGAAATAGACGCTCCATGTTTTGCGCGCGACGTTCAAGCGATCGAAAATCGTGTCCTGATCCTGCTCGGTGTACCAGCGTGGATTGAGTCCGTCGAGTCCCGAAGGCATGTCGATCTCGCCTTTCGACGTACCCGTGAGCGCGAAAAAACGGTTCGGCCACGTCGGCCCCGGCAATGAAGAGAACCACCGGTCGCACACGGTGAATTGCGAACCGAGCGTGTGCAGCGCGGGCAGAAAGCCGAGCGGGTAATAGCCCATCACGTCTTGCCGCGCGACCAGGCTGCTCTTCGGATAGTCGTTGACGAACGAACGCACGAAGCCGCTGTTGTCGGCGGCGATCTGATCCATCACGGCCTTGTGCTCGTGATTCGGATCGTGCTTCATCTGCCGCTCGCGCGTCGCACGCGGATAGAAGGTATGGCCTTGACCGTCGGCGTTCGATTTGCCGGCCGCGTTGCGCACGCCGTCCAGTTTGTCGTGCACGGCGTCGAGGCAGCCGAGCATCTGGTCGAACGAGTGATTCTCCATCAGCAGCAGCACGACGTGTTCGATCGGATCGTGCTGCGCGTTCGGCTCGACGTCACTCATCTTTATCGCTCCACTCGGGACGGGATGGATTTCGCGTTGCCAACTTAGCGCAAAACGCGGACTGGCGAAAGAGCGCTGGTTTGCAACGGACCTGCACGCGACGCTCGGCGTACCTCGTCGCGTGCATGATTGGTTCAGCCTCGCATCGACTCAACTGCCGCCAGAGAAGATCGGACCTTGCCCGCCCGGCGCGAACGACGGGAAGTGGTCGCCGGACGGCGCGACCGCCGCCGGTGCATGCGCTCCCGGCTGTGATGCCGGTTCGCGCAAGGTCAACGCGCTATCGGCCGTGATCGGCACGCTCGGCTTCGCGAGCAGCTCGGTCTTGCGCATCGAGCCGACCGACGTGCCGAAGTAATAGCCGATGATGCTGATCCATGCGGTTCCCAGCGCACCGACGATCACGTTGACGAGATCCTTGTTGGTGCCCGGCAGCGGCTGAAACGCCATCAGCAGCAGAATGCCGAAGAAGCCGGTGGTGACGGCCATCGCGAGCACCTTCGGGACCCAGTCGCGATTGGCGACACCCATCGCGCGTGCGTTCGCGGTGTCGCTGGTGGCGATGCGGGCCATCTCGGCGTCGTGCGCGAGGCTCGACTGCGCGGCCGTCACCATCAACTGCTGCAATTGCAGCGAGTTCGCGGTTTCGGCCTGGCGAAGTTTTTCGAGTGCGCCGGGGTCGTTCAACGCGGGTTCCACGAAGGCCGGGTCGCTCGGCGTGCCGAGCGCGTGCGAGATGATCGCGGCGGCGGCGCTCACGCCGAGGCCGACCGGACCACCCACGAGCCCGGCGAGAAGCGGGGCGGTGCTGCTGATGTTCGTCGCTACTTTGGTCCAGTCCATCATGCTGCTCCCAGGAGAAGATTGGCTGCCATGCGTTCGGTCCAGCCGCGGCTGAAACTCGGCCACGAATGCAGGTTGCGCAGGTACCGCAGACGATACGCGGCGAAGCGCATCACGAACTTCATCGGATCGGCGTTCTTGACCGCATCGAGCGTGTCGGGGCCGAACTTGCCGTCTTCCTTCGCGCCGGACGCTTTCTGCATCCACAGCACGACGAGGCCGCCGTTGTAGTTCGCATCGAAAATCTGGAAGGCCACGCGCGGGTCGAGTTCGTCGAGATGCAACGGGTCCCAGTACCTGCGCTTGGCGATCTGATGGGCGGTTTCGAGCGGCAGGTCTTTCATCGCGCCGTTATAGCCCTCGCTGCGCGCGACGCGCGCCGTTACACCCCACATCGTTTCGCCGCCCGGATCGGCCGGATTGAAGCTGTACCCGCCTTCGTTTCCGATCAAGGCTTTGAATGCATCTTCGAAACTGTCCATCGAACTGTCTCCTGTTCGGCTGTGTTGCCAACTCAAATGGCGATGCGTGCGGCTCAGGCCGCTCGCATCGCCTGTCCTACGGCGTCGCGTACCGTGTCGAGCGAGGCTCGCAGCGAGTACGACGTCATCGGATTCGAAACGGGCTTGACGCGCGGCTCAGGCCTCGATGTCCGGGTGTCGGCTTCGTCGGGCGATGCGTCCGTCGACAGCGCCAGCTCGCGTTCGCGCGCCGACAGCGTGCCGGCGTCGAGCTGCAATGCCTGTGCATACTTGCGCGCGGCCTCGCGCAGAGCGCCTTTGTGTTCCAGCGCGCGGCCCCATTCCGCATAGGACGGCGCGAGATCGGGCCGCAACGCGACGGCGCGCGAGAGCTTGTCGATGGCTTCGTCGTAGTGGCCGGTCTTCACGAGCGCCTCGGCCCAGTCGTGCAGCGTGTCGACGGATTCCGGGTTCATCTCGGCGGCCCGCCTGAATGCGTCGAGCGCTTCGCGGTCGTGCCGGTTCGTATGCAACAGCACATCGCCGAGCAGCCGCAGGTTTTCAGCGGTGCGCGACTTTTCGTTCGCGCCGGCTCGCAGTTCCTTGAGCGCATCGTCGATGCGGTTCTGCTGTTCGAGCGCGATGCCGAGACTCGCGCGCAGCACCGCCGAGTCTTTGTACTGCGACAATGCTTCGCGGATCTGCTGCTCGGCTTCTTTCGAGCGCTGCTGACTGTCGAGCAACCACGCCTTGCCCGCGACTGCCCATTGGGCCTGCTCGGATGAGGGCAGCGCGAGGACTTCGTCATAGATCCCGACGATCTCGCGATAGTCGCATTGCGCGAGCGAACATTTGGTCTTCTGCACCTGGGTGAACAGATGACTGGCGAGGATGTTGGGTTCGGCGAGGCGCATCGCCGTGATGGCGATGTCGTGCACGAACTTTTCGAGGTCGCGCCCTTCGAACGGCACCGTGCTTTCGCGGCCGTTGAACGGGCCGTGTTCTATCTGCACGTGCGCGATATATGAATCCGCGCTGTTGTTGGTCTTCGTGATGCCGACGTGCACGGCGACATCTTCGCGCTGAAGCACGCCTTTGATGAAGCGCACCGTCGTCGCATACGACATCTCCTGACCCGGGATCTGGATGTCCTGCTGCGCGTCGTTGCTGGTCATCGTGTCGTGCGGAATCGATTCGGCGTCCCGCCCGATTTCCTTCATCGCCGACATGATCCGCTCGGCCAGAAAGTTCGACGAATAGCCGCGCTCGGTCAACGTTTGCGGCGTCTCCACCGGCGGCACCAGCAATTGACGCGTGAGCACGCCGCGCGCGACGAGGCAGATGGAACCGATCGTCAGCAAGATGACCAACCACGGCAACACATAGGGCCAGAGGCGCTTCGGCCCGCGACCGATCACACTGGCGGTATGCAAGCCGAACAGCACGAATCCGCTGGGATGATGACGATGGCGGCGATTCGCGGCGTTGGCGCGCAGGACCGCACCGCTGAACCCGTTCATCGACCGACGTTGACCCTGTGCACTCGACATGACCCACCTCGCTTCGATCGGCGATCAATGTTGGCGATCGCCCGACTTGCGCGGTGGGTATGCATTGAGCGTGCCATGCCGCGGGAAACGGACTTGCAGGCGGCCGTTGGCTTCTGGTGAGGGGATTGAAAGAAAGAAGTGTCGCGGGCTGGCCAACCTATCGGCAAAAACAGTTTGCCGGCGGGAGACAGGATGCGGGTTGGCAAACAAAAATGCCGCTCAGTCCAGAAGACCGAGCGGCATTGGTGAAGCGAACTACTGTTTGAGGACTTGCGCAGCGGTGGCTTAAACCGAACTCGGCCGCCATTTCAACAATCGATGCTCGACCGCGGTCAACAGGTAGTCGGCGGCAAGCGCGACCACCGCCAGCACGATCATCGCCGCGAACACGCCGCTCGCATTGAACGCGCCCTGCGCGGTGGAGATCAGCAAGCCGATGCCCTGCTTCGAGCCGAGAAACTCGCCGACCACCGCGCCGACCAGCGCGAAGCCGAAGCTCACGTGCAGGCTCGCGAGAATCCAGCTGAGCGCCGACGGAATCACGACCGAGGTCGTCACCTGACGGCGCGACGCGCCGAGGATCTGCGCATTCGCGATCATGTAGCGGTCCGCTTCGCGCACGCCCTGGAACGCGTTGGCGAACACCACGAAGAACACCATCACGACCGCGAGCGCGACTTTCGACGCCATGCCGAGCCCGAGCGCGATCACGAACACCGAGCCGAGCACGACGCGCGGAATCGAGTTGGCGATCTTGATGTAGAGGCTGAACACGTCGGAGAGCAGCTTGTTGCGGCCCAGTACGATGCCGCAGACGATGCCCGCGACCGAACCGATGATGAAGCCGAGGCCTGTCTCTTCGAGCGTGACCCACACCTGCGTGAGCAGCGGCCCTTGCGACGTGCCGTTCACGAACCAGTCGACGATCTGTTCGAAGATCGCGCTCGGCATCGAGAAGAAGAACGGGTCGATCCACTTCAGGCGCGCGGACAGCTCCCAGCCGCCGAGCACGACCACGAGCACCAGAATGCGCAGCGAAATCACCAGAACCTGGCGCTGGCGGATCTTCTTCTGCGCGATACGCTCGACGTGGGCGAGCGACGCGGCGTCGATGCCCGCGGGCATCATCTGTTGAGAGGGTGTAGACATGTTTGCCGTTCCTTGATTAACCGATCTGCACTTCTTCGCGCAGGTCATGCCAGATATCGCGCGAAATTTCGATGAAACGTGAGTCGTAGCGGATCTCCGACGTGACACGCGGTCGCGGCAGATCGATTTCGTAGACTTTCTTCAGCGTAGCGGGGCGCGCGGTCAGCACGAACACGCGGTCGGCGAGCGCAATCGCTTCCTCGAGGTCGTGCGTGACGAACACGACCGAGCCGACGCCGCCCCACAATTGCAGCAGCTCGTCCTGCATCAACGTGCGCGTCTGCATGTCGAGGGCCGAGAACGGCTCGTCCATCAGCAGGATTTCCGGCTTGTTGATGAAGGTCTGCGCAAGCGCGACGCGCTTGCGCATGCCGCCGGACAGTTGATGCGGATAGTGCTTGCCGAACTTGTCGAGGCCCACGCGGCGCAGCCATTCGTTCGCTTCGTCGTAGGCGGCCGATTTCGAACGGCCACGATAGAGCGGACCCGCCGCGACATTGTCGAGCACCGAGCGCCACGGAAACACCGCATCGGCCTGGAACACGAAGCCGATGCGCGGATCGATGCCGTCCACCGGCGCGCCCATCACGCGCACTTCCCCGGTGGTCGGCTTCAGCAAGCCGGTGATCATGCTGAGCGTGGTGGACTTGCCGCAGCCGGTCGGGCCGACCACCGCGACGAACTCGCCGCGTGCCACCGACATGCTGAAGTCGCGCAGCGCGATCGTGGCCTTGCCGTCCGGGGAAATGAAACGGCACGACACGTTGCGCATTTCGATCGCTGGCGTCTCGCGTGACATAGGTTGATTCATCGGCGGGTGCCTCGCAGTTCTGTGAATATGAATGAAGCGTTACTTCGACGCGGTCTTGACCGGCGCCGACAGGAAGTCGTTGGTGTAGGTCTTGGCGAGGTCGATATGCTTGCCCTTCACCGACGGATTGAATGCGGACAGCACCTTCAGCACCGTGTCCGGGCCGTCTGCGGGCATCTTGCCGTCCTTCGTGAACATCGGCAGCGACGCCTTCAGCGCGCCCACGTACAGGTCCTTGTTGTTGCCGTAGTAGTCCTTCGGCATTTTCGCGGCGATGTCCTCGGCGCTATGCGTCGCGATGAAGTTCAGCGTCTTCGCGAACGCGTGCGACAGCTTCGCCGCGTCGTCCTTGTGCGATTCGGCCCACGCGCGCTGCACGTAGAAGCTCGACGCGGGGTAGGTGCCGCCGAGTGCGGCGCGCGTGCCTTCCACGGTGCGCATATCGACCAGCACCTTCGCGTCGCCGGTCTTCAGCAGTTGCGAGACGGTCGGCTCCGTGGTCATGCCGGCGTCGATGCGGCTTTGCTTGACGGCGGCGATGAAGCTGTTGTCCGCGCCGACCGGCAACATCGTGTATTGCGTCGACGGCACGCCTGCGCGCTGCGCGAGGTACTGCGTGAGGAAGCTCGTCGACGAACCGAGGCCGGTCACGCCGAGCGTCTTGCCTTTGACGTCGGCCATGCTCTTCAGCGTATCGGCCGCCTTTGTCGAGACCATTTCGACTTCGCCCGGCACCTGGCCGAAGACGACCAGCGCCTGCACTTCCTTGCCCTTGCTCTGCAGGTCAATCGTGTGATCGTAGAAGCCGACCACGCCTTGCACCGCGCCCGCGAGCAGTTCGTTCTCCGCATCGACACCGGCCGGCTGCGACAGGATCTCGACGTCGAGGCCTTCGTCCTTGAAGTAGCCGAGCTGCTCGGTGAGCTTGGCCGGCAGATAGATGATCTTGGTGGCGCCGCCGACCATGATCGTGATCTTCTCGGCGTGAGCGGCGGCCGAAGCTGCGGCAAGGGCGAACGCAACTCCTGACACAACGGCAATCTGGCGCAAGGTACGCATGAAGCAGTCTCCTTAGGTGGGTCGCCGCAATCGGAGCGCGGCGCTTTTCTGGGTGAATGGCAGCGATTATAGAAACGCGAAACCTTCTGCCAGCTTTCGGGGTTTGGCGCAAAACATGGGTGTTAACCCGACGAGGCGCCGACGAGGCGCCGACGACGCGCCGACGCCGCGCCGACGCCGCGCCGACGCCGCGCCGAAATTTCGCGCCAATCGCCGCCGCACTCGCGGCAGCCACTGGACGTATGCTGTAAACCACACTTCACGCGCGCAGACCCCTTGTTTTAAGGCACAATCGACGACCTGACTTTTGCCGTTCCCGCCATGAAGCTGCTGCTGATCGAAGACAACCCCACGCTTGCACACTGGCTCGCGAAGATGCTGGAGCAGGAAGCCTTCGCGCTCGACGCCGTGCAGGACGGCGACGAAGCCGACCGCCTGCTGCGCACCAATCACTACGACGTGATCCTGCTCGACCTGAACCTGCCGAAGCTGTCCGGCAAGAACGTGCTGCGCCGGCTGCGTCAGCGCGGCGACGCGACGCCGGTGCTGATCCTGACCGCGAGCGGCTCGATCGACGAGAAGGTGGAACTGCTCGGCGCCGGCGCCGACGACTATCTGGTGAAGCCGTTCGAAGTGCGCGAGCTGATCGCGCGCATCAAGGTGGCGATCCGGCGGCAGTCGCCGTCCAAAGCGAGCGAGGTGGTGTGCGGCGACCTGTCGTTCGACATCGACACACGGCAGTTCACGCTGAAGGGCGCGCCGCTGAACGTGACGCCGCGCGAGCGTTCGGTGCTCGAAGCGCTGATCCTGCGCCTGGGCAAGACGGTGACGAAGCCCGCGCTCGTCGATGCGATCTTCACGCTCGCCGACGAGCCGAGCGAAGACGCGGTCGAAATCTACATTTCCCGTCTGCGCAAGAAGCTCGATGGCAGCTCGGCCGCGATCGTCACGCTGCGCGGGCTCGGCTATCTGCTGCGCAAGCGGGAAGACGACCAGTAACGATGTCCAATAGTCTGCGCATACGCCTGCTGTGGTGGCTGCTGGTGCCGCTCGCGCTCTATGTGTTCGTGACCGGCAAGACCGAGTACGACAACGCGCGGCACACCGCGAATCTGGTGCAGGACAACCAGCTGGTCGCGTCGGCGCGAATGATCGCGGGCGAGGTCGAATGGAGCGACGGTTTTCTGCGTGTCGATGTGCCGCCCGCCGCGCTCGAGATTTTCGCGTCGCCATATCGCGACCAGGTGTTCTACAGCGTACGTGTCGACGATGGGCGGCTGCTCGCGGGTACGCCTGATTTCCCGCCGCGCCCGCTGCGCGCGCCCGACGTGCCGGATTCGTACTACACCGAGTTGCACGGCCAGCAGGTGCGCGCGGTCGACATCGTGCGATTCATGTACGACAACGGCGCGACGCGCCCCGTACGCGTGACGGTCGGCAAGACCGTGCGCTCGCGCGACGCGATGACTCAACAACTGTGGCGGCCGCAACTCGTGCGCCAGCTCGAAATGATCGCGCTGGCAGTCGCACTCGTTTGCATCGGGCTCACGTTCGAGCTGCGCCCGTTGATGAAGGTGAAAGACGAAGTGGCCGACCGCGATCCGATGCAGCTCGAACCGATCCGCGTCGAGCGTCTGCATTCGGAACTGCGGCCCATCGTCGATGCGATCAATCAGTGCATCGCGCGGCTAGGCGTGCAGGTGGCGGCGCAGCGGCGCTTCATCGCGGATGCCGCGCATCAGTTGCGCACGCCGCTCACGCTGCTCGGCACGCAACTGCAATTCGCGCGGCAGCAGGAAGGCCTCAATCCCGCGCTCGACGAAGCGCTTGCCGCGATGCATCGAAGCAATCGTTCGATGGTCGGTCTCACCAACAAGCTGCTGTTGCTCGCGCAGGCCGAGGCCGCCGACAACTCGCAACTGGCGATGGAACGCGTCGATCTGGTGCCGCTCGCAATGGAGGTCGTCGAAGATCTCGGGCTGCTCGCGCAGGCGCGTGAAATCGATCTTGGCGCGGAATTGCACGGCGTGGCGCCGGTGCTCGGACATCGCGGCATGTTGCAGGCACTGATCGCGAATCTCGCCGAGAACGCGATTCGCTATACGGGCAGCGGTGGCCATGTGACGGTCGCCGTGAGTGCGGATACCGAGGCCAATACGGTGACGGTCAGGGTGACCGACAACGGTCCGGGCATTCCGGCCGAAGCGCGCAGCCGCGTGTTCGAGCCGTTCTTTCGCGCGTCGACGGATACGGAAGGCACGGGCCTCGGTCTGGCGATCGTGCGCGAAATCGCGGACGCGCATCACGGCGAGATCGTGCTGAAGGCGGGCGAGGGCGGCAAGGGCGTGGATATCGCCGTGACGTTTCCGCGCGCGACGCCGCAGTGATCGGGATAAACCCGAGGTTCGCGCAACAGATACGGCCCTGAAAGCATCGGGAAGGGTTCGCCCCTTCAGAATCACGGGCGGGCGACCCGCGCGGCGCCCAGAGCAAGATAACGGAGACACCCGCAATGAAGCTTTCCCCGACGCGTTTCTCGCGCGCGGCCTATGCCGCCGTCGCGGCGTCGCTCGTCTTGTGCGCGCTCGCGAGGCTCGCGACGCCTGCGCACGCCGCCGCGCCGGAGAAACTCGCGATCATGGTGGGCGGCACCAACAAGCTCATCTATCTGCCGGCGCGTCTTGCCGAACAGCTCGGCTATTTCAAGGCGGAAGGGCTCGACGTCGAACTGCTGTCGCAGCCGACTGGTATAGAGGGCGAGAATGAAATGCTCGCCGGCGCGGTGCAGGGCGTGGTCGGCTTTTACGATCACACGATCGATCTGCAGACACGCGGCAAGGAAGTGAAGACGATCGTCGTGTTCAGCCAGGTGCCGGGCGAAGTGCAACTGGTCGCGGCGAAGTCGGCCGCTTCGATCCGCAGCATGGCCGACGTGCGCGGCAAGACGCTCGGCGTGACCGGACTCGGTTCGTCGACGAGCTTCCTCACGCAATACCTCGCACAGCGCGCGGGCGTGCCGTCCACGCAATACACGCTGCTGCCGGTCGGCGCGGACAGCAGTTTCATCGCGGCGATGCGGGAAGGACGCATTCACGCGGGTATGACGACCGAGCCGACCGTCACGCAGCTATTGAAGGCGGGCGACGCCAAAGTACTCGTCGATATGCGCAACGTCGACGGCACGCGCGCCGCGCTCGGCGGCACGTATCCGGCGTCGAGCCTCTACGTGCAAAGCACGTGGCTCGACGCGCATCCGGACGAAGCCGCGAAACTCGCGCGCGCATTCGTCAGGACACTGCGCTATATGCATACCCACAGCGCGGAACAGATCGCCGCGCAGATGCCAAAAGAAGACATCGGCAACGACAAGGCGCTGTATATCAGCGCGTTGCAGGCTTCGCTGCCGATGTACACCGTCGACGGCAAGATGCCCGCCGACGGTCCGCAGACGGTGCTGAAGGTACTGTCGAGTTTCAATCCGGCGGTGAAGGGGCGGTATATCGATCTGTCGCGCACCTTCACCAACCAGTTCGTCTCTGACGTCAAGCCTTGAAAGCGGGCTGACCGCGTGGGTCGCATCGAGCACAAGAGGATCGGCACATCGTGTTTTCAGGCAGTTTGCGCGGACGCTTGTTGTGGTGGCTGCTGTTGCCGCTGGCGGCATTCGTCTCCATTTCAGTCGTCATTTCATACCGGTTCGCGCAGAACACCGCGGACCTGGTGCAGGACCATGCGCTGCTGTCGTCGATGCGGATCATCGGCGAGGATGTCGACTGGGACAACGGTTCGGTGTCGATCCAGATTCCGCCGGCCGCGCTCGAACTGTTCGAATCGCCGGAACAGGACACGGTTTTCTATCGCGTCGAGGCGGGCGGCCATCGTTTGCTCGCGGGCATCCCCGAGTTGCCGCTGCCGCCGCATGTGAGCGACAAGCCCACGCTTTATGCCACCCATTTCGCCGACGGCCGCGCGGCGCGCGCGGTCGCCTACGCGCGGCAGCTTTACGACTCGGGACATACCGAGGAAGTGATCGTCGCGGTCGCGAAGATGGAGGGCTCGCGCGACGCGATGGTGTGGCGTCTGCTGCGGCCGCAATTGTCCGGCGAAGTCCTGACGCTGGTGCTGGCGATGGTGTTCGTCTACCTCGGCCTGACCTTCGAACTGCTGCCGCTGATGAGGGTGAAGGACGACGTCGCCGATCGCAATGCGTCGCAACTCGAACCGATTCGCGTCGCGCGTCTGCACGTCGAGCTCAGGCCGATCGTCGATGCGATCAACCAGTGCATCGCGCGAATGGGCCAGCAGGCCGCGACGCAGCGTCAATTCATCTCCGATGCAGCACATCAGCTGCGCACGCCGCTCGCGCTCCTGGTCGCGCAGATCCAGTTCGCGCGGCAACGCGATAGCCGCGACGCCCCGCTCGACGAAGCGCTCGCGGGCATGCACAAGAGCAGCCGCAAGTTGACCACGCTGACCAACAAGCTGTTGTTGCTGGCACAGGCCGAGTCGGCCGCGCCGCTGAGCGTGCCGGAGCGGATCGATCTGAGCGCGTTGATCGCGGGCGTGCTGGAGGAGCTGATCGCGTTTGCGCAGTCGCGAGAAATCGATCTGGGCGCGGAGCTGGAAGACGGCCTGTACGTGACCGGCGACGAAGCATTGACCGCGGCCCTCGTGACCAATCTGGTCGACAACGCGCTGCGCTATACGCAGGCGGGCGGGCGCGTCACGGTGCAGACGCAGCGGCGCGACGCGATGGCGATCGTGCGCGTAATCGACAACGGACCCGGCATCAAGGCCGATGCGCGCGAGCGCGTTTTCGAGCGCTTCTATCGTGCGTCGAGTCATGCGGAAGGGACTGGTCTCGGCTTGCCGATCGTGCGCGAGATTGCGCATCGCCAGGGCGGCAGCGTGACGCTCGAATCGAACGCAGGCGGCGCGGGCCTCGTCGCGACCGTCGAGATGCGCTTATGGCTCGGCGCAACCTGAGCTCGCGCGACTCACCAATGAGAGGACAACGATGAAACTGCTGCTCGTGGAAGACGACGCGGACCTCGCGCGCTGGGTGATGAACCTGATGCAAGTCGAGCAATTCGCGATCGACTGGGCGCAAAACGGCGAATGCGCGGAGACGCTGCTCGGTCTGCAATGCTATGACGCGGTGCTGCTCGATCTGCGCCTGCCCGGCATGAGCGGCAAGGAGGTGCTCGCGAGGTTGCGCCGCAAGCGCGACAACGTGCCGGTGCTGATGCTGACCGCGAATGGCTCGACCGACGACAAGGTGGCCTGCTTTTCGGCCGGTGCCGACGACTATGTCGTCAAGCCCTTCGATGCGCGCGAACTGGTGGCGCGCATCAAGGCGCTGATTCGCCGTCAGGCCGCGGGAGACAGAGGGCAGTCGACCGAATGCGGCGATCTGCGTTATCTGTTCGATTCGCGCGAATTCGTGCTGCGGGACGAACGGCTGCCGTTGCGCCGCCGCGAACACGCGATCCTCGAAGCGCTGATTCTGAAGCAGGGCAAGACCGTCTCCAAAGCCACGCTGATGGACAAGATCTTCACGCTCGACGAAGAGCCGAGCGCCGACGCGATCGATATCTATATTCACCGGCTGCGCAAGCATCTCGCGGCATCGACCGCGAAGATCATGACGCTGCGCGGACTCGGCTATATCTTGCGTGAAGAAGAGCCGCGCGAGGCGTTTGCGTCTGGCTGAGACGACAGCGCGTTCTTGAACCGAGGTTTCGCTGGCTTCGGCGAGCAGTGCGCGCGCCGCGCTGCTGATGCTGACGGTGTATGACGACGACGTCGCACCGCTCGCCGAACCTGCCGATGATGAACTGCTCGTGGCCGTAAGTGGCTGTTAACGTTTGGCTCTCGCGTTGCTCTGCGCCGCGAGTTCCCCGACCATCTCACGCGCGGCCGTCTGCAACTCGGGCACGTAGCGCCGCTTCGCTTCCGCGAGCGACACCGCGCGCGACAGAAACACCACGTTCAAGCTCGCGAGCACACGCTGCTCGAACACGATCGCGACGGCGACCGCGCCGATCTTCCCCTGGTCCACCCAGTCGCCGTGATTCGAACCGAACCCATCCGCGCGCACGCGTCTTACGAGACTGCGGATCAACGCGTCGTTCGACGCGAGCGCCTTCTGCTCCTCGCCGCCCGCACCCGCGCGCAGCAGATCGAGAATGTCCTCGCGCTCTTCATCGGGGCACATCGCGAAGTACGCGCGGCCCGCTGCGGTCAACAGCATCGGCAAGCGGCGGCCGACCATCGCGCGATGAAACGACAGCGTACTGAAGCGGTGGGTGGTCTCGCGGATGATCATCGCGTCGCCGTCGGGCGTGGTCAGATCGGAAGGCCACGCAACGCGTTGCAGCAGACGCCCCATGACCGGCGGCGCGATGGTCGCGATGCGTTCGTCGTCCGTGAAGCCTTCGCTCAGTGCGCGCACTTTCAGCGTAAGCCGGAAGCTGTCGTCCGACGCGCTGCGCCGCACGAAGCCTTCTTCCATCAACGTCTCCAGAAGCCGCCGCGCGGTGGTGCGATGCAGGCCGGTCAGCTCGCTGATCTGCTGGCTGGTCGCGCGGCCGCTGTCCATCGAGTTGAGTGCTTGCAGCACCTGCAAGCCCCGCGACAGACCTCGCACATTCGTGTATTTGGTCACTTAAAACCTCAATAAAATCAACTATGTGCATTCTATGCACATTTTCCAGATTTTGTTGAGCGGGTAAGTGGCCAGTCCTAGACTGCCAACAAATCAACGAATTCATGGAGACGCGAGCTGTTGCCCGCAGGCGATTTTTTCGCCGTGGTTACCGCTGGTTCCCGCCGCCGCGCTCCGTGAATAGCTCGACCTGGTCACTTCGGTCGACATACGGAGACAACATGCCCCAACCGCTCGACCCGGTGGCCGCGCAAGGCCACAGCGGAACCGTCACCACCGACGTCGCGATCATCGGCGCCGGCCCGGTCGGTTTGATGATCGCCAATTATCTCGGCCTGCAAGGCGTACGCGTCGTGCTGATCGAAAAGCTCGACAGGATCATCGACTATCCGCGCGCAATTGGCCTCGATGACGAAGCACTGCGCGTGTTCCAGTCCGTCGGCCTCGCCGATGCGTTGCTGCCGCACACGACTCCCGATCACTGGATGCGCTTCGTCACCAGCAACGGTCACTGCTTCGCATCGATCGAACCGCGCACCGACGAATTCGGCTGGTCGCGCCGCAATGCGTTCATCCAGCCGCTGGCCGATCGCGTGCTGTACGACGGTCTGCAACGCTTCCCGCACGTCGAGGCGCTGTTCGGTCACACCGTCAACTCGTTCACGCAGGACGGCAGCGGCGTCACGATCGAAGCGCAACACGCGCAGAGCGGCCGCCGCACGATCCGCGCGTCGTACATGGTCGCCGCGGACGGCGGCAACAGCTTCGTGCGCCGCACGCTCGATGTGCCGTTCGAAGGCCGCACGAAGCCGAATCAGTGGATCGTCGTCGACGTACGCAACGACCCGATCGGCTCGCCGCACGTGTACATGCACTGCGATCCACGGCGCCCGTATGTGTCGGCCGCGCTGCCGCACGGCATTCGACGCTTCGAATTCATGGTGATGCCCGGTGAGACCGAGGAAGAGCTGTCGAAGCCGGAGAACATGGCCGCGCTGATCCGCAAGGTCGTCGCCGAGCCGGACAAGGTCGACTACATCCGCAAGCGTGTCTATACGCACAACGCACGCCTTGCGAGCAGCTTTCGCGTGAACCGCCTGCTGCTGGCCGGCGACGCCGCGCACATCATGCCGGTGTGGCAGGGCCAGGGCTACAACAGCGGCATTCGCGACGCGAGCAACCTCGGCTGGAAACTCGCGATGGTGGTCAAGGGAGTCGCCGGCGATGCGCTGCTCGATACCTATACCGCCGAGCGCCGTTCGCATGCGCGCTCGATGATCCACCTCTCCGAAGTGGCGGGCGACATCTTCGCGCCGACGAGCCGCTTCGGCATCAAGTTCCGCGACGCGTTCGTGCGTACGTTCAACTGGTTTCCGGCGGTCAAGCGCTACTTCGTCGAAATGCGTTTCAAGCCGATGCCGCGCTATGAAAGCGGCGTCGTGTTGCTCGCGCACACGCCGCGCAAGCGTGGCTGGCTCGCGCGCGTGCTCGAACGCTCGGGCCATTCCGCGCCGGGCCGCCTGCTCGGTCTGATGAGCGAGAAGCGCGAGTCGCGGCTCGGCCGTCTCGTGTATGGACGCGACCCGCATTGTCATTCGCCGGTCGGCCGCATGTTCATTCAGCCGCGCGTGCGTACGGCGAGCGGCGAGATCGTGCGACTCGACGATGTGCTCGGCAACCGCTTCGCGATCGTCGGCTGGGGCGCGGAACCGACGTTTGGTTTGTCTGATGAAGCGCGCGCGATCTGGCAGCGGCTCGGCGGCTGCTTCGTGGTCGCGAAGCCGGACACGCAACTGTCTTTCCATGACGACGTGCCAGAAGACGTGATCGCGATCGGCGATGTGAACACGCGGCTGAAGGACTGGTTCACGCGAATGCCGGAATCGGTCGTGCTGTTGCGTCCGGATCGTTTCGTCGCGGGCATGGGCTCGCCGCAGCAGGTGTCGCAACTGGTCGTCGAACTCGCGCGGAAGCTGCATCTCGCCGCGGCAACGCGTGCTGATGTGACGGATGCCTGCACCGAAGCAGCGTTCGCGCGCGATGCCGGTGCCACTCTCGCAACCGCTGCAACCGCCGGAGCCTGACATGCCGATGCTGCTCGAATGCCTGTCGCACACGCCGTTGCACGGCTATTACGATCCCGCGCCCGAAGTCGTCGCCGAAGTCGAGCGTGTGCATGCGGCGGCGCGTGCGCGCGTCGTCGAGTTCGATCCTCAACTGGTCGTCGTGTTCGCGCCCGATCATTACAACGGTTTCTTCTATGACGTGATGCCGCCGTTCTGCATCGGCGCATCGGCGAGCGCGGTCGGCGATTTCAAGAGCCTCGCTGGTCCGCTGAACGTGCCCGCCGATACCGCGCTCGAACTGGCCGAAGCGGTGCTCGCGAGCGATGTCGATGTCGCGGTCTCCTACCGCATGCAGGTCGATCACGGTTGCGCGCAAGCGCTGGAGATTCTGACCGGCGGACTCGATCGATATCCGGTCGTGCCGGTGTTCATCAATTCGGTGGCCGCGCCGATGGCTTCATGCCGCCGCGCGCGTCTGCTCGGCGATGCGTTGGGCCGCGCGCTCGCACGCTCGAACCAACGCGTGCTCGTGATCGGCTCGGGCGGCATTTCGCACGAACCGCCGGTGCCGGAGCTCGCGGGTGCGAGCGACGAAGTCGCCGAGCGTCTGATCGCGGGCCGCAATCCGTCGGCCGAGTCGCGCGCGGCGCGGCAGGCACGCACGATCGCGGCGGCGCGCGCGTTCACCGCGGGCGACAGCCGTCTGCATCCGCTCAATCCCGAATGGGACCGCGCGTTCCTGAAGCTGCTCGAGGACGGCGAGCTGACCGCGCTCGACGGCCTGACCAACAACGCAATCACGCGCGATGGCGGGAAGTCCGCGCATGAAATCCGCACGTGGATCGCCGCGTTCGGCGCACTGAACGCGAGCGGCCCGTATCGCGCGTCGCTCGATTACTACCGTCCGATCCCCGAATGGATCGCGGGCTTCGGCGCAATGCACGCGCGACCCGTGACGGCCCACGTCTAACTCAATCAGGAACCCGCTATGAGCACTCAAAGCAATGCCGACGCGCTGGCCCTGCGCCTGCGCGAATCGGAACGTGCGCGCGTGACCATCGCGCCGTTGCGCGACGACGCGCGTTTCACCGAACTTTCGAACCCTGCCGACACCGAGCAACTCGCGTACGCGGTGCAGCAGGCCAACGTGGCTGCGCGCGTCGCGGCGGGAGAGCGCATCGTCGGCCGCAAGATCGGACTCACGTCGCCGGCGGTGCAGCGTCAACTCGGTGTCGATCAGCCGGATTTTGGCGCGCTGTTCGCATCGATGGCGTATGGCGACAGCCAGCCGATTCCGCTCTGCGAACTGATTCAGCCGAAAGTCGAGGCGGAGATCGCGCTCGTGCTCGAGCACGATCTGCTGCACGAGCGCCACACGTATGCCGATCTGATGCGCGCAACCGCGTATGCGGTCGCGGCGATCGAAGTGGTGGACAGCCGCATCGAAGGCTGGAACATCCGCTTCGTCGATACGGTCGCGGACAACGCGTCGAGCGCGCGCTTCGTGCTCGGCAGCCGCCCGGTGTTGCTGCGCGATATCGATCTCGCGGCCTGCGCGATGACGCTGTCGAACGATGCCGAAGTCCTGTCGCGCGGCAATGGCGCCGCATGTCTCGGCAATCCGCTGAATGCCGCTGCCTGGCTCGCGGATCGCATGGTCCGGCTCGGCACGCCGCTGCGTGCCGGCGACGTGCTGATGACGGGCGCTTTGGGCCCGATGGTCGCGGTCAAGCAGCCGGGCAGCTTCAGCGCGCAGATCGACGGTCTCGGCAGCGTCCGCGCGACTTTCTCCGCATAAAGCAAGCACTCGCAAGCAATCGATTGGGAACTCATATGGCAAGCGAAAAACTCAGGGCCGCGATCATCGGCTCGGGCAATATCGGCACGGACCTGATGATCAAGATCATGCGCAACGGCCGGCATCTGGAGATGGCTGCGATGGTCGGCATCGATCCGAACTCCGACGGCCTCGCGCGCGCCGCGCGGCTTGGCGTTGCGACCACGCATGAAGGTGTCGAAGGTCTGACGCGTCTGCCCGGGTTCGAAGACATCGATTTCGTGTTCGACGCGACTTCGGCCGGCGCGCACGTGAAGAACGATGCGTTCCTGCGTGCTCGCAAGCCTGGCATTCGCCTGATCGACCTGACGCCGGCCGCAATCGGGCCGTACTGCGTGCCGGTCGTCAATCTCGACGCGCATATCGACGCGCCCAACGTGAACATGGTGACCTGCGGTGGTCAGGCGACGATTCCGATGGTCGCGGCCGTTTCGCGCGTCGCCAAGGTCCACTACGCGGAGATCGTTGCATCGATCAGCAGCAAGTCGGCCGGGCCCGGCACGCGCGCGAATATCGACGAATTCACCGAGACGACCTCGAAGGCGATCGAAGTGGTCGGCGGCGCGGCGAAAGGCAAGGCGATCATCGTGCTCAATCCGGCCGAACCGCCGGTGATGATGCGCGACACCGTCTATACGCTGTCGGAGATGGCCGACCTCGACAAGCTCGAGCAGTCGATCGAGGAGATGGTCGCGAAGGTTCACGCGTACGTGCCCGGCTATCGCCTGAAGCAGAAGGTGCAGTTCGATGTAATCCCGGCGAACGCGCCGCTCAATATTCCGGGCCTCGGCATGTTCAGCGGTTTGAAGACCTCGGTGTTTCTCGAAGTGGAAGGCGCCGCGCACTACCTCCCTGCCTATGCCGGCAATCTCGACATCATGACTTCGGCCGCGCTCGCGACCGCCGAGCGCATGGCGCAGGCGCTCATGCAGGCATCAGAGGCTTAAGGAGACTTCCCGCATGGACAAAAAACTCTATATCTCCGACGTGACGCTGCGCGACGGCAGCCACGCGATTCGTCACCAGTACTCGATCCAGAACGTGCAGGACATCGCGCGCGCATTGGACAAGGCGAAAGTCGATTCGATTGAAGTGGCGCACGGCGATGGCCTGCAAGGGTCGAGCTTCAACTACGGCTTCGGCGCGCATAGCGACCTTGAATGGATCGAAGCGGTGGCCGACGTGATCTCGCACGCGAAGATCGCGACGCTGCTGCTGCCCGGGATCGGCACGATTCACGACCTGAAGGCCGCGTACAACGCGGGCGCACGCGTGGTGCGCGTGGCGACGCACTGCACGGAAGCCGACATCTCGAAGCAGCACATCGAATACGCACGCGAACTCGGCATGGACACCGTGGGTTTCCTGATGATGAGCCACATGACCACGCCGGAGAATCTCGCGGTCGAAGCGAAGAAGATGGAAAGCTATGGCGCGACCACGATCTACGTGGTCGACTCGGGTGGCGCACTGACGATGAATGACGTGCGCGATCGCTTCCGCGCGATGAAGGCCGTGCTGAAACCCGAAACGCAGACCGGCATGCACGCGCACCACAACCTGTCGCTGGGCGTGGCGAACTCGATCGTCGCAGTGGAAGAAGGCTGCGACCGCATCGACGCATCGCTCGCGGGCATGGGCGCGGGTGCGGGCAATGCGCCACTCGAAGTGTTCATCGCGGCAGCGGAGCGCATGGGCTGGAATCACGGCACCGATCTCTACACGCTGATGGACGCCGCCGATGACATCGTGCGTCCGCTGCAGGACCGCCCGGTGCGCGTCGATCGCGAAACGCTGGCGCTCGGTTATGCGGGTGTGTATTCGAGCTTCCTGCGTCATTCGGAAGTGGCCGCGAACAAGTACGGCCTGAAGACCGTCGACATTCTGGTCGAACTGGGCAAGCGCCGCATGGTCGGCGGTCAGGAAGACATGATCGTCGACGTCGCACTGGATCTGAAGCGCGCACGCGCAACCGACGCAGTGGCTTCATGACCCAGACGCTGCTCGGCGGCGCCGCATGCCGCGCGCGCAGCGTTCATTTCATCCAGCAAGGTCGCCGCAAGAGCGACGCTGATTCAACATTGGAGACATTCATGCGGCAGTCAACACGAGCAACACCAACAACGCAGTCGACGAAACCTCTTGCCAGCGGCGCGCTGACGATCGGGCTCTGCCTGATCGTCGCGCTGCTCGAAGGCGTCGACCTGCAATCGACCGGCCTCGCCGCACCGCGCATGGCGCGCGAATTTCATCTCGCGGTCGCGCAGATGGGCTGGGCGTTCAGCATCGGCGCACTCGGGCTGCTGCCCGGAGCCGCGATCGGCGGACGTCTCGCCGACCGGCTCGGACGCAAGCGCGTGCTGATGTGGTCGGTCGCGCTGTTCGGCCTCTTTTCGCTCGCGACCGCGCAGGTATGGGATCTGAACAGCCTGCTCGCCGCGCGCTTTCTGACCGGCCTCGGTCTCGGTGCGGCGATGCCGAATCTGATCGCGCTGTGCTCGGAAGCGGCGCCGCCGCATCAGCGCAACACCGCGGTCGGCGCGATGTATTGCGGCATGCCGTTCGGCGCGGCGCTCGCGGCGGTGGTCGGCATCATCAGCCCGGGCGATGCGGGCTGGCGGCATATCTTCTACGTCGGCGGGTTAGGGCCGTTGCTGGTGCTGCCGCTGCTTGCGCTGTTCATGCGCGAGTCGGCGCAGTTCGTCGCGGCGCGCGCAACCACGGGCGCGCGCCGCGATGCGGCCGCCAGCGTGACGCGCGCGCTGTGGCAGGAAGGGCGCGCGGGCACGACGATCGCGTTGTGGATCAGCTATCTCGGCACGCTGATCGTGCTGTATTTCCTGATCAACTGGCTGCCGTCGCTCGTATTGACGCGCGGTCTGACGCGCGTGCAGTCGGGCGTCGTGCAGATGATGTTCAACATCGGCGGCGGCATCGGCGCGATCGTGATCGCCGGCATGATGGACCGGATGGGCCGGCGCCGCACGGTCGCGGGCATGTATGTCGGCATCGTCGTCGCACTTGGTGCGTTGCTGAGCGCGAACGGCGGCGCGTCGATGGCGTGGGGCGGTCTGCTCGCGGGCCTGTTCCTGGTCGGCGGCCAGTCGGTGCTGTATGCGCTGGCAAGCAGCCTGTACCCGACCGAAGTGCGTGGCACCGGCGTCGGCGCGGCCGTGGCGGTTGGCCGTCTCGGCTCGATCCTCGGACCGTTGATCGCGGGGCAACTGCTCGCGATCGGTCAGGGCGCGAGCGTGCTGCTCGGCGCGAGCATTCCGCTGATCGCAGTCGCCGCGATCGGTGCGTGGCTCGTCGTGAATCGCTCGACACTTCGATATACCGCGGCGGCCGCGCAGTAGTTTTGCGGCCTGAAATATGGAGCGGGCTTGCCGTCAGCGGCGGCCCGCAGTCACTCAACTCGTGAAACACAGGAATCCGACATGAGCAATACAAATACACAAGCAGTGGCGATCAGTGAAGAAGCGACCAGCAAATTCGTCCGGATCACTGAAGATGGCCGCGAGGTGCAACTGCACTACAACGACGTGGGGCAGGGCGCGGAAACGGTCGTGATGCTGCACGGCTCGGGACCGGGTGCGACCGGCTGGGCCAACTTCAATCGCAACGTCGAGCCGCTCGTCGCGGCGGGCTATCGCGTGATCCTGATGGACTGCCTCGGGTGGGGCAAGAGCGATCCGATCGTCTGCAAGGGTTCGCGCTCGGAACTCAACGCGCGCTGCCTGAAGGCGTTGCTCGATGCGCTCGATATCGAACGCGCGCATCTCATCGGCAACTCGATGGGCGGGCATAGCGCGGTTGCGTTCGCGCTCTTGGAACCGAAGCGCGTCGGCAAGCTCGTGCTGATGGGCGGCGGCACCGGCGGCCCGAGCCAGTTCGTGCCGATGCCGACCGAAGGCATCAAGCTGCTGCAAGGCCTGTACCGTAACCCGACCATCGAGAACCTGCAGCGCATGATGAGCGTCTTCGTGTTCGACACGAAGGCGTTGACCGAAGACCTGATGCAGGCGCGTCTCGCGAATATGCTGGCACGGCGCGACCATCTCGAGAACTTCGTCGCGAGCCTCGCCGCGAATCCGAAGCAGTTCAACGACTACGGGCCGCGCCTCGGCGAAGTGGCCGCGCCGACGCTGGTGATCTGGGGCCGCGACGATCGCTTCGTGCCGATGGACGTCGGCCTGCGGCTCGTTGCCGGGATGCCGAACGCCGATCTGCATGTGTTCGGCCGCTGCGGGCATTGGGCGCAGTGGGAGCATGCGGACAAGTTCAACCGGATGGTGGTCGAGTTCCTGGGGCGCGAGGGGTAAGGCGGGTTGTTGTTGCGGGCGACTGGCGCGCCGTTGCGGCGGCGGGCTAATGCGATCCATTCGCATTTAGCCAAAAATAATACGTCGCAAGTCATCTATAAGATATCTGTCTTAAGACCGGGTTAATCGGCCGCAAACCCTTGCCAGCCGGGGCTCGACCCTTTTCGGCAGGGTCTTGCGACCTGTTTGTTTACCCACATTTAGTGGAAAACGCGCATATACTCTCGGTCGTATCGCAAAACGAAGGTCGCGGGGTTGCGTCGTGCCGAACCGGCGCCGTCGCCATCGCGCCGCGATTTGCGCTGGCCTCGACTGCCAACGCTCTGTCTATCACTTCCTAGCAAAGCATTAATCATGTCCACACCGCCGAAGATCATCTACACCCTGACCGACGAAGCGCCCGCACTGGCGACGTACTCGCTGCTGCCGATCGTCAAGGCGTTCACGCGCTCGTCCGACGTGCTCGTCGAAACGCGTGACATCTCGCTCGCCGGCCGGATCATTGCCGCATTTCCTGACTACCTGAGCGCGGAACAGAAGGCTTCCGACGATCTGGCGGAGCTCGGTGGACTCACCACGCGCCCGGAAGCGAACATCATCAAGCTGCCGAACATCAGCGCGTCGGTGCCGCAACTGAAGGCCGCGATCGCCGAGTTGCGCGATCAGGGCTACAAGCTGCCGTCGTACCCGGACGTCGCGACGACCGACGCCGAGAAGGACGTCAAGGCCCGCTACGACAAGATCAAGGGCAGCGCGGTGAACCCGGTGCTGCGCGAAGGCAACTCGGACCGCCGCGCGCCGCTGTCGGTGAAGAACTACGCGCGCAAGCATCCGCACAAGATGGGCGCATGGAGCGCGGACTCGAAGTCGCACGTCTCGCACATGAGCGGAGGCGATTTCTACGGCAGCGAAAAGTCGGCGCTGATCGCGCAAGCCGGCAGCGTGAAGATCGAGCTGGCCGCCGCGGACGGCACGACCACGGTCCTGAAGGCGAAAACGCCGGTGCTGGCAGGCGAAATCATCGACGCGTCGGTGCTGAGCAAGAAGGCGCTGCGCAGCTTCATCGAAGCGCAGATCGCCGACGCGAAGGCGAACGGCGTGCTGTTCTCGGTGCACCTGAAGGCCACGATGATGAAGGTCTCGGACCCGATCATCTTCGGTCACGTGGTGTCGGTGTTCTACAAGGACGTGCTCGCGAAGCACGCGGAAGCGCTGGCCAAGGTCGGCTTCAACCCGAACAACGGTATCGGCGACCTGTACGCGCGTCTGAAGGATCTGCCGGCTGAAACGGCCGCGGCGATCGAAGCCGACATCAAGGCGCAGTACGAACAGCGTCCGCCGCTCGCGATGGTCAACTCGGACAAGGGCATCACGAGCCTGCACGTGCCGAGCGACGTGATCGTCGACGCGTCGATGCCGGCGATGATCCGCGAGTCGGGCAAGATGTGGGGCGCCGACGGCGCGCTGCACGACGCGAAGGCGGTGATTCCGGACCGTTGCTACGCCGGCGTGTACCAGGCTGTGATCGAAGACTGCAAGAAGCACGGCGCGTTCGATCCGGTCACGATGGGCACGGTGCCGAACGTCGGCCTGATGGCGCAAGCCGCGGAAGAATACGGTTCACACGACAAGACGTTCCAGATCCCGGCGAACGGCGTGGTCCGCGTGACCGACGAAGCCGGCGCGGTGCTGCTGGAGCAGCCGGTCGAGGAAGGCGACATCTTCCGTATGTGCCAGACCAAGGACGCGCCGATCCGCGACTGGGTCAAGCTCGCGGTGAACCGCGCCCGCGCGACCAACACGCCGGCAGTGTTCTGGCTCGACCCGGTGCGCGCGCACGATGCGCAGATCATCAAGAAGGTCGAACAGTACCTGAAGGATCACGACACCAATGGTCTCGACATCCGCGTGATGACGCCGGTCGACGCGACGAAGTTCTCGGTCGAGCGCATCCGTGCGGGCAAGGACACGATCTCGGTCACCGGCAACGTGCTGCGCGACTACCTGACCGACCTGTTCCCGATCATGGAACTGGGCACCAGCGCGAAGATGCTGTCGATCGTTCCGCTGATGGCCGGTGGCGGCATGTTCGAAACCGGCGCGGGCGGTTCGGCGCCGAAGCACGTGCAGCAGCTGGTCGAGGAAGGCTTCCTGCGTTGGGATTCGCTCGGTGAATTCCTGGCGCTGGCGGCATCGCTCGAACATCTGAGCACCGCGTATCACAACCCGAAGGCGCAGGTTCTCGCGAAGACGCTCGATCAGGCGACCGGCAAGTTCCTCGACAACGACAAGTCGCCGGCGCGCAAGGTCGGCGGCATCGACAATCGCGGCAGCCACTTCTACCTCGCGATGTACTGGGCCGAAGCACTGGCCGCGCAAACCGACGACGCGGCGCTGCAGGCGCAGTTCGCGGGCGTCGCGAAGGCGATGGCCGACAACGAGGCGAAGATCGTCGCGGAACTCGGCGCGGCGCAGGGCAAGCCGGTGGATATCGGCGGCTACTACCGTCCGAACGTCGAGCTGACCAGCAAGGCGATGCGCCCGAGCGCGACGCTGAACGCGATCGTCGATTCGGTGGCTTGAAGCCGCGCGGGCTGCTGATGCGGTAATCATCGCGGCCGCAACTGCGCTGCACCGGAAAGCCACGCGGTAAGTACGCAGCGCAACCGCGCACAAAGCCGCAAGCAGGACCGCAAATACGACAATGGCGCCTTCGGGCGCCATTGTCGTTTCTGCTTTCACTGCTACGTCGCCGTCGGTCATATCCGTCCTTATACGTGAACGATTTCCCAATCAGCGAGTTTCTCTGGAATTTCGAGCGTCGACGTGTCGAGCTCGGACAGATGCTCGCAACTCAGGCCGCGCGCGAGGTCGTCGGCGGCCTGTTGCGGGCTCGAGAATTCTCCGAGCGTTTCGTTGCCGTAGGTGGCTTCCCAGCCGTCCTGACCCGGCAGAATGTAGAACGCTCCCTGCGTCGAACCAAAGCGAAAGCCTTTCATTTTTAGTCTCCCAGTTACCAATAAAAAAGCCGCGATTCGTGACGGCTTCTGCGCAATCTCTGGGATTTGGGTGGCCATGTCGTGAGGCCCCTCGAATCCGACTGCGTGAAACGCGTGCTCTTGTGAAAGAGTCTACGTCAGCCAGTCGGCTCGCAAGCGGGCGTCAAACCGTTCTTTATCTTATAAATATTCTCGCAAAAACAATGGTTTAGGCGTTTCATTTTGCGATGTGCAACGCTGCCGGACATCGTGAAATGCCCGCTTTGTGCCGCGCACCATGGTTTTTTACGACGCGCGGCATCGTTTCAGATCGTGAAAATTAGGGCTCCCGCGACGTACAAATCGACGCCTGCGCCCCTATCACGCGTCGATCCGCTCGATCAACATCGCGACGAAGGTCTCGGTCACCGGCGGCAAGGTTCGGCCGCGCTTTCGGATCAGCGCGATGCGGCGCGTGAACGCGGCTTCGTCGATCGGCCGCGCGACCAACTCGGGCTCAGCGCGCACCTCGCGCGCCGACGCCGGCAGGATCGTGATGCCGAGCCCGGCGCGCGCCATCGCGACCGCGCTCATCATGTAGGTCGGCTCGCAGGCGATGCGCGGCTCACATTGCGCGTCGGCGAACGCGCTGTCGACCACCGCACGTACGCTCGTGCCCTGCGCGGTCAGCACGAGCGGCTCGTTGGCCAGATCGCCGAGCGTGACGGGCCGGCGCCGCCGCGCGAGTGCGTGCTGCTTCGGCAACACGGCGACGAGCCGGTCGATACCCTCGTGCAGCACCTCGAGCCCGCTGTCGTTCAGCTCGCCGCCGGTCAGCCCGACATCGACTTCCTCGTTGCGCACCAGCGTGTTGACCATGCTCGCGACGACGTCGCGCACCTCGAAGCCGACGCGCGGCACGGCTTTTCTCAGCGCCTGCACGAGCTCGGGCAGCACGCTCGCCGCGAAGGTCGGCAGGCAGGCGATGCGCACCGTACCGCTCGCGCCTTCGCCGAGCGCGCGTGCATCGAGTAGCACGTGCTCCATGTCGTGCAGCGATTTCTGCAGCACGGGCAGCAGCTCCCGGCCGGTCGGCGTCAGCGCGACATTGCGGCTGTTGCGATCGAACAGGCGCAGGCCGACCGTTTCCTCGAGCCGGCGAATCTGCACCGTCAACGCCGGTTGCGACAGATGCAGCCGCGCGGCCGCGCGCGTGAAGCTGCCCGTTTGGGCGACCGCGATAAACGCGCGGATGTCCCGCAGATTTAGATCCATGATGATTTGTGATTGCTGCAATCAATTCATTTCAATTGTTTTATTGCTGTGCAGAACTTACGCTCGATCACACTAAAAAACAACCTGGAGACAAGCTCATGCTGCCATTGCTGGGGCTGGCTACCATCGTCGTGCTGCTCGGCGCGATCCTGTCCAAACGCATGTCGCCGCTCGTCGCGTTGATCATCGTGCCGCTCGCGGCCTCGCTGCTCGGCGGCTTCGGCCTGCAGACCAGCAAGTTCGTGGTCGACGGTCTGAAAAGCCTCGCGCCGGTCGTCTGCATGTTCGTATTCGCGATCCTGTACTTCGGCACGATCACTGACGCCGGCACGCTCGACCCGATCATCGAGCGTATCCTGCGCGCGGTCGGCACGCGGCCCACGCGTATCGTGATGGGCACCACGCTGCTCGCGCTGCTGATCCACCTCGACGGCTCCGGCGCCGTCTGTTTCCTCGTCACGATTCCCGCGATGCTGCCGCTTTACGATCGCCTGAAGATGGACCGGCGCGTGCTCGCCGCGGCGGTATCGATGGCGGCCGGCATCAACTTCCTGCCGTGGACAGGGCCGATGATTCGCGCGTCGGCGTCGTTGCATCTGCCGATTTCGGCGCTATTCAATCCGCTGATTCCGGTGCAGGCGATCGGCCTCGTATTCGTGTTCTCGATGGCGTACTGGCTCGGGCGGTGCGAGGAAAAGCGCCTCGGCCTCACTGCCGCGAGCGGTTCCGTGCCGATGCCGCAACGCGAACTGACGCCAGAACAACAGGCGCTGCGCCGCCCGCAAAACTTCTGGTTCAACATCGTGTTGACGCTTGTCGTGCTGGGCACGATGGTCGTGATGGGCGAGAAGATTCCGCCGGCCGTCATGTTCATGGTGGGCCTGTGCATCGCGTTGATGGTCAACTATCCGAACGTCGACATGCAGCGCAAACGGATCGACGCGCATGCGCGCGCCGCGCTGATGATGGCCGGCATCTTGCTCGCGGCCGGCGTGTTCACCGGCGTGATGCAGGGCAGCGGGATGCTGAAGGCGATGGCGCAGGCGGCGGTCGGCTTCGTGCCGCCGGCGATGGCGAGCCATATTCCGATCGTGCTCGGCCTGCTGTCGATGCCGCTCAGCATGCTGTTCGATCCCGATTCATTTTATTTCGGCGTACTGCCGGTGATCGCGGAAGTGGCGGGCCAGCTCGGCGTGCCCGCAGTGCACGTCGGACAGGCCGCGTTGCTCGGACAAATGACCACCGGTTTTCCGGTCAGCCCGCTCACGCCCGCGACGTTCCTCGTGGTCGGCCTGTGCGGTATCGAGCTGGCCGATCATCAAAGATTCACGTTTCCCCTGCTGTTCGGCGCGTCGGTCGTGATGACGATCGCGTGCGTCGCGCTCGGGATCTTTCCACTGTGAGTTTCATTGAACGGACGGCAGCACCATGACAGCCATTGAATCTGAACGCGTCGTGCGCATCGGCGCGGGCGCGGGCTACTCGGGCGACCGCATCGAACCCGCGCTCGAACTCGCGGAACACGGCCAGCTCGACTATCTGGTCTTCGAATGCCTCGCCGAACGCACGATCGCGATCGCGCAGCAGGCGCGCAGCAAGGACGCGGAGCTCGGCTACGACCCGCTGCTCGAAGCGCGCATGCGCGCGGTGCTGCCCGTCGCGGCGCGCAACGGCGTGCGTATCGTGTCGAACATGGGCGCGGCCAATCCTCGCGCGGCGGCGCGCAGGACCGCACAGATCGCGCGCGAGCTCGGTCTCGGCGGGCTGAGGATTGCCGCCGTCACCGGCGACGACGTGCTCGACGTCGTGCGTGCGGGCGAGTTCCATTTCGTCGAATCGGGCGACGCGGTGGCCGCGTACGAGGACCGGCTGATATCGGCGAATGCGTATCTCGGCGCGAGCGGCATCGTCGACGCGCTCGCGGCCGGCGCGCAGATCGTACTGACCGGGCGCGTCGCCGATCCGTCGCTGTTCGTCGCGCCGCTGGTCCACGAATTCGGCTGGCGCATGGACGACTGGCCGATGCTCGGCCAGGCGACGGTAATCGGCCATCTGCTCGAATGCGCAGGGCAGATCACCGGCGGCTATTTCGCAGACCCCGGCTTCAAGGACGTGCCGAATCTCGCGCGGCTCGGCTTTCCGATCGCCGAAGTTGCGCGGGACGGTTCGGTGGTGATCACGAAGCTCGCGCGAAGTGGCGGGCTCGTGACCGAAGCGACGTGCAAGGAGCAGTTGCTGTACGAGATTCACGATCCTCGTCGCTATCTGCAACCCGACGTGGTCGCCGATTTCTCGCAGGTGCGCGTCGAACAGGAAGCCCCGGACCGTGTGCGCGTCACTGGCGGTGGCGGCACGGAGCGCACCGCGACGCTGAAAGTGTCGGTTGCATATTTCGACGGCTATATCGGCGAAGGGCAGATTTCGTACGGCGGACCGGGCGCGCTGGCGCGGGCGCGGCTCGCTCTCGATATCGTGCGAGAACGGCTCGCGCTGACCGGTGTAGAGGCGCGCGAACTGCGCTTCGATCTCATCGGCGTGAACGCACTGCATGGCGAGACGGTCGCGGCTGGCCATGGCGAGCCGTACGAAGTGCGCGCGCGGGTGGCGGGGCGCACGGCATCGCTCGCGGAAGCGGTGCGCATCGGCAACGAGGTCGAGACGTTGTACACGAACGGACCGGCGGGCGGGGGCGGAGTGACGAAGGCGGCGCGCGAGGTGGTCGCCGTGCAATCGGTGCTGCTGCCGCGCGAGCATGCGACGCCGGCTTTCTCGCTGGTGGAGGCTTGAGATGAAACTCCGTGAACTGGCTCATTCGCGCACCGGCGACAAGGGCAATACGCTCAACATCTCGGTGATCTGCTACGACGCGCGGCACTACGAGCGGTTACGCGATGTGTTGACGCCCCAGCGCGTCAGCGCGCATCTGCGGGATGTGGTGCGCGGTGACGTGGTGCGGCACGAGTTGCCGGGCCTTGCCGCGTTCAACTTCGTGCTCGGCGATGCGCTCGGCGGCGGCGTTACGCGTTCGCTCGCGCTCGATGCGCATGGCAAATCGCTGAGTTCGGCGTTGATGGATCTGGACGTGGGGGAGTGAGCGGGTGCTGCTGGCGGTGTGTCGTATTGCGGGGCGGTCGATCGGCCCCGCATGCGGTCACACGCCAGCCTTCGTCAAGTCATGCGCGCGGCGCAGACGTTCGCGGCTGTTGCTCAGATGCATGCGCATCGCGGCGCGCGCGTCGTCGGCGTCCTGACGCTCGATCGCGCGATAGATCATCAAGTGCTCGCCGAGCACGCTGCGCAGTATCTCGATATGGTCGAGCTCGGCGATCTCGGCCGAACCGAGCCGCGTGCGCGGGCTGACCGAGCGGCCGAGCTGGCTCAGCACGTCGAAGAAATAGCGGTTGCCGCTCGCACGTGCGATCTGCAGATGGAACTCGATGTCGTGTGCGAGCGTGTCGGTGCTGCCGCGCTCGAGTTCCGACTCGAAGCGGTCGAGCGCGGTGCGAATCTGCTTCAGGTTCTGCTCGGTGCGCCGCGATGCCGCGAGCGCGGCCGCGGCCGCTTCGACGTCGATCCGGAACTCGATGATCGCCATTACGTCGAGCATGCTGGTGAGATCGGCGGCGGGAAGCTGCATCGGCTTTTCCGCGGCGGGCGCGAGCACGAACGTGCCGATGCCGTGGCGTGTCTCGACGATCCTCGCTGCCTGAAGACGCGAAATCGCCTCGCGCACCACGGAGCGGCTCACGGACAACTGCTTCATCATCGCGACTTCGGTGGGGATGCGATCGCCTGGCCTCAGCGCCCCGCGGCGAATTTCATCGGAAAGGGTGGCCACCACCTTTTCAGTTAGGCTGCTCATTTTTGTGGCTGGTTGACTGATCCAACAGAGTATTGCACAGGACTGTACTCGATTCTGCCGGGTTCGGCGGCCTCGGTGCGGGCTATTTTTTCCGCGCCGGACGCGGGGTGGAGCGAGGATGAGGCGGGCGGTTGCGCAAGCGCATGAGCTGCTGGTAGGGAGCCTCCATTTAAAGACATCGGACGTCTTAGTCCGAGCTAGATTTCAGAAGTGGGTTGTAGCCCTAAAAGCCCTGAATCGGCCGATATCCCAAGGGAATCAATCAACGCGCGCAGGGTAAACACCCAACTGGATCTGGGAAAAATAACGCGGTAGACTGTCGTCAGACAACGTATCAGGCGCATCGGCGGCTCTCGTATCGAACCGTTGCGTCGCGCTGCGTTCCACCAGGCCACATGGCCCACAGGGGAGACAAAACTTGACATCAGTTCTCACTACCGCGCTCGACCCGCTGCAATCAGCGGTCGCGAAGGTGAAGCGCAACGTGTTGCCGCTTTTCCTGATCATGTTCATCGCGAACTACATCGACCGCGTGAACATCGGCTTCGTCAACGCGCACATGAAGACCGATCTAGGCATCGGCGCGGCCGCCTACGGGCTCGGCAGCGGGCTGTTCTTCATCGGCTACGCGCTGTTCGAAGTGCCGTCGAACGTGCTGATGCAGAAGTTCGGCGCGCGCGCGTGGCTCACGCGCATCATGGGCACGTGGGGGCTGGTGGCGGGCGCGATGGCGTTCGTCTGGAACGACACGTCGTTTTACGTGCTGCGGTTCCTGCTCGGCGTCGCCGAGGCGGGCTTCTTTCCCGGCGTCGTCTTTTACTTCACGCAGTGGCTGCCGCAAAAAGAGCGCGGCAAGGCGATGGCGATCTTTCTGTCGGGTTCGGCGCTCGCGTCGGTGCTGTCCGGTCCGATCACCGGTTCGCTGCTGTCGATTCGCGGCCTCGGCCTGCAGGGCTGGCAGTGGATGTTCCTGATCGAAGGCGGGTTCTCGATCGTGCTGTGCGTCGTCAGCTGGTTGCTGCTGAAGTCGCACATCCGCGACGCACACTGGCTCACCGCCGAAGAGCAGCGCGTGCTCGAACGATCGATCGCGGCCGAACAGGCTGAACGCGAAGCGCAGGGCGGCGCGCATCTGCCGACGATGAAGCTGCTGAAGGACCCGCAGATCGCGCTGTTCTGCTTCCTGTACTTCGCGATCCAACTGACGATCTACGCGGCCACTTTCTGGCTGCCGACGATCATCCGCAAGATGGGCGGCCTGTCCGACTTCGAGGTCGGCATGTTCAACGCGATTCCGTGGCTGATCGCGATGGTCGCGATGTATGGCTTCGCTGTGGTGTCGGCGAAATGGCGTCATCAACAGGGCTGGCTCGCGGTCGCGCTCGTCATCGCCGCGGTTGGCCTGTTTGCGTCGACGTCGGGCAACCCGGTGTTCTCGTTCGTCGCGATCTGTTTCTCGGCGATCGGCTTCAAGGCCGCGTCTTCGCTGTTCTGGCCGATTCCGCAGGGCTACCTCGACGCGCGCGTCGCCGCCGGCGTGCTTGCGCTGATCAACTCGCTCGGCAACCTCGGCGGCTTCTTCGCGCCGGCCACGTTCGGCTATCTGCAGCAGCACACGGGCTCGATCACGGGCGGCTTGTACGGCCTCGGCGTCGCGTCGCTGCTCGCGGCAGCGGCCGGCTTCCTGACGCGCAACAAGCCCGGCAATCGCCAGCCTTCGCCCGAGTCGTTGCGCGGCAACGCGCATTGACTACACTGACGGCTCGTATGCGGCCGTCAGTTCTTCTGTATTCGCGTTTTCATCCGGTCCGGTCGAACGCCCACGCAGCGCGCGGCGGCTTCCGCCGGCCGGCTTACTTCATCACACAGGTGCTTTTCCCATGTCCACCAAACCTACCGAATCGAACGCCACGCCGGTCGTCACCGAACTGCGCGTCGTGCCCGTCGCTGGCCGCGACAGCATGCTGATGAATCTGAGCGGCGCGCATGGTCCGTTCTTCACGCGCAACGTCGTGATCCTGCGCGACAGTGCGGGCCATACTGGTGTCGGCGAAGTGCCGGGCGGCGAGAACATCCGCAAGACGATCGACGACGCGCGGCCGTTCGTGGTCGGTCAGTCGATCGGCAATCTGCAGGCGATCCTGAACAAGGTGCGCACGCAATTCGCCGATCGCGACGCGGGCGGCCGCGGCCTCCAGACCTTCGACCTGCGCACGACGATTCACGCGGTCACCGCGCTCGAAGCGGCGCTGCTCGACCTGCTCGGTCAGCATCTCGGCGTGCCCGTCGCGGCACTGCTCGGCGAAGGCCAGCAGCGCGACGAGGTGGAAATGCTCGGCTATCTGTTCTATATCGGCGATCGCAACAAGACCGACTTGCCGTACGCGAACAACGCCGGTGCGCGCGATGACTGGGAGCGTGTGCGCACCGAAGAAGCGATGACGCCGGAAACGGTCGTGCGTCTCGCCGAGGCCGCGAAGGCGCGCTACGGTTTCAACGACTTCAAGCTGAAGGGCGGCGTGCTGCAAGGCGACGCGGAAATCGAAGCGGTGACGGCGCTGGCCGAGCGCTTCCCCGAAGCGCGCGTGACGCTCGACCCGAACGGCGCGTGGTCGCTCGCCGAAGCGGTGCGCCTGTGCCGTGACAAGCACGACGTGCTCGCTTATGCGGAAGATCCGTGCGGCGCGGAGAACGGCTATTCGGGCCGCGAAGTGATGGCCGAGTTCCGCCGCGCGACCGGCCTGCCGACAGCGACCAACATGATCGCGACCGACTGGCGCCAGATGGGTCACGCGATCCAGCTGCAATCGGTCGACATTCCGCTCGCCGATCCGCATTTCTGGACCATGCAGGGCTCGGTGCGCGTCGCGCAGATGTGCAACGACTGGGGCCTCACGTGGGGTTCGCATTCGAACAACCACTTCGACATTTCGCTCGCGATGTTCACGCACGTCGCGGCCGCGGCGCCGGGCAAGATCACCGCGATCGATACGCACTGGATCTGGCAGGACGGTCAGTTCCTGACGCGCGATCCGCTGCAGATCGTCGGCGGCAAGGTCAAGGTGCCGCAGAAGCCGGGTCTCGGCATCGAGCTCGATATGGACGAACTCGAAAAGGCGCACGCGCTGTATCAGCAGCACGGCCTCGGCGCGCGCGACGACGGCGTTGCCATGCAATATCTGATTCCGAACTGGAAGTTCGATAACAAGCGTCCGTGTCTCGTGCGTTAACGACGATTCAGCTCAATCGAAAGCCTGGCGGCCTGCACCAACGGTGCGGTCCGCCAGGCTTTTTTGTTTTCCGGCCGTGGACTTTCTCGCTCGCCTCTCTTCACTCATCAGACGTCCGTGCATGCAGTATAAGTGGTTGTTTTCATTGGCGTAACGTAAACCCTAGTCGTCTGATGACGATTAAATCATTACGATGGCTTCACTGGAAAGTGAATCATGTCCACGTTGAGGTGAGCGTCGGGGACGAGAAGTTTCCAGCCAGGCTTGCACGTCTTTTAGACTCGGGCCCGGAGCAGCAGCAAGCGGAAAACTGGCAATAAATCGAATCGCAGTCCTTCACATTAAAACGACCCATGCGCGTCTCGCGTTTGTGCATATAACAATTGAGGAAAGACATGTCTGTGAAATTCACTCAGAGGAGAACAGCCGCTGCCGCAAGTTTCGTATTCATTCTGGCGGCGTGCGGTGGCAGTGACAGTCCGAACACAACGGCGGCTTCAACGCCAGCCCCGACGCAGACATCCACCATGCCATGGATGAATACGTCACTGTCTCCCGAAGCACGCGCGGCACTGCTTGTCCCAGCCATGGCGCTTGCCGATAAGGAAGAGCAATTGGTCGGTTCGAATCCCGGCATCCTGCCTGAATTGCCGCAGTGCTACGGTGCGCGGCACATTCTCGGCCTGACGAAGTACGCTATTCCGACCTTGCGCATCACCAATGGGCCGGTGGGTATCGGCCAGAACGACTGCGTTTCTCCGTCCGTATCGGGCTTTGCCGCCTATACGGATTCCAGCTCCGCCAAGGCGACCGCTCTGCCTTCAGCCATCGCGATGGCGGCTTCGTTCGATCCTTCCGTCGCGACCCAGTTTGGCAACGTGGTCGGCGTCGAAGGAAGCAACCTGGCTCTGCACGTATTCGAAGCACCCGGTATGAACCTGGCAAGATTGCCGGTGGGCGGACGCAACTTCGAGTACATGGGCGAGGACCCCTATCTCACCGGCACGATGGGTGTCGCCGAAATCCAGGCCGTGCAAGCCCACGGCATGATCGCAATGGCGAAGCACCTCGTGGCGAATGAGCAGGAAACGAATCGCATGACGATTCAGGAAAGCGTCGACGACCAGACGTTGCACGAACTCTATATGCTGCCGTTCGAAATGGCGGTGAAGGCAGGCAACGTCGGCGCCGTCATGTGTTCGTACAACTCGGTGAACGGTTTTTCGATGTGCGAGCAGAAGCACATCCTGTCCGATGTGCTTCGCGGGCAATGGGGCTTCAAGGGCTACGTGCAGTCGGACTTCTTTGCGGCGCACAGTACCGCGCCGACGCTTCTGGCAGGCATGGACAACGAAATGCCGCTGCCGCAGAACTGGTCGCCGGCAAACCTGAATGCAGCTTTGGCTTCGGGACAGATTCAGACCTCGGATATCGACAATGCGCTGCTGCGCCGATACACGCAGATGTTCCGCGCGGGCATCTTCGATCGGCCTATTGCTCAGACCGCGATCAACGCGACGGCTGACGGTGCGGTCGCGAAGCAGATCGGTGAACAGTCGGCCGTGCTGCTGCAAAACAACGGGACCTTGCCGCTGAAGAAGACGGTTCGAAACGTCCTCGTGGTCGGCAAGACGACACAGGTCTATGCGCAGCAAGCGGTTGCCGGCGGCAGCTCGGTCGGCCACCCGATGGGTTCGGGCGGCGGCAGTTCCGACGTCGTCGCCTTGTACACCGTGACGCCGGTACAGGGCATCAAGGACACGCTTGCGAACCTCGGCAATACCGGTGCTCAGGTTCATCTGGCGCTCGTCGACGACAACAATTCGACTGGCACGATCGACGGCGCGGTCGCCACCATCTCCGACGTCACGTCAGCGGCGACCGGCGCCGACGCGGTGATCTTCATGGCCGGCTCCATGTCGGAGGAAGGTGCTGACCAGGCGACCTTTACCGACTCGACTGGCCTGACGCTCGACACCGGCAAGTACCTGAATACGCTCGACTGGTATTCGCCAAAGTCGAGCTCGATCACTACCTCGAGTACCGCAAAGAACAGCAACACGCTCGCGTTGCTGCAGACCATCGTCGCGGCAAACAGCAACACCGTGCTCGTTCTGAAGGACAGCGCCGCCGAAGCGCTCGATCCGTCGATCCTCACAGGCGGGACATCCGCCGCGAGCGCGATTCTCGAAACGTGGTTCCCCGGCCAGGAAGACGGGCATATCGTGGCGGATCTGCTGTGGGGTGTCGCGAATCCGTCCGGCAAGCTACCTGTGACGTTCCCGCAGGTCGGCCAGGGCTTCATGGATTCGATTACGGCTTACCAATACCCGGGTGTGTCGATCAACGGAAGCGCGACGGTCACCTACTCCGAAGCGCTCAATGTCGGCTACCGCTGGTACGACGCGATGGGCAAGACTCCGGCATTCCCGTTCGGTTATGGACTTTCGTACACGACCTTCACGATTACCAATCCGACCGTCAGTACCGGAGCAAACGGCACTTACACGGTTAGCGCGGTCGTGAAGAATACGGGTTCCGTCGCGGGCGCCGAA
Organism: Paraburkholderia sp. EG304; assembly: GCF_046543485.1. NCBI lineage: Bacteria > Pseudomonadati > Pseudomonadota > Betaproteobacteria > Burkholderiales > Burkholderiaceae > Paraburkholderia > Paraburkholderia sp. EG304. The sequence continues at coordinate 11,695 of NZ_JBKGUA010000027.1, read as the reverse complement.
GTTCCGCAGGTGTACGTTGCGCTGCCGACGTCGGCGGGAGAGCCGCCCAGGCGTCTGGTGGGATTCCAGAAGGTCAGTCTGAATGCAGGCGCAACGCAGACGGTGTCGATCACGATCGATCCCGCCGCGCCGAATCATCCGCTCAGCACGTGGAGTAAGGATGCGCAGCAGTGGACGACGCCGACTGGTTCCTACTCGGTGTATATCGGGAACTCGTCGCGCAGCCTGACTCTCGCCGGAACTATTACCAAATAAAGTCGAATAAAGCGCCAGAGTCTGATCAGATTCGATCCCTGATCGGACCTGGCGTTACACACACCAACCAAAGTGGTCCGCTTAATGAAAGTACTATCACGACGGATGTTGGCACTTGTGCTCGGTGCAACGCTCTCGCTGGCGACGAGTGCGACAGAGAAGCCCTTTGTCACGGTCAATGGCGAACCGGTTTCTCAAGCCGACGCCGATTTGTACATCGGACAGGCGCATGCGCAAGGATTTTCTGATTCCCCACAATTGACCGACCATGTCCGGGACGAATTGATCCGGCGCGAAGTTCTGTTCCAGCAGGCGCAGAAAACTGGCTTCGACCGCAACCCGGAAGTCGCGGCACGTGCCGAGGCCGCGCGGCAAAAGATTCTCTCGCAGGCGCAGGCGACGTGGGAGATCGAGATCGTCAGAGCGTACATGCAGGACTTTCTGAAAAAGAATCCTGTCAGCGACGATCAATTGAAGGCGATGTACAACGACATGAAAGCAAAGGGCGGAAGCACGCAATATAAAGTCCGCCATATCCTCGTCAAGGATGAAGGTCAGGCAAAAGACATCATTGCGAAGCTGAACAAGGGAGCGTCATTCGGCGACCTCACAAAGGAATTGATCGATGCCGACACTCGATACAACGGCGGAGATCTGGGCTGGATAACTTCGAGCAAGGTGGTCAAACCGTTTGCTGACGCGGTTTCGCATTTGCACAAGGGCGAATACACGCGCACGCCGGTCAAGACCGGATACGGTTTTCATGTGATCGAAGTCGATGACACTCGCCCTTTGCAGGTTCCGTCGTTCGAAGACATGAAGCCGATGCTGTACCAGCAGGCGCAAGCGGAACTCGTCGACAGGATGGTGAAGGATCTTAGAGCGAAAGCCACCATTCAGTAAGCGGCCAAATCACGTTCGTCATACTTGGGATGCGATTGCGAGCCTGATGTGACGACGTCGGGTCTCTTCGTCCAACCCATTCGCTCCCCGGTCTTTCATTCGGATCGGGGAGCTTTTTTTATTTGCCGCTGATATTCCCGCACTCAGCTCTTGCGAAACACCACGTGCGAGATCCGTTGCACCAGCAGCGCGGCCGCGAGCGATGCCACCGCCGTCAGCCACACGCCCATATGAATGGACTGCACGAGCGCATCGCGCGCGCTATCGATCAGCGCAAGCGTATCGAGTCCCGACGTCTTCATATCCGCGATCAGCTGCGTGCGCGACGCATCGTCGATCAGGATGCGCAGATCGACGAAACGCGGCCGCCATTGCGATGAGGCCGGCTCGCCGAGCACGCTCATCGTGCGCGTGACGACGTCGCGATAGTGATGCTGCACGACCGTCGCGACGATGCTGGTGCCGAGCATGCCGCCGACCATACGGGTCGATTGCAGCAGCGCGGTCGTGATGCCGAAGCGCTCGCGTCCGGCGATCTCCTGGCCGAACACGTTCAGATTGTTCAGGATGAAGCCGAGGCCGATGCCGACGGCGCCCATCGGCAGCACGATGCGCAAGCGCGGCGTATCCGGATTCGCGAAAGCGAGCGCGATCGACGCGAACATCAGCAGCCCGAAACCGATGGTCAGAATGCGCGTGGGCTTCTTCATGTGAATCACGATGCGCGTGTTCAGCAGACTGCCGAGCGCGATGCACGCGGCGATCGGCGTCGCGAGCAAGCCGGCCTGCTGCGGCGACAGACCGAAGCCGCCTTGCAGCAGCAAAGGCGCGAAGAAGATCAGCGAGAACATCACGAAGCCGGACAGCATGCCGAGCGTGAATAGCGTGACGAGCTGCGCGTCCTTGAACAGATCGAGCGGAATGATCGGATGCGTGGCGCGCTTTTCGCACTTGAAGAGCGCGACCGCGCCGATCATCACGCACGCACCGAGCACGAGATTGCCCACCGTGAGGCCACTCTTCGGCACCGCTTCGATGAAGGCCTGCAACCCGCCGAGCACGCCCGCGACGAGCCCAGCGCCGAGCCAGTCGATCTTGACTTCGCCGTCCTGCGGCCGCCGGAAGTTCGGCAGATGGATCCAGACGAAATAGAGCGCGGCCGCGCCGACCGGCAGATTGATGAGAAACGTCGATCGCCAGCCGAGGTGCTCGCTCATCCAGCCGCCGAGCGACGGACCTGTCGCCGTGCCGATGCCGTAGGTCGCGGCCAGCACGACCTGCCAGCGCACGCGGGTACGCGGGTCGGGGAACAGATCGGGAATCGACGCGAACGCGGTGCCGACCATCATGCCGCCGCCGATGCCTTGCAGTCCGCGCGCGATCGCGAGAAACAGCATGCTGTTGGCGAGGCCGCACAACACCGACGCGACCGTGAATGTGATCACCGCGGCGATCACGAAGCGCTTGCGGCCGAAGTAGTCGCCGAGCCGCCCGAACACCGGCACCGTGACGACGGACGCGAGCAGGTACGCGCTCGCGATCCACGCGAAATATTCGAAGCCATGCAACTCGGCGACGATCGACGGCAGCGCGGTGCTGACGACGGTCTGGTCGAGTGCGACCAGCATATTGACGAGACCGATGCCGAGCATCGCGTAAAGCGCGTGGCGAAACGGCAGGGCGGGGGCGGCGGGAGCGGCGGCGGAACTGGCGGCGGGGGCGGTGGAATTCACGGATCGGGCAGAAGGCGGTTCGGGGTGGACGCTGCACGGCGTATCGCGGTCAGGCACCCGGCGATTGTACGCAAGTTGTCTGACGTCTTGAGGATTATACGGGTTTTCCCCTAGTCAAAGCCGTTCATCGCGCGAAAACCACACTGCGACCGACGCTGCCGCGCGCATGCTCTCGCCCGAACGTGGTAAGTTCGCTCGCGGAATATCCGATCGATGTGTTTGAGGAGGACTCATCCTGCGTCACGTCATGGCTTGCCTGCCGAACACAGTCCGCGAAGCCTTGACGACCAGAGGCGGCGTGACAGCGGCCTGGTTAGGTGGCGCGCTGCTGCTCTACGCGCACGGCGCAGGCGCCGTCACCGACATCGATACCGGCACCGGCGCCGCCTCCGCTTCCGGAATCAACGCCGGCTTCGTCTCGCTGTATGGCGTGATCGACACGAGCGTCGAAGTCACCGACCCCGGTTCGGGATGGGTCGCGCGCATGGACTCGGGCGCATATCGCGGTTCGCGCGTCGGGCTGCACGGCGCGGAGCCGCTCGGCGGCGGCAACGCGATCGTGTTCACGCTGGAAAACGGCTTCAGCTCGACCGACGGCAGCCCGCAGGTGCCCGGCTCGATCTTCAATCGCCAGGCATGGATCGGCGCGAGCGGCGGCTGGGGCGAACTGCGCTTCGGCCGTCAGTATTCGCCGATCTATATTCCGTTCAAGGGCGATCTCGACGCGTTCGGCGCCGGCACGATCGCTTCGGGGCTCAACAACCTGTCGAAAATCACCCCATACGCGAACAATGCGCTTGCGTATCTGTCGCCGCGCATTGCCGGCTTTAGCGCGACGCTGATGATGGCGATGCGCGATCCGTCCGAGAAGGACGGCAACGGTATCGACGGCTATTACGTGACCGCGTCGTACCGGTTCGACCAATTGCATCTGCTGTACGCGCGCCAGCAGACCCACGGTGCCGGCGCTCTGCGCGCGAATCTCGGCGGCGCGAACTACGCGTTCGGCAAACTGCGCGTATGGCTGTCCTTCTTCAATGGCGATGGCGGCGCGCCGGTCTATCACGGCGCGGGCGGCTCGCTGTCGGCGCAATACAGCTTCTCGACCAACGCGCGCGCGTCGCTCGGCTATGCGCACGTGCGCGACTACACGACGCCTGGTGGCAGCGCCGACCAGTTCAGCGCGGCATTCGAATACAGCATGTCGCCGACGCTGCTGCTCTACTTCAGCGCCGCGTATCTCGCGAATCACGACGACTCGAGCTTCACGCTGCGCGGCGTCAACGTGACCGGGCTGCCGGTCGCCTATCCGGGTGCGCCTGTGGCGGGTGTTCAATTCGGTGTGATCGAGCGTTTCTAGCGCGGATCGCAATACGTGATTAATTGGTATATGTCGAATGCACTTTAGATGCGACTGCGAATTGACGAGAGAGTCGCGCGAGTCGGAATTGCAAAAGCGTCGCGAATAAAAAAAAGCCGACACAGTGTGTCGGCCTAAAGATTCTGGCATCCGAGGATGATGGCCAGAACCTGAGAGACATGGACCCGCAGAGCAGCCCCAGTGCGGTATTTCGGGCCGCCGCGACGCGGGTCGATCTGCGTCGTACTTTAACGTTAGCTTTCAGCGCGAGAAGATTGAGAGCGCGTTCCGCTGATTGCTCTTCGTTCGAATGCCGATCCAGAAAGCATGGCGTGGAGTATAGCGTCGCCAATCGACTTTGTGGAACCGCACTTCGGCGAATGGGTTAATGAGGTTTTCCGGATGTTTAACGTCGTATGGTTGGATTTACATAATGCGCAGATTCAACCGGAGCACTCCCGCGCGCTGACACGGTTCCGATAGAACAGGAAACGGGGTAGTGGCGCTATGCTAGCGGTTTCGTCTACTCGAGGAGCGACCGATGACCCAACACGCAGGTTCGATGATCACGTTCAACCGTCCCGATGGCAAGCAGCTACAGGGCTATCTCGCGAAGCCGGAAAAAACCGCGGGCGCGCCCGCGATCGTCGTGATCCAGGAATGGTGGGGATTGAACGACCAGATTCGCGGCGTCGCCGATCGCCTCGCGAAAGCCGGCTACTTCGCGCTCGTGCCCGATCTGTATCGCGGCAAGTCGACGGTCGAAGAGGACGAGGCGCACCATCTGATGAGCGGCCTCGATTTCGGCGATGCCGCAACGCAGGACGTGCGCGGTGCGGTCCAGTATCTGCAGCAGCACGCTGCGAAGGTCGGTGTGACCGGCTATTGCATGGGCGGCGCGCTGACGTTCCTCGCGCTGTGCAATGTGCCCGAATTGGCGGCCGGCGTCGTCTGGTATGGCTTCCCGCCGCTCGACTATATCGATGCGTCGAAGATCAAGGTTCCGGTGATGGGCCACTGGGGTACGCAGGACGAGTTCTTCGCCGCCGACACCGTCGACGCGCTCGAAAAGAAACTCACCGACGCGAAGGTCGACATCGATTTTCATCGTTATCTGGCGCGTCACGCGTTCGCGAACGAAACGGCGGTTGGATCGGGCCGCATTGCGAGGACGCAATACGATCCGGTCTGGGCACAACAGGCCTGGGATCGTACGCTGACGTTCTTTGGCCGCACGCTGTGGAAATGAGTTAGTGAATGGCGGAAGTGGACGGCCGCGCTGTTTATTTGCAGCGCGGCCGTTTTCTTATGCAGCCTGTTCCGGGTTTGCGAGGTGCGCTTCAAACCCTGCGTGCTGAATGGCGTTGCCAAGCTGGCGGATGTGGACGGCCTGATTTTGCGCAAACATAGTGTTCCTTATCGGATGCGTCTATCTAGAATTGCATTTGAAAGCAAAGCCAACATAAAATGCTAAACGGTATTGGAATCATCGGTTAAGTTGTGGACAGCAGCACTTAACTCGGCAGACGGGTGTCAGTTCATTTCGCTGTTCTGGACCTGAAAGCGTCATTCCTCTCGTGGGGAACGGGCGACATCTTCGCTGACATTGTCTGACCGGTCGCGCAGCCGCTAATACAGTTAAGTACCTACCTAATATTCAAGCGAAATTCGCGAGTCCGAGGCAACACGCAGGGCGGCGGGCGTCCGTGGCCAAGGGCCGGCCACGACGTGTCGTTGACGGTTGCGTCGGGATATTCTGAGATATAATACGAAAATGAATACGATTGCGATGCTAGGCCGAGTGACTTCCGGCGAACTTCAGGAACTGGACGGCAGTGATTTCCCGGCTCAGGTGGCGGCAGAGACGCGCAAACTGATCAACCGGGGAGTGCTTGCGCCCGGCTTCCAACTACGACAGTCCGATCTTGCCGAGCGCTTCGGAATTAGCCGAGTGCCCGTGCGTGAGGCGCTGAAACTGCTGGCCGCTGAAGGCATCATTGAACACGATCCGAATCGTGGGTTCTTTGTCGCCCAACTGTCGAGCGACGAGGCACGGCAACTATATCGGATGCGGCAACTGCTCGAAGCCGAATTGCTGATGACCATCGAATGGCCGACGCCCGCGCAGATGAAGCAACTCAAGGCAATGCTCGCGGATCTGGAGCATTTGCTCGGTGCGGGTAATCGCGAAGGCTGGATCGAGCAGCACCGCGCATTCCACGACATGATTTTCGATCTGTCACCGAACAAGGTCCTTAAGCGCGAAGTGCTGCGATTGATGCGATTGACCGATCGCTATCGCGCATTGGCCGCGGATATCTCTGCGAACCCTGAGCACCGCAATGCGAATATCGAGGCGCGGTTGGTGAAGGCGTTGCAGAGTAAGGATAAGGACTTGCTGCTCGCGACCTACGAAAAGGGCCGATCGATTGTTTTGAGCGGCTTGATGGCGGTGCTTGCGGCCAGAGAGACCTGAATGATAGAAGGGGCACCCACGGTGCCCCTTTTTTTATCTACAGCCGGTTTCGCGCAACGTGTTTGTCGTTCGACGCCGACGCGAAGACGCCTGCCGAATTGCTAAATTAGTCGGAGCCCCAGTTCGAGATCCAAAGCATGTCGTGGAAATCGACGGCCTTATTGGTTTGAAATTCACCGTAAGAACCCTGCGAATACAGGAGCGGCGTCTTTGCGTCCGTATTAATGGCGGTTCCCAGCACGTGGCCAAAAATTACGGCATGCGTGCCGATTTCGACGATACGTTCGACGCTGCAATCAAAATTCACCATGGCCGTGGCCAACGCCGGGGCGCCGGTCCTAATGCGATTCCATGTGCCTGCCTGGAATTTCTCCTCAGGCGAGATAGGGCGAGAAAATCGTTGTGCCAATTCCTGCTCGCTGCGCGCTAGCACATTGACGACGAAATGACCGGTCGCCTGCACGTGTGCCAACGACGAATTCGCGCGATTGATGCAGACGAGCAGGATAGGGGGCGCCGCACTCACCGAGGTCACGGCGGTTGCTGTCATGCCAGCGAGTGGACCGTCAGCGTCAGAACCGGTGGTAATCAAACATACGTGCCCGGTGAGGCTGCGCATGGCGCGCCTAAATTCAGATTCTTCGATGCTCAATTGCGCCCCCAGGTCATCAAAATTTGGTGACACTAAAAGAAACACGGGTGGCGTCCCAAAGACGGCCGCCCGTGAGAGAGACTCGCACCTCTCAGCCGGTTACTGGTCCCAGCCGAAGATACTGAGCGTGCTTTCGCCGGCCTCTAGCCGTTTCAACTGCTGTGCTTCTGCGGCCTCGCGTGCTTCCGACGCTGCGATAGCGGTTGCGACTTGCTCGCGCGGAATGCAGACGACACCATCTTCGTCGCCGACGATCAGGTCACCTGCATTAACGGTTACGTCGTCGAGTCGGATCGGTGCGTTGATCCAGCCACGTGCGCCAAAGTCTTTTCCGGTGCCACGGATGCAGAGTCCTCGGGCGAAAACTGGGAAGCCGATCTCGGACAGCAGTCGCTGATCACGAACGCACCCGTTAATGACGAGCCCTGCAAGCCCGCGAACCTTTGAGGCCGTTGACATGATCTCGCCCCAGTACCCATGCTCATACGCTTCGCTGACCGATACGACCAGCACATCACCCGGCTGCGCTGCGTAGATCGCCCGGTGCAACCACAGGTTGTCGCCGCCCGGCGAATGGACGGTCACAGCAGGGCCACACAGCTTGAAACCCGGTGCCACAGGGTGGATTGCAGCCGGCAGCGCACCGATCTTTCCAGCCGCTTCATGCAGCGTGGCAGACGGCAGTTTGCCAGCGGCCTTGATCAGTTCGGCATCCGGACGTTGAATATCGAGGCGTGTCGTCTCTGCCGGGTTGAAGCGCGGACCGGTCATGCTTTGCTCCCGGTGGTGCGCGTTTGCAATTGATGGTACTTGAACTGCTTGCGCGCTTCGTCGAGGCGCATGCCCGACGCGACTGCTGCACGAATGGCTCTTTCTGCTGCGTCGATTTCTTCCGCAGCGGCGAGCACACGCTCTTCGTGTTCTTTGGGAATCGAAATCACGCCATCGGCATCACCGCGCAGCAGGTCACCCGGGGCAACACGTACGTCGCCGATGTTGACCGGCACATTCGTGGCTTCGACTTGCACGCGATCCTTGCCCGTGCGCATCCAGTTGTCCTTGGAGAACACCGGATAACCGAGCGACAGGCAGAGATGGACGTCGCGGTTGATGCCGTCGATCACCGTGCCGGCAATGCCGCGACGGTGTGCGATTTCAGTCAGGATGTCGCCCCAAACGGTGGCATCGGTGCGACCGCCGTTGTCGAGAACGATCACGCTGCCGGGCGGCACGTCGTCGATGAAGTCGCCGACCGTGCCTGCGGGAGAAGCAGCCGGGCCGTAAAGGATCGTGAATGCACGGCCAGCCATGCGGAAGGACGGATCACGGGGCTTGATACGGCTGCACTGGCCGTTGAGGCCCAGACGATCGAGAGCGTCGCTCAACGTCGCCGTTTCGAGTTTTGCCGCACGTGCGACGTTCTTGTCTTGTTCGATTTCGGACATGACTAATCCTTAAGCATGAATTCGTAGTTGCCGCCCATCACTTCGTGAATGGGGGTACCTGCCAGTACAGCCTTCGCCATCAGAGCTTCACGCGCCACGATCGACTCGGCGGTTTCGATCACGCGTACAACGTTGGCGGCGCTGATGAAGATCACGGCGCTGCTGTCGGCGATCACATAGTCACCAGCTTCGACGGCGGTACCGAAGACCTCGACCGGAACGTTGACGCCTTTCTCGACGATGCGACCGCGGGCAGTGCGGGCGGTGAACGCGTTCGCGAACACCGGCAGATCCATCTCGCGGGATTCGTCGATATCACGGACCGGGCCGTCGGCGATCACGCCAGCGATGCCGCGAACCTTGGCGCCCAACGAGAGGATGCCGCCCCACGAACCGGCTTCGACGCCCGTGCGCTGTTCGACGACGATCACGTCGTCGGCGCCGCCGAGTTCGATAGCGGTGGTGCCGAGGTGACGCGGCGGGCCCGGAGGCGGATCGCCAACACCAAGTTTCATCGTGATCACGCGACCTGCGATCCGGCTGGTGCCCGAAGCCTGCCGCACACCGCTGACGACGCCGCTCAGACCGAGTTTGTCCAGCGCATCCGAGACGGCGCAGCAGTCCAATCGCCGAAGGCGGTGGACGTATTCGTCTTTGCTTTTCATATCTTTGCTAATCCTTATTGCCGGTCCGGCGACTTCCAGTAAACGAAACCCATCGCGTTGCCGGTGCCGGCTTCGCTGCGATAGCACGGCACGTAATCGACCACCGTCATGTCGAAGCCGATTTCGTCCATCACGCCAGCGACCGGAATCCAGTTCTTGATTTCCGACGTGCCTGCCTGGAAGATCGCTTCATCGAGTTCGAAGACCGGCGAGAAATCATGGTTCTTCATTGCGCTCAGGACCAACTGATCGACGCGCTCGTCGATCACGAAGTGCGTCAGACCGCCCGAGGCGATGACGGCAACGCGTGCATCCGTGTCCCACGACTGGATAGCGCGACCGATCGAGCGGCCGAATGCGTGGCAGCGGGCAACGGTCGGTTGATTCGGCGGGTAGAACGTGTTGACGAGCACCGGCACGGTCGGTATCACCTGATCCTTCATCAACTGACGGAACACGAACCCGAACGCATGTGGTGTTTCGGTTTCCGACAGACGCTGAAGGGCTGCGACGTCGAACTGATCGTTCATCGCCGTCTTGATGATGTGCTTTGCGAGTTCGGGAACGCCGGAGTAACTCGCGGTATCCGGCATATAGCCAGGCATCGCGTGACGCACGCCCGGGGGCATCGTCTGAAGTTTCGCGTGGCTGATCATGTTGTTCACGATCGTCGGGCCACACATGACGCTGAGTGCGGGGATGCAGTCGGTATCGAAGATCTCCATCTGATCGTTGCCGACGATCACAACGACGTCCGGCTTCGCTTCGGCGAGAACCCGCGCCATCTCTTCGATAGCCGCGAGACACTGGGCGTGCCTGGCTTTCCAAACGTCGAGCGTAATCTGGTCCCCGAGGTTCTCGGCACGCCGATAACCGACGAGTTCATCGAAGGACCACTCACGGCCCTCGAAGTGATGCTTATTCAGTCGGTCATCGGGTACACGAGCGCCCCAGGTTTCAGGCGGCGTCACGAGCATGGGACCGTGCGACGTCCCCATTCCCAGTACGATTTTTGCCATGGTTTTCGAGTCCTGTGGGCGCTGGGAATTATTCGTAATCCGCGAGGTCGAGCTTGAAGAAGTCGCGAGCATTGCCGAAGAAGATCTTGTCCTTCTCTTCCTGCGACAGCCAGTCGAAGCCCTGGATGTACGGCTTGATGTCGTCGAACGTGCGGCCCGTATCTGGATTGATAGCCGAGCCGACGCCCGGGCACTCGGCGCCGAACAGGCAGCGATCGGCACCCACGGTCTTGATCAGCAGGCGCAGCGACTCTTCCGAATAGAGCACGGTGTCGTAATACAGGTTGCGCATACCTTCGAGGAAGTTGCGGCCGGCGCGTGCCGCACCCGACTGGAAGCGACCGATCTGATACGGGATCGAGCCGCCGCCGTGCGAGATCATGATCTTCAGCTTCGGGAAGTCCTTGAACACGTTCGAATTGACGAGGTTGAACACCGCGATCGTTTCTTCATTGATGAAGTGAACGGTGTAGGGCGAGCGAGCCGAGTGTGAACCCGTAGCGTGGATATGCGCCGGAATGTCCAGTTCGCACAGCTTTTCGTACAGCGGATACCAGTAGCGCTCACCCAACCCCGGAGCTTCGCTGCCGCTGTTTTCGAACGGATCCGGGTTGAGCAGCACGCCCTTGAAGCCGAGTTCCTTCACGCCGCGTTCGAGTTCCGGCAGCACGGTTTCGATCGGGTCACCCGCAACTTGCGGCAGGCCGCCCACACCGATGAAGCGCTTGGGCAGCAGCTTGACCGTGCGCGAGATGATGTTGTTCGTTTCTTCGGTGAACCAGTGGACGAGTTTGCCCGGCTTCTGGCTGTGCATCATCTGGAACGGACGCGGCGACAGCAGCTGGACGTTCGTGCCCACGCGATCGAGCATGTCGATGTGGCCGACCGGCGCCATTTCCTTCTTGTTCGCGTAGTGCAGGATCTCTTCGTCCGTCACTTCCGGCATCCTGCGACCATGTTCGCCGCGATGCGAGAGGATGTGTGCCTTGTAGACCCAGAGTTCGGCGGGCGCGCTGACGTGACCGTGGCAATCGATAATCACTTACTTGTCTCCTTGACTTAAGGCATTGCTGATCAAGTCCACCGCATAGCTACTCGGAGCGTTATAGAGCGGAGTGGATAAGGAAGGCAGAACAGGATGAAGCAGCAGACGCTGGCGATGGAAGCTGACGAAGGTGCGGGTTTCG
>NZ_JBKGUA010000026.1:0-108149 GCF_046543485.1 Paraburkholderia sp. EG304 | reverse complement strand
CCGCCATGCGGCAGTTCGCGATCCTCTACGAGGATCGCTTCACACGACCCAACAGCTAGAATGAAATTGATCGCCTGCCACGCCTGAAATGTTCAGACGCCTTGCACACAAAAATTCAGACACTCCCAGACCGCCACCACAAAAAAATTTTTTATCGTCGAACAGGGCAAATTCTTGTTCAAATGCGGGTCGTCGCCACTGGTCGAAAAGGACCGTGCAGCACGATCCGTTCCAGCCGAACCGGCCCCACAAACAGGCGATGTCTAAAAGCGGTCAACCTCCGGGTAATTGCGAGCTTTTGCAGCCAAATCATCCCGGCCCGCCAAGCCGTTTGTAGTCATGTGCAAACGCACATTTTGATGCGTTTTGCAAGCGTCCACGTCGCAACAATCTACTCCGAAGGGATTTCGCGGCTGCTGCGATGCAAAATTATTCTTATCTTGGTAATCTCCCACCCTCGGTCGGTCGGCTGCGGGTAAACGTGTAGCGGGAAACCCCTCCACGCGTCAATTTCAGCGCACTCCAACTTACATTTCTATTTCAATGCCTGCTGTTTTGGCGGCATTGACGCAGCGTTTTGTACTTCAAGTTTTGACAGAGCACATGCCATTGCCTCTCCTAAGTCTTCTCATCTGGATCCCAATAGTCGCCGGCTTCGTGGTTCTGCGCGCCGGGTCCGACGCGGCGCGTAATCGCACGCGCTGGCTCGCGCTGATCGGCGCGGTGGCGGGTTTCTTGCCGGTGATTCCGGTCGTGGCGAATTTCCGCAACGACGTGACCTCGATGCAGTTCGTCGAGAACGTCCGCTGGTCGCCGACGTTCGATATCGCATGGCATGTGGGAATCGACGGGATTTCGCTGTGGCTCGTCGCGCTGACCGCGCTGACGACGATCATCATCGTGATCGCGTCGTGGGAGTCGATCACGCAGCGCACCGCGCAGTACTACGGCGCGTTCCTGATGCTGTCGGGTTTCATGCAGGGCGTGTTCACGTCGCTCGACGGCATGATGTTCTTCGTTGCATTCGAGGCGACGCTGATCCCGCTGTACCTGCTGATCGGCACGTACGGTCACAAGAACCGCACGTATGCGGCGGTGAAGTTCTTCTTCGTGTCGTTCCTCGGCTCGCTGATGATGCTGATGTCGCTGCTCTATCTGTACAGCCAGACGCACAGCTTCGACCTCGCCGTGTGGCGCGAAGCGCATCTCGACATGGTGCCGCAGACGCTGATCTTCCTCGGCTTCCTCGCCGCGTTCGGTGTGAAGGTGCCGATGTGGCCGCTGCACACGTGGCTGCCCGACGTGCACCTCGACGGCCCGACCGGCGCCGCGGTGATGATCGGCATGCTGAAGATCGGCGGCTACGGTCTACTGCGTTTCGCGCTGCCGATCGCACCGCAAGCGAGCCACTTCTTTGCGCCGATGATGATCACGCTGTCGCTCGTCGCGGTGATCTATTCGAGCCTGCTCGCACTCGTGCAAACCGACATGCGCCGCCTGCTCGCGTATTCGACCGTCGCGCATATGGGCCTCGTCACGCTTGGTCTGTTCGTCTTCAACCGCTTCGGTCAGGCCGGCGCAATCGTGCAGATGATCTCCTATGGCGTAGTGTCCGGCGCGATGCTGTTGTGCACCGGCATGCTGTACGACCGCACGAAGAGCGCATCGATCGCCGAATACGGCGGCGTCGCGAACACGATGCCGCGCTTTGCCGGTTTCGTGATGCTGTTCTCGATGGCCAACATCGGTCTGCCGGGCACGTCGGGTTTCGTCGGCGAATTCATGGTGCTGATGGGCGCGATCCGCTTCAACTTCTGGATCGGCGCGATCGCCGCGACCACGCTGATCCTGAGCGCGGCCTACACGCTGTGGATGTATAAGCGCGTGATCTTCGGCGCGATCGCCAATGCGCGCGTTGCGAATCTGAAGGACCTCGGCAAGCGCGAGTTCGCGCTGCTCGGTGCGTTGGCGCTGCTCGTGCTCGCGATCGGACTTAATCCGAAGCCGTTTACCGATGCGATCGATCCGTCGGTCGGCACGCTGCTCGCGCAATCGGAACGCTCGGCGCTGCCTTCTGACAACGTGCCGGCCGAAGCTGGCGAGCATCTGCAGGCGGCGGTGCCCGGACCGGCACCCGTCGCCACGCACAATCCGGGTTAAAAGAACAGAGCGCAAGAACCGTTGTCGCATCCGCGCGTCAGGATGCGGCGACGCTTTTGCGCTTTTGCGCGTCGCTATCAACCCCTTTATGAATGCATGCACGGAGGAGTACTGCGAACCCGCCGCGCGCCAAGCGGTTTTCCAGCGCTTATTTGAAGGGGCTCTTGCGATGCGTCAACTTTTCGATGCTTCGTTTTGAAGCGTCGCAAACGACGCTGGTGAATAGGGTGTGCGGGGAAATGCGGCAACGTGTCGCACTGCGGCGCGCTGCAATAGATCGTTGCAAATTCGAGTGTTTATTACCATTGGATGCCCCCCTATTATGCGAGCGCTTATTACTGGAGAGCCGTCGAATGACGTTCGTTGAAGTCAAAAAAACGAGGCAGTGGATATGAAAGGACGGGCGCTGGGAAGGCCGGCAAGTTTCATTTCCGCCAGCCTCATGTTGCTGCTTTCGGGTTGCAGCAACCTCGATATTCTGAATCCGAAGGGGAGTGTGGGACTGGCGGAGCGTGATCTGATCGCGACTTCGGTGTGGGCCATGCTGATTGTCGTGGTGCCAGTCATTCTGATGACACTGTTTTTCGCGTGGCGTTATCGCGCGTCGAATAGAAACGCTGAATACAAACCGGGGTGGACGCATTCCACCGCGATCGAAGTCGTCGTCTGGACGATTCCGGCGCTGATCATTTTGTTCCTCGCCGTGTTGACGTGGAAGAGCACGCATGAGCTCGATCCGTATCGTCCGCTCGAGTCGGAGGTCAAGCCGATCAACGTCGAAGTCGTCGCGCTGGACTGGAAGTGGCTGTTCATCTATCCGGACCTCGGTATCGCGTCGGTGAACCAGCTCGCGATCCCGGTGGGCACGCCGGTGAACTTCCGGATCACGTCGGACACGGTGATGAACTCTTTCTTCATCCCGCAATTGGGCGGCCAGATCTACGCGATGGCAGGCATGCAGACGCGCCTGCACCTGATCGCCGATCACGCCGGCGACTACGCGGGCCTCGCGGCGAACTTCAGCGGCAAGGGCTTCTCGGACATGAAGTTCCGAACGCTCGCCTCGTCGCCTGAAGAGTTCAACGCCTGGGTCGAGAAGGTGCGCGCTTCGTCGGACCGCCTCGACATGGACCGCTATCACGCGGTATCGGAACCGAGCGAAAAGGACCCTGTGCGGTACTTCTCGACCGTCGATCCGAAGCTCTTCAACAACATCATTGCCAAATACAACAACGGCAACGTCATCGACAACATGAAAGACGCCAACTGTGCGCCTAAGGGGTAACTCATGTTCGGAAAACTCACTCTCGATGCGATTCCGTATCACGAGCCCATCATCGTCACGGCGGGCGCCGGCATGGCCCTCGCCGCATTGGCGGTGCTCGGCGGAATCACGTATTTCGGCAAATGGCGCTACCTGTGGAGCGAATGGCTGACGTCCGTCGACCATAAGAAGATCGGTGTCATGTACATCGTCGTTGCGTTCATCATGCTGCTGCGCGGCTTTGCCGACGCAATCATGATGCGTATGCAGCTGGCGCTGTCGTACCTGAGCCCAGGCTATTTGCCGCCGCATCACTACGACCAGATCTTCACCGCGCACGGCGTCATCATGATCTTCTTCATGGCGATGACGTTCATGATCGGTTTGATGAACATCATCGTGCCGCTACAGATCGGCGCGCGCGACGTCGCTTTCCCGTTCATCAACTCGCTGAGCTTCTGGCTGACGGCAGTCAGCGCGATTTTGATCAACATTTCGCTGGTGGTTGGTGAATTCGCACAGACGGGCTGGCTCGCTTATCCGCCGTTGTCGGAATTGCAGTTCAGTCCGGGTGTCGGCGTCGACTACTATCTGTGGAGTCTGCAGATCTCCGGTGTCGGCACGTTGCTGACCGGTGTGAACTTCTTCGTGACGATCGTGAAGATGCGCGCTCCGGGCATGTCGTGGATGAAGATGCCGGTATTCACGTGGACCTCGTTGTGCGCGAACGTGCTGATCATGGCGTCGTTCCCGATCCTGACCGTCACGCTCGCGCTGCTCGGTCTCGACCGTTACCTCGGCATGCACTTCTTCACGAACGAAGCCGGCGGCAACGCGATGCTGTACCTGAACCTGATCTGGGCCTGGGGTCACCCCGAGGTGTACATCCTGGTCCTGCCGGCGTTCGGTATCTTCTCGGAAGTCGTCGCGACCTTCGCGAAGAAGCCGCTGTTCGGCTACAAGACGATGGTCTGGGCGACTTGCGCGATCATGGTGCTGTCGTTCCTCGTGTGGCTGCATCACTTCTTCACGATGGGCTCGGGCGCGGACGTGAACGCGTTCTTCGGCATCGCGACGATGGTGATCTCGATTCCGACCGGCGTTAAGGTGTTCAACTGGCTGTTCACGATCTACAAGGGCCGTCTGCAATTCACGACTCCGGTTCTGTGGACGATCGGCTTCATCATCACGTTCACGATCGGCGGTATGACCGGCGTGATGCTGGCGATCCCGGGCGCGGACTTCATGCTGCACAACAGCCTGTTCCTGATCGCTCACTTCCACAACGTGATTATCGGTGGCGTGCTGTTCGGCTATCTGGCTGGCTTCAACTACTGGTTCCCAAAGGCGTTCGGCTTCAAGCTGAACGAGAAGCTCGGCAAGGCCGCGTTCTGGTTCTGGCAGATCGGTTTTTGGGTCGCATTCACGCCGCTGTACGTGCTCGGCTTCATGGGCGCGACTCGTCGTCTGAACCACTACGACAACCCGGACTGGCATCCGTGGATGATCATCGCCGCATTCGGCGCGGTGCTGATCGCAATCGGTATCGCTTGCCAGCTGCTGCAACTGGTCGTCAGCATCCGCGATCGCAACAAGATGGAAAACCGCGACCTCACGGGCGATCCGTGGGACGGTCATACGCTGGAATGGGCGACGAGCTCGCCGCCGCCGGTTTATAACTTCGCGCACATCCCGGATGTCCGCTCGCTCGACGCGTTCAGCGAAATGAAGTCGCGCAAGGGCGGTGTCAAAGTGCCGGCGTATCGCGACATTCACATGCCGTCGAATACGTCCGCGGGTCTGCTGGTGGGACTGTTCTCGCTGGTGCTCGGATTTGCAGCCGTGTGGCACATCTGGTGGCTTGCGATCGTTGGCCTGGTTGGCACCGTGCTCACCGTGATCGTCTACAGCTTCATGGACAACGACGGCTATTACATTCCGGCGGACACTGTCGCGCTGATTGAAGAGAAACGCAACGGCGGTGCTGGCGCCGTGGCCGGTGTCGGCGCAGGCGTCGGCAAGCAGGTCGCGCTGGAGGTGGACTGATGTTACAGAAGACTATTGCGGTTGAGCCGCATCTCGCGCCGGACCACGTGCCGTCGCACTCGGTGTTCGGCTTTTGGGTGTACCTGATGACCGACTGCATCATCTTCGCGGCACTGTTCGCAGTGTTCGCGGTGATGAGCCAGCAGTTCGCGGGCGGTCCGACCGGTAAGGAGCTGTTCGAGATTCCCGGCGTCGCGCTCGAAACGACGATGCTGCTGCTCTCGAGTATCACCTACGGTTTCGCGATGCTCGGCGCGCACAAGAACCGCAAGGGCGTGCTGCTCGGCTGGCTCGGCGTGACTTTCCTGCTGGGTCTCTCGTTCCTCGTGCTGGAATTGCGCGAGTTCTCGCACATGATCGCCGAAGGCGCGGGTCCGAGCCGCAGCGCGTTCCTGTCGTCGTTCTTCACGCTGGTCGGCACGCACGGACTGCACGTGACGTTCGGCCTGATCTGGATGGTGGTGCTGGCGCTGCAGGTGCTGCGTCATCGCGACCTGACCGAACGCGACATGATCCGTCTGACGTGCCTGAGCCTTTTCTGGCACTTCCTCGACGTCGTGTGGATCGGCGTTTTCACCTTTGTCTATCTTGCGAGCGTGATCTAAATGGACCATAGCCATAGCGCCCATGGCGCACACTCGGAAGGCGGTCACGGCAGCTTCGGCAGCTATATGACGGGCTTCGTGCTCTCCGTCATTCTGACCGTCGCGGCATTTGCGATCGTGATGACCGGCACGTTGACGGGCCAGAGCGCGTTGTTCGCGATCGCGGGCCTCGCGGTCGTGCAGATCCTCGTGCATCTGGTGTTCTTCCTGCATATGAACGCGTCGTCGTCGCAGCGCTGGAATGTGACGGCGTTTGTGTTCACTGCGTTGACCGCGGTTATCGTGGTCGGCGGAACGTTGTGGGTGATGCATAACGTCAGTATGAACATGATGTCGCGCTAAGCGGATAATGCTTTAGCGTTAGCTTCGATAAAAAGCCCCGCAAGATTGCGATCTTGCGGGGCTTTTGCTTTGATGGCGGCATGACGAGAGAGAACCCAAAACCTTATGCGACAGACATATCAGACGAAGAATGGGGCTTCGTCTGTAACGTGACAATGTTATTGAGTGGACGATTGGTTTGTCCGATCAGCGAGAAAACGTAACGTTCCAATTCTTTGAGATGCTTGAGGTCGCGCAGCCTATCGATACAGTCGACTTGATTTTCAATCATGGTTTGCCGACGCGGTTTCGCGAAACTCGGATGTGCGGTGAAATCGGCGATCTCGCTCCACTCAACGGGACAGGCTCCTGGTAACCGGCCTGAACCGCAGACGGTTGCACCGGTATGCGTTTGTCTGGGTAGTATTGCAGTGATCGACTTTGCTCAGTGGCTTTCGATGCGCTGAAAAGGCCCGGTGTGTCGAGCTCGAGTTATCCCCGCAAGTGCACAATACCCCCGACACCCACCCGCAACCCCTCGAAACCAAGGACCCCCCATGCCCCACCTCAAACCCCTCGAATACGCCGACGCATCCCCCGAAGTCCGCGCCGTCTACGACGACATCAAAGCGACTCGCCAGGTCGACGACGTGAACAACTTCTGGAAGTACATCGCGCAGCATCCGCCGACCCTCGCGCGCACGTGGGACAGCCTGAAGGAAGTGATGGCGCCCGGCGCGCTCGATCCACTCGTCAAGGAACTGCTGTACGTCGCGGTCAGCGTGACGAACAACTGCGGCTATTGCGTCGCGAGCCACACGGCGGCCGCGCGGCGCGCCGGCATGACCGACGAGATGTTCGGCGAGTTGCAGGCGATCGTCGGAATGGCTAACGAGACGAACCGGCTCGCGGTCGGCTATCGCGTGCCGATCGATCCGGCCTTCGAATAAGAGCATGAAGCGCACGTTGCGGCCCGATCGTACCGACCCGGCCCGCAACGCATGCATGCTTGCGCCGTTGCACGCAGCGGCGCGAGGCCTCGTGCTTACAGCGGCACGACCTTGATCGGCTCCGGATGGCAGACCGGGGTATAGACCGGCTCGCAGCCGTAGTGCACCGGATGGCAGGGATTGTAGGAGGGCGGGTTGTAGTAGGACGGCCCGCGAACCGGCGGTTTTTCGCCGTAACACGAAGGCGGGTATTCCGGCGAGTGGCACGAGTGGCCGCCGCGTACGGACTGTGCAGCTACGTGGTCGAGGTCGTCGCAGCGCGACAGGTCGGCAAGGGTCAAGTTGGACATGATGAATCTCCGGCAACGTTGGATGGGTAGCGAGCGCGCAAATGCTTTACGCTCGGGCGTTCCTGTTGCACGCACCATGCCATGCGGCGGGATTCAACGTCTGTACTGGCGCGAGCGCTGATCGACTACCTCCGCGCAGTCGGTAACTGATCGTCGTCGGCCAACTTGCGGCAGGCCGGTGTCGTTCAGCCGCCAACACGTCGGCCGATCAGCGCTTGCTCCATCCGGCGAGCAACGCGGGTAGCTCGGCCATCTCCCTGAACACGTGCACCGCGCCCGCGCCATGCAGCGCGGTCGCGCTGCTGTGGCCGAGGTGCGTCGGGCAATAGCCGAATACCGTCGCACCGGCCGCGACGCCCGCGGTTGTGCCCGTCACCGTATCCTCGACTACCGCGCAGCGTGCCGGGTCGACGCCGAGTGCCGCGGCCGCGGCGAGATAGACGTCGGGAAACGGCTTGCTGCGCGGCATTTCGTGTCCGCTGAAGATGCGTCCTTCGAAGCAGTCGAGGAGGCCGGCCTTCACGAGCTGCAATTCGATCTTGATGCGATCCGCGCCCGACGCCACCGCAATGCGTCCGTTCAACGTTCGGTGCAGCGCGTGTACCGCGAAAGACGCGCCGTCGATCGCACGCAACTCCCTGTCGAGCGCCGCGTTGCGACGCGCGCGGAACTGCGCCAGCCACTCGGCCGTGATGGCAAAGCCGGTGTGCGCTTCGATCAGTTCGGCTTCGTCCCTGACCATCTTGCCGACGAAAATGCGCATCGTCTCTTCGACGCTCATATGCCAGCCGAGCTCGCCGAGCATTTCGGTGAGCACGCGATTCGTGATGGGTTCGGAATCGACGAGCACGCCGTCGCAGTCGAAGAGCACGGCGTCGAAAGGAAAATCGGCCATCGGGGAGGGTAGGGATAGAGTTTGCTAAACCGGCAAGGATACCCCACCGGCTCGCGGGCCGCAGCGCGATGGCCGCCCGTCACGCGCGCGCAGTCATTCCCTGTACCCGTCGCTCAGCGTCTGCAGGAACGCGATGATGTCCCGAATGTCCTGGTCGTTCATCGCGGGTTGATCGCCGAACTTGCGGTCGAACGGCGCGTCGGCGACATCGATGTTCGCGTGATACCGCGGCGGCAGATCGTCGTACTTGATCACCTTGCCCGACGCATCGCGTGGATAGATCTTGTCCGGCGCCGTGTCGCGCAGATTGTAGAAGTCCATCACGTGCTTCAGGTCGTGATACACGCCGTTGTGAAAGAACACCTTGCGTTCGGCGACGTTGCGCAGCGTCGGCGTGAGGAACATGCCACAGTACTGGGTCTGCTTCGCGAGGTCGTCGCGAAACGGTCCGCATATCCCCAGGTCGAAGAACTTCGGGTCCTTGTTGATCGGAATCGCCGGATTGCGCGGCACACCCAATGCCTCGTATTGCGTATCGGTGAAGAGCGGCGGGAGGCCATCGCGGCTCGGCTGGCTCAGGTGGCAGCCCGCGCAATTCGCCTTGTTCTTATCGTTGAACAGTTGCAGACCGTGCAGTTCGGCATGCGTGAGCCGCGCCCTGCCTTCGAGCCAGTAGTCGTACTTGCTCGTGAACGCATGAAACGACGGATCTTCGATCTGATAGCGCCCCACCGCGAACATCGCTTCGGAAATCAGCAGGCTCGGGTTGTTCACGATGCCAGCTCCGAAGATCCGTTTGAACTGATCGAGGTAGCGCGTTTGCAGCAGCTTTCGCGCGACGTCGGCTTCGCTCGCGTTGGCCATCTCGACCGGATTCGTCAGCGGGCCGATTGCCTGGTTCTGCAACGTATCGGCGCGGCCGTCCCAGAACAGGCCGCCTTGCGGCACCATCGCCGGCGTCTTGGGCGCGGCGAGCGCGGTCTTCTGCGCGCGTTGCATGCCGGCGGCCTGCGAGGCGAACTGCGTCACGTCGACGGGAACGTCGGTATCGCCCTGATCGGGGCCGATGCTGAACGGCGCCTGCCGGTACAGATATGCGAGCGATGGCGGTGGACGATAGCCGGCCTGGTCAAGATGCAAGCCGCCCATCTGCACCGGCAACGCGTTATCCGGTCCATACGAATGCTGCGGCGAGTGACATGTCGCGCACGACTGCTGACCCGACGCGGACAGCGTCTTGTCGAAGAAGATCTGTTTGCCGAGCACCGCAACCGCACTGAGCGGCGCTTGCTGCGGACGCATCAGATGCACCGGATGCGGATTCGCACCGGTGATCTCCTCGACGATTTCGCCTACCGCCGGCGGCATCCACTCCGGATACACGAGTGCGTACGCGGAGAACGCGGCAAAGCCGAGCACGACAGTCGCTACGCTTCCCGCGAACAGCCGCAGCCACGCGCGGCGAGTGCTCGCGGAGTCCAGCAGCGGCGCTGGTGCAAATGCGTCTGACGGTCGGTTCATGACGTTGACGAATAGATCGAACGCATACTAAACAGCGACTTACACGTCAGCGGCACCCGCTCAAGTCGACGGCGGCTTAGACAGCTTCGTGCCGAGGTTTTCGTCGAGATACAACGGCGCGGTGTTGCCCGTACCCGAGAAATTGAACATGTTCATGATGCTGCCGGCCGTCGCATCGAAAGAGCCGCCGCCGAGGCGCTGGCCGCCGAGCCAGTTGTCCTCGATGAAGCGCACCACCGACGCCTGCGTGATCGGCGTGTCGTCGACGAAGTTGACCTTCGCCCACGGCGACACGACGATGAATGGCGTGCGCGTCCCCGGCCCGCAGCGGCCGTTCACCACGTCGCCGTTGACGCCTTGCGGCTGTACCGCGCCCGCGGCCGTGCACTGGCCCGCCGCGCTGAGGTTGTCGCTGCCGGCCACCGTCGCGCCGCCCGCCGATTGCGGACTCGTCGAGTCGAACGACGCGCTCGTCGGCGCCTTGTAGCGGTGGTCGTACCAGCCGTCCGAATCGTCGTAGGCAATGATCACCGCGGTGTTCTTCCAGTCAGGCTGCTGTTCGAGGAAGTTGATCACCTTCGTGACGAACGCCTGCTCGTCGATCGGGTCCGAGTTGCCCGGGTGGCCGTCGCCGATGGCCGGCGCCTTCAGGAAGTTGACCGACGGGTAGTTGCCGGCCTTCACCGCGGTGAAGAAATCGTCGGTGTCGTACTGGTGATGCACCGGGGTCGCGGAGTTATCGAGCGGATCGGTCCCACCGATCGCCGCCGTCGACGACGGCCGCGTATGCGCGAGGTTCGCGGTACTCGCGTAGTACTGGAACCACGCGTGGTGCTGCACGTAGTCGGCCTTGCTCGCGTTGAGCACCTGCGAGAACGTCGAACGCGCGCAGCCGGTCGTGCCGTTCGGGTTGACGGTCTGCAGATTGAAGCCGCCCATGAAGCCGCCCCACGTGATGTTCTTCGCGTTCAGCAGGTCGCCGATGTTCCTGTTCTTCGACGACATCGCGCCGGTCACCTTGCTGCCCGCCGCGATCGTGCAGGCGTCGCCGGTCGGGTCGAGGTCGCCGATCATCGTGTTGCCGCCGGCCGAGTCGGGGATTGCGTTGGCCGACGTGCCGCCCGTCAGGATCACGCCGTTGTTCTGGCCGGACACGACTGCGAGTGCGCCGGGCGTCGACGGTCCGTAGGTATCCGTATACGCGTTCTGGTTCATCGCGAAGTTCTGCGCGTAGTTCCACATCGCGGTGACCGTGTTGCCGTCGAAGTAGCCGAGCACCTGGCCTTTCGTCGCGAACGCGCCGGTGCTGCCGGCGATCGTCGTGCCGGCCGCCGTGAACAGCGGGAACGAATCCATCGCGCCGTTGTTATACGCGAGTTGCTCGGCCGCGTACGCGTGATTCTGGCTCGACGTATTCGCCTGCGAGCGATCGAGGCGGAACGGCAAGAGGTCCGCGGCCGGCAGCCCGAGACCCGCGATCGGCACCGTGCCGACCGTGCGGCCCGCCGTGTTCGGCGAGCTCGCCAGCGCGTTCGGGTTCGATGTCAGCAGATTGTTGCTGCTGAGGTTGTTGACTGTCGGCGTGCCCGCGGCCGCGGTGAATTGCGGTTCGCCGACCGGGTTGGTCGCTTGCGGATAGGTGCCGAAGTAGTGATCGAACGACACGTTCTCGCCGAAGATCACGACGACATGCTTGATCGGCGTCGCGGTCGTCAGCGAGTCCTGCGCGGACACCGGGGCGGCCGGCGACGATGCGCCCGTGGTCGACGCCGCGGGCGTGCTGACGCTGTTGTTGCCGCAGCCGGCGAGCATCAGCATCGCGGCGAACGGAATGGGTAACAAAGCTCTACGGAACATGTGACTGACTCCAGATTCGACCTTCGCCGCGGAATATGGGTAGAAATGCCGTTGCTGTTACTGTTGTTGCCGCAATCAGGCTGCCGACGATTTCAGCAGTCCGCGATTAAAGATTCGAGTCGCGGACATTACGCCGGCTATCGGTTCCCATTCATCTCCCTGACTTCCGGTTCGCGCCGCGCTAATCGTGAAGCGCTTTCTTCCCGCCGCACTTTTTTGCACGCAGAGCGACGGATTTCCCCCAATTGACCCGTTGAAGCAGAAACGGGGCCACGCTGTCTCCGGCTTTTTTCGGTCCTATGGGAGAAAACGACATGATCTCTAACCGCATGAGTCGCCTGCTCGGTTCCACGCTGAGCGCCGCGCTGTGCTGCGCGGCCACGCTGACGGCCACACCCGCCTTCGCGCAAGTGGTGATCGCGCCAATGGCGCCGCCGCCGCCGCGCGTCGAAGTCGTGCCCGCGCCGCGGGACGGCTACGTATGGGATCAGGGCCGCTGGCGCTGGGAGCATGGCCGCTATGTGTGGGCGCCGGGCCACTGGCAGCCGGTGCGCGTGGGCTATCGCTGGGTGCCCGGCCATTGGGCGCAACGTGGGCCGCACTGGCGCTGGATCGAAGGACATTGGGCTTGAGCGAGGCTTGCGATGAAAACACTCGTGATGATTCTGCTGGCGGCCTCGCTCGCCGGCTGTGTGGTCTATCCGGCACGTCCGGCCTATTACCGTCCGGCGGTCGTCGTATATTGACCGCGTACGTGATACCAGGCCGGATAGCGGCGTAGCGGCAGCAAAACCATAACAACACGACAGCTGAAGGAGCGGCGGCAAGTGAACGACGTTGATCCCGTGATGCGGCCCGCACGCGAACGCGCGCGCGTGACGTCGCGACGGAGCCGCACGCCTTGAGCGACGCGCCGCCCGATCCGGACGCCGAGCTGATCGCGCGGGTAGGCCGCGAGGAGCCCGGCGCGGTCCGCTCGCTGGTCGCGCGCAAGCTGCCGCGGCTGCTCGCGCTCGCCACGCGCATGCTCGGCGATCGCATGGAAGCGGAGGATGTCGCGCAGGAGGTCTTCGTGCGAATCTGGAAACAGGCGGCTCGCTGGCGCGAAGGCGAAGCGAAATTCGACACGTGGATGCATCGGGTCGCGCTCAATCTTTGCTACGACCGTTTGCGCGGCCAGCGCGAAGACCCGAGCGACGAACTGCCCGACACGGCCGATCCCGCCGCGCCACCCGAAGCGCGGCTCGAAGCACGCGCCGACCACGCGCGCGTGCGCGCGGCGCTCGCCGCGCTGCCGGCGCGACAGCGCGAAGCGCTCGTGCTGAGCTATTACCAGGAAATGTCGAACGTCGACGCTGCCGCCTTGATGGGCGTCAGCGTCGATGCGCTGGAGAGTCTGCTGAGCCGCGCGCGCCGCGGTTTGCGCGCTCAACTGGCCGGCAGCGGCCTTAGCAAGGACAAGTCATGACGCCCGAAAGATTCCAACAGATCGTTGCAGCGTACGGCGCCGACGCGCGTCGCTGGCCGGAGCGCGAACGCGCGGCCGCGCTGGAGTGGGCGCGCGCGCATCGCGACGAAACCGACGCGGCGTTGAGCGATGCGGCCGGCCTCGACGCATGGCTCGCCACGGACCGGATCGAGCCGCCGAGCCTCGAACTGCAGCGTCGCATCATCGATGGCGCGCCAGCGCGACGCCCGGCCGCGCGCTGGCGTTTTTGGTGGTCGGGCGCGGCGGTGGCAGGCGTCGGGCTGCTCGGTGGCGTGGCTGGTGCGCTCGCGGTGTCGTTCTTCGTGCTGACCGAGAACGCGCCGGTCGTGCATGAATCCTCGTATCTGACTTCGAGCTTCGGCGGCAGCTCCGCCGATTGGAGCGGCGAATGAACGGGCGCTCATGGAAATTTGCGCTGCTGGGCTCCGCGGTGCTCAACGTGTTCCTGCTCGGCGCGATCGCCGGCGGCGCGTATCAGTGGTTCGCCGCGCACGGTGCGAATCAGCCGGTGGCGCCGGACCAGCGCGCGTTGCGGTTCGCCGCCGAGCCGCTGTCGGCGCAGCAGCGCCAGGCGTTTATCGACGGCCTGAAGAACGCGCGGCGCGACGGTCGCCAGTATGCGCGTGACGCTCGCGAAGGGCGTCGCGAGGTATTGCGGTTGCTCGCCGCGCCGCAGTTCGATCGCGCCGCGCTCGATGCCGCGCTCGCGCGTACCCGCGCGGCCGACAGCAATCTGCGCGCGATGGTCGAAGCGAGCGTCGCCGATTTCGCGGCGACGCTGACGCCCGAGGAGCGCGTCAAATTCGCCGAGAGCTTGAAGCTGCGCGGGCAATGGCGCGAAGCGCAGCCCGCTCCGAACACGAAGAAGCCGGAGGCGAATGGCGCATCCGGCGAATAGAAAAATGCGTGCGGTGGCGACGGATTTTCGTGTGTCGGCCGTTTAACGGACATGCAGGCGTGTTACCTGCCGACGAGGATCGTATGGCCCACTCACCGAATCTGAATGCCGCGGCGATCGCACTGAACCGCTTCGGCCTCGGCGCGCGCGCCGACGATACGCCGCCAGCCGATCCGAAGGGATGGCTGCTCGCGCAGTTCGAGCAGTATCAGCCGCGGCCGGACGCGTGGGCGAACCAGCCCGATTCAATCGCGTTGTCGACGCAGCTCGTGCAGCAGCGCATGCAGATCGAGCAGCAGGCGAAACAGAAGGCGGGCGAAGAATCCAACTCGAACCAGAGTGCGAACAACCGCGCGACCAACATCGCCAGCAACGCGGCAGCAGCCAGCCAGACCGACGCGCAAGCTGCAAAGCAATCCGAGCGAAAGGCGTTTCGCGTCGAAATACTCGACATGTATCGCTCATCGGTGAATGCGCGAGTCGCCAGCGCGCTGAGCACTCAGACGCCATTTATCGAACGCCTCGTGCATTTCTGGGCGAACCACTTTGCGGTATCGGCGGAAAAGCCCGGCGTCGCGGCGCTCGCCGGGTCGTTCGAAGCGGAGGCGATTCGCCCTCACGTGCTGGGCCGTTTCGAGGACATGCTGGTCGCCGTCGAGCGTCATCCGGCCATGCAGCTGTTCCTCGATCAGACGCGCTCGGTTGGTCCCGACAGCATGGCCGCGCTGCGCGCCGCGCAACGCAATCCGGACAACAGACGCGGACTCAACGAGAACCTCGCGCGCGAGATCATGGAACTGCATACCCTCGGCGTGCGCAGCGGCTATAGCCAGGACGACGTGACCGAATTCGCGCGTGCGCTGACCGGCTGGAGTCTCGTCGGCAATCCGGGCAACGGCGGCGCCAATCCAAACCGGCGCACGCAGGAGCCAGGCGGCGAACCCGGCAGCTTCGTGTTTCGCCAGGCGCTGCACGAACCGGGCTCGCGCACGATCATGGGACGCCGCTACGACGAAGCCGGCGAACAGCAGGCGCTCGCGATCCTGCACGACCTCGCGCACGCGCCGGCCACCGCGCAGCATATCGGCACGAAGCTCGCGCGCCATTTCGTCGCCGATAATCCGCCGGCTGGCGTGAGCGCTCGTCTGGCCGATGCGTTCGCTCGCAGCGACGGCGATCTGCCGACCGTCTATCGCGCGTTGATCGATACACCGCAAGCGTGGTCGCCGGGCGCGGTGAAGTTCAAGACTCCGTGGGAGTGGACCATTTCGTCGATGCGCGGACTCGGCTGGCACGACCTCGGTAATCTGCAGAGCGCGCCGATCCTGACGCAGCTAGGCCAGCCGGTGTGGCGGCCGGGTTCGCCCGCCGGCTACGACGATATCGCCGCGAGCTGGGCCGCGCCCGATGCGCTCGTGCGCCGCGTCGAAGTCGCGCAACGTTTCGCTTCGCGCGTGGGTGACCGGCTCGATGCGCGCTCGCTCGGCCAGACCTTGCTGGCTGGCTCGCTCAGCGAGCCGACGGCCACGGCGGTATCGCGCGCGGAAAGCGCGTCGACGGCGATAGCGCTGCTGCTCGTATCGCCCGATTTTCAACGGAGGTGAACGCCATGCTGTCACGCCGCCAGTTTCTGAGCGTCGCCGCCGTCGGTGCCGGCGCACTGCTCGTGTCGCCGCGAATTGCGTTCGCGCATGTCGCGACCGACCGCCGCTTCGTGTTCGTGATCCAGCGTGGCGCGGCCGATGGCCTGAACATCGTCGTGCCTTACGCGGACCCCGCGTATGCGAGTTTGCGCGGACCGCTCGCAATCGATGCGTCGAACGCGCCGCATCTGGACGGCACGTTCGCGCTGCATCCGGCGCTCGCGCAAATGGCGAAGCTGTACGCGCAACGCGAGGCGCTGTTCGTGCACGCGGTCGCTTCGCCGTATCGCGACCGCTCGCATTTCGACGGACAGAATGTGCTGGAAACCGGCGGCACATCGCCGTATCAGACAAAGGATGGTTGGCTCAACCGGCTCGCCGCGCAATTGCCCGCGACCCGCGAGAACGCGATCGCGTTCGCGCCGACCGTGCCGATGGCGCTGCGCGGTCCCGCTTCGGTGACGTCGTATGCGCCGTCGGCGTTGCCGCAGGCGCCCGATGATCTGCTCGCGCGCGTGTCGCAGCTGTACGAGCAGGACGCGCAGTTGCGTCCGCTGTGGGAATCGGCGATGGCGGCGCGCGGCGTCGCGGGCGATGCCGGCGCACGTCAGGACCCGGCGAGCCTCGGCAAGCTCGCGGCGAGTTTTCTGGCGCGCGACGACGGTCCGCGTATCGCGATGATCGAGACCGGCGGGTGGGATACGCACAGCGCGCAGAATGCGCGGCTCGCGAATCAGCTGAAGGCGCTCGACACGATGCTCGCGGCGTTGCGCGACGGCATGGGACCATCGTGGAGCAAGACCACGGTGCTGGTCGCGACGGAGTTCGGCCGGACCGCGGCCGCGAACGGCACGGGCGGCACCGATCACGGCACCGGATCTGTCGCGATGGTGCTGGGCGGCTCGGTGCAGGGCGGTCGCGTGATAGCGGATTGGCCGGGGCTCGCGCCGCATCAGCTGTATCAGTCGCGTGACCTGAGGCCGACCACCTCGCTCGATGCGTTGATCGCTGGCGCCGCGAGTGAGAGCCTCGGGCTCGATCCGGAACGCACGGCAGCGGCGCTGTTTGGCCGGACGGTGGCGGGCAAACCGATGACGGGCGTCGTACGGGCGTGACGCGTGGATGGTCGGCGCGGCAAGCGAACTTATTGCGCTCAATCCGGAGCGCACCGCGGCCGCGCTATTCGGCCGGAGGATCGCGGCGCTCGGCCGACTCCAACGCGCAGTGAGACCTCAACGCGCGCAGACGGACGCTTCGCCTTGATTCGCCGCGACCTGATGCGTCGCCTGCACCGAGCGCTCGCCGACGCGATGATAGCGGCGGCCGTAGTAGATCAGCGCATCGCCCGCGTCCTGCGTTCGCGTGGCCTTCACCGCGCAGAAGAACACCGTGTGCGTGCCGACGACTGGGGATTAGCGGGAGACACCGCACGCGTCGCAGGTTCGCGGCGCTCCCGTTCGCGAGTCGGATGCCGACGCTCAGCTTCCACCACCTCCGCGGGACGGGAAATTCAGCGTGAGCTTATTGGTCACCGAGGTCACGCCTGGCACGCCTTTCGCCACGTCGGCAGCCTGCTGGATCATGCCGCTTTCAGGCACCGAGCCGGTCAGCGTCACCGCGCCGCCGCGCGCCCGCACGAACACGTTCGAGACGTTGAAGCCCTGCGCTCTCGCGAGCGCGCGCCGCACGTCGCGGCCGAGCTTGCGATCCGCCGCACGCGTCGATTGGGTGGTCGTGGCCGGCGCGGCTGCCGTGGCGGCAGGCGCCTGAGCGTCGCTTGCCTGCGCGTAGGCGCTGGATGCGGTTGCCACGCACAATGCAATTCCGAGCATCTTCAAAAGATTGACTGTTTTCACGGTTTCACCATCCTCGAAAAGTTGATGTCGCTTCCTTGCATGTTAGAAACGTCGCGCTTTTGTCGAGCTGGTCCCGACTCTGGGAAGTGCCTGTCTTGTAGAGGAGTGGCGGTTTGGGCCCTTCCGGCGCGGTTAAACGATACTCCTGGCGGGGCTGGCATGCCAAAAAACCGTACCGCGGGGAGGTGCGACCAGCTATAAGCGCGGGCGGGTGGCGGCCAGTTTGTCCCAGAACGACGGGGGCAACGAAATCCTCGAGTCTCCTTTACCGGCATCTCCGCGGGAAAACTCGACGGACGGACCGAGATAGCGGGGCGGCGAATACGGATTCAGCGAGTATCGCAGGCCCGTTGACCAAAAAAGATCGGGGACAGGCGTGCTGAAAGTGCGCTGTGCAAGCAGCCTCCCGCTCTTTGCATCGAATAGTCGGCCGACATATTCAGGGCTCCCGCTGCGGCCCGGAGTCCATCGCAACAGGCAAAGCTCTGCTCTGTATATGCCGTCGACAGGTGCCGAATGACGACACTCGAGTCCATGCGGAGTATGGTCGAAGAGCCCAAAATAAAGCCCTGCGCTAAGACCAGCCAATAATGCAGCACGCTTAAGGATGCGCTTCATAGGTAGAGCACGATCGGCGGGAAAAGCGGAACGTAGCGACGGTCCGAGTAGATGATGAAATCGCCGCCGCGCTGATGTCTGATTGCCCACTGCCGGAAGTCGCTGTTATGGATTGGGTAGTAAACCTGTCCTTTGATAACTGGATCGCCAAGCGTCACCGGCGACTCCACGTAGGGAATATAACGAGACGTGGCCGCCACGCCATCAAGTGGCATCACGATAACACCGTTGCTGCTCCAATGCCCTAGACATTGGGACCGCTCCCCGGGCTCATCGGTAAACGTGAAGTTGTCTTTTATGTACACCCATGCGCCAGTTACTTCGGCAGTCGTCCTTCGCGTGCCAAACGGCTCCCTTGACAGTCGAACATGACCTGTAGCGGCATAGATTACGAACGATCCAAGCGCGGCGGTCAAATCGTCGGGGACACCTGATCGCGTAGTA
Source organism: Paraburkholderia sp. EG304 (assembly GCF_046543485.1). Classification (NCBI taxonomy): domain Bacteria; kingdom Pseudomonadati; phylum Pseudomonadota; class Betaproteobacteria; order Burkholderiales; family Burkholderiaceae; genus Paraburkholderia; species Paraburkholderia sp. EG304. Next base: position 89,232 of record NZ_JBKGUA010000026.1, on the reverse strand, counting down.
TCCGCCATTAGCTTCAGTTTGATTTTTTCCGCAAACGTACCGTCAACTTCGACGTGTTGAAATTGAAAAAACTGATGCAGATGCTGGGGATCGTCCCGACAGATATGGTGCGTAGATAGCTCACTACTATGCCTGTAGAAACGGAGCTTCTTGTGAAGCACTTGAAGTGCCGCTGGTGACCGTATTGCATCGTTGACCAGGAAGTCGTATTTCCGTTTGGCGCGAGCGAACTTCAGTACCCAGTCCATCTTTATCGTGGTTGTATCGTACATGTCAGGCGGGTATGGCTTGCCCTCCTGATTGATTTCTTTGAGCTCGTCGCTGGGTACTGCGGAGTAGTTCAATCGGCCGGCAAACCATCGCTCCATCAACTTCGCTCGGATAGGCATCATTTCTTTGCGCAGAGCGTTCGGAATCTCCTGGATAATCGAATAGCGGTACCGTCTTTTTCAGGGCGACGATCTTCGTCGCTTCGGACGGTTTGGACGGCACAGGTGTGTTCAACCATGTTCTGAAACGGGAAACCGAATCGGCGACCTTGAGAAGATCGTTGATCATTTTTACGGTTGGATCAGGTTTGGGAGACTTGGCTGGGCGAGGCACGGCATTCGATTTCGCGAATGGCGAGTCCGGAAACGGCGGCGGTGCCTTGTCCGTCGAAAGCGAGACCTCATGCACGATCCGAGCCCCGTCTTGCTTCTTCCAACGCCAAAACAGCTTGTCGATCTTGTAGTAAGAGTATTTGTCGTCGTGGTTCATGGGCGCTTACGGCTCTTAAGCATAAGTGAATGGAACCGGATCGCCTCAAACGTTCGAATTCGACCATTGGGAATTGAGCATGGCCGTGACGTTTTCGATCCGCGCCACTATTGTTCGCGAGTCAGTCCGCGGCGAAATGCGGAGAAATCTGAAAGTGAGGCCGCAAGGGCACGCCGCTGCCCCGATACCAGTGCCAGGTGGCCTGCTGAGCGGACTCTGGTGCGGCATCCCGGAACATCTCGACCACTCCCACGGCTCGCATCATCGGCACCAGGCGGCCGTTTCACGGCAAAGGAATTTCGCCCACGGATATCCGTCGACGAACCGACGAACGCACCCGACGACCGTTACAGCGCGCATCCCGCCATTTGCCTGTAAGCTTCCGTGACGGGTTCGCGCCAAGGCTGCGCGACCCGCTTTGGTGCTTCACGATTCGCAGACGGACCCGCACGTTATTGCCAATTTTTTGGGAGATATCAGTTATGAAGAGCTTCGCCATTAAACGAATCATGCTTGGGGTTTCGGCCGTCGCACTGGTGGCCGGCACCATTCCGCTCGCGGTCGCACAGGGCTCGACGGATGCTGCGGCCCAGCAAGGCGCGACGACCACCACTCCCAAGCCAACGAAGGCCGAGCGCAAGGCAGAGCGCAAACAGGCTCGCGCGAAAAAGAACGCCGAGCTGAAAAAACTCGAAGACGCGGGCTACCAGCCGGCGCAGAACGATCCGAACTATCCGGACAAGCTGCAGGCGGCGCAGAAGAAGGCCGGCGTCGGTGCGCCGGCAAGCCAGTAACGGACAAGCGGACAAGCCCACGCCCGGCGCGGTAATCAGCGCCGATGAGACGCCGGGCGGCTTCGGTCAGGCTTTGCCGTCAGCAACGCGATCCGCGGGGAACGTGATCATGGCAACGAAGCATGAAGTGAAACGCTACAAGGCGAATCTCGCCGACGAACTGCACAGCGCCGCCCTGTACGAGACGCTCGCGCGCGTCGAGAAAGACGAGACCCGCAAGCAGGTCTATCAGGATCTCGCGCAATCGGAACACAGTCACGCGCAAGTGTGGGCCGACAAGCTCCGAGCCAACGGCATCGAACCGAAAGGCCGCGGTCATGCGATCAAAACGCGTTTGATGAAGGGGCTCGTGCGCGTGTGCGGCGCGGACTTCGTGCTGCCTACTCTTGCCGCCGCCGAATACGCGGACCGCAACAAATATCGAGGCCAACGCGACGCAGGCCACATGTCCGCCGACGAGCATCACCACGCGGCGGTCGTGCAGACGCTCGCGAGCACCAGCAATACCGACCTGTCGCCCGGCGCGCGCATCGCCGCGGCCGAGTCGTGGCACAAGGGCGCCGCATCGGGCAACGATCTGCGCGCGGCCGTCCTCGGCGCGAACGACGGCCTCGTGTCGAACTTCTGCCTGATCATGGGCGTCGCCGGCGCGGGCACCGGCAACAAGGCGATCCTGTTGACCGGCCTCGCCGGGCTGATCGCCGGTGCCTGTTCGATGGCGCTCGGCGAATGGCTGTCGGTCACCAATGCCCGCGAACTCGCGAGCACGCAGATCGCCAAGGAAGCCGAGGAGATCGAGGAACAGCCCGAAGCGGAGGAGCACGAGCTTGCGCTCATCTACCGCGCGAAAGGACTCGACGCGAACGAGGCGAAACGCGTCGCCGCGCAGATGATGCGCGACAAGGACAAGGCGCTCGACACCCTCACACGCGAGGAACTCGGTCTCGACCCGGCGGAACTGGGCGGCAATCCGTGGTCGGCGGCGGGCGTGTCGTTCTGTCTGTTCTCGCTGGGCGCGATTTTTCCGGTGATGCCTTTTCTGTGGTCGCACGGCGTCAGCGCGATCGTGCAGTGCGTCGTGCTGAGCATGCTGGCGCTGGCGTCGATCGGCGTGTTCACGTCGCTGTTCAACGGCCGCAGCGCGGGTTTTTCGGCGCTGCGCCAGATCATCATCGGGCTGATCGCGGCGGGATTTACGTTCGGCGTCGGACGTTTGCTGGGTGTGTCGATTTCCTGAGCGGTTCAGCTCCCACGCACCGTCTCGCCCCTGCCGCCGTCCGGGAGCAGCTTTTGCTCTGTCGCGACATCCTCCGCGCGCGGGCCAACCCGCGCCAATCCCTTCTCCCACAAGGCTTTCGCCGCCGAGTCGAGCGCTCACGGCGCGGCCGGGTGTCGCATTTCCTCATGTGCTTGTCGGAATTAGTCGGCTAACCGCACTTTTTTCTGGCAACTATGTAGGCACAGCGCGGGCGACGTCCGCAAGCGAGGAGAGCATTCGATGAATTCCCCCAAGGTCGTGGTCGAAGGGCTGTGCAAGGTATTCGGCACCAACCCTAAACAGGCGCTCGCAATGCTGGCCAGCGGCGCCACCAAAGAGGAGGTGTTTGCCCGCACCGGTCAGATCGTCGGCGTGCACAACGCGTCGTTCGAGGTTCGCGAGGGCGAGATCTTCGTGCTGATGGGACTGTCCGGCTCCGGCAAGTCGACGCTGATTCGCCTGATCAATCGGCTCGTCGAGCCCAGCGCCGGCAAGGTGCTGATCGACGGCCGCGATGTCGCGAGCGTGCCGCGCGCGGAGCTGACGGCGCTACGCCGCAAGGACATGAGCATGGTGTTCCAGTCCTTCGCGCTGATGCCGCAGCGCACCGTGCTGTCCAACGCGGCGTTCGGCCTCGAGGTCGCGGGCGTCGGCCGCAAGGAGCGGGAGGCGCGGGCGCTGACGGTGCTCGAACAGGTCGGCCTCGCGCCGTTCGCGCAGAAGCTGCCCGCCGAGCTGTCGGGCGGCATGCAGCAGCGCGTCGGGCTCGCGCGCGCGCTCACGGTCAACCCGTCGCTGATGATCATGGACGAGGCGTTCTCCGCGCTCGATCCGCTCAAGCGCAAGGAAATGCAGAACGTGCTGCTCGATCTGCAGCGCGAGCAGCAGCGCACGATCCTGTTCGTATCGCACGATCTGGAGGAGGCAATGCGCATCGGCACGCGCATCGCGATCATGGAAGGCGGCCGCGTCGTGCAGATCGGCACGCCGCAGGAAATCATCAAGAATCCGGCCGACGACTACGTGCGCGCGTTCTTCGAAGGCATCGACACGAGCCGCTATCTGACGGCCGGCGATCTGATGCAGACCGACGACGTGCCGCTGATGCACGCGCCGCAGATCGACGCGTCGAGCGTCGCCGCGACGCTGAACGGCAGCGCCGACTACGCGTTCGTGCTCGACAGCGAGCGCAGGATACGCGGCTTCGTGTGCCGCGACGCGACGGGCAGCGTGTCGCCGCAGCTCAACCAGATCGAATGCATCCATCGCAGCACGCCGCTCAACGACGTGGTCGAGCGCGTGGTGGCGAGCCGCGCGCCGCTGCCGGTCGTCGAAGCGGACGGTTCCTACTGCGGCTCGGTCAACAAGACGAACGTGCTGAGCGTTCTCACGCATCATCGAGGTTCCCATGTCTGAAATCATTCCGCTTGGCGCCTGGGTCGATCACGGCGTTCACTACCTGCTCGATCATGATGCGAAGACCTTCGACACGATTGGCAAGGTCATCGAGAGCTTCGCCGCGGCGGTCGAGCACAGCTTGCAGGCCGTGCCGATGTGGGCGCTGATGGCGTTCTTCGTCGGCATCGGCTTGTGGCGCGTCGGCTGGCGCTTCGCGGTGTTCACGCTGGCCGCGCTGCTGTTGATCTACGGCACCGGCTTCTGGGACCAGATGGTGATCACGCTCGGCCTCACGCTGTCGTCGACGGTGATCAGTCTCGTGCTCGGCGTGCCGCTCGGTATCTGGATGGCGAAGAGCCGCACCGTCGAAATGATCGTGCGCCCGGTGCTCGATCTGATGCAGACGATGCCCGCGTTCGTCTACCTGATTCCGGCCGCGATGCTGTTCGGCCTCGGCCGCGTGCCCGGCATCCTGTCGACGGTGATCTTCGCGATGCCGCCCGCGGTGCGTCTGACCGCGCTCGGCATCAAGCACGTGAATCACGAGATCGTCGAAGCGGGGCAGGCGTTCGGCTGCACGCCGTGGCAACTGCTCTACAAGGTGCAGTTTCCGAACGCGCTGCCGTCGATCATGACGGGTGTGAACCAGACCATCATGATGGCGCTGTCGATGGTGATCATTGCGTCGATGGTCGGCGCGGGCGGCCTCGGCAACGACGTACTCGCGAGCATCCAGCGGCTCGATATCGGGCTCGGCTTCGAAAGCGGCATGTCGGTTGTGATGCTGGCGATCATTCTGGACCGCATCACCGAGAGCTTCGGCCGGGCGCCGGGCAAGGCACGCGCACCGTTGTTCGCCGGGCTGCGCCAGGCGATGAAAGTGCGCCGGGAACCGGCGGCGCAACACGGCTGATGGTCTGATCCGATACGTCCATGAAGCGCGACGCAATCGCCACAACCGAAGAAGCCGATGCGCGGCTGTCCGCCGTCGCGCACGTCGGCTTCCTGACGCTGCCGAACTTCTCGATGATCGCGTTCACCAGTGCGGTCGAGGTGCTGCGCATGGCGAACTACGTGGGCCGCGCACAGTACTACCGGTGGTCGGTAGTCACACCGGATGGCGAGCCGGCGCGCGCGAGCAACGGCATCACGGTGAAGCCGACCACCACGCTCGCCGAGTCCGGCATGCCGGACCTGCTGTTCGTGTGCGCCGGCTGGCACGTGCGCGAGTATGTGAACGACGAGGTGATCGCGCTGCTGCGCGACGCGGGCGCGCGCGGCGTGCCGCTCGGCGGCATCTGCACGGGCCCGTATGCGCTGCTCGCGGCCGGGCTGCTCGACGGCTATCGGGCGACCGTGCATTGGGAGGACATGTCGCCGTTGCACCAGCGCTATCCGCACGTGCATTTCGACGACGAGCTGTTCGTGATCGACCGCGATCGGCTCACCTGCACCGGCGGCACCGCGCCGCTCGATCTGATGCTGCATCTGGTGGGCATGCGGCTCGGGCCCGCGGTGGCCGCGCAGGTGTCCGAGCAGTTCATCGTCGAGCGGATTCGCGGTTCGACCGATCACCAGCATATTCCGGTCGATGCACGGGTCGGCCTGTCGCGCGCCGAACTGATCGAAGTGGTGCGGCTGATGGAAGCGAACATCGAGGAGCCGCTATCGCTCGATGAACTCGCGCGGCTCGTGAACCTGTCGCAGCGTCATTTGCAGCGGATGTTCAAGCTGTTCCTGAACGTATCGCCGACGCATTACTACCTGAGCCTGCGGCTGCGCCGCGCGCGCGATCTGCTGCGCAATACCGATGCATCCATCGCACGTGTGACCACGGTGTGCGGTTTTCATTCGCCGTGTCATTTCAGCAAGGCGTATCGCGCGCAGTTCGGGCATGCGCCGAGCGTCGAGCGGCGCATGCCGGAGTAGCGCAGGCCGCGTCAATTCAGATCGCCTGCGCGCGCCCAGGAAACGTTTCGTCGTAGCACGAGCCGTCGTCGACTTGTTGCGCCGTGCCGCGCTGCTCGCGATACATCATCGGCGGCACGCCGAATTGTTTGCGAAATTCCCGCCCCAGGTGCGACGCGTCCGAAAAGCCGCAGCTCGACGCGATATCGGCGACGGTCTTGTCCGAACTCGTCAGCAGCCACGCGGCGGTGCGCAGCCGCACCTGCTTCGCGTAGGCCTGCGGCGCCTTGCCGGTCTGCGCCTTGAACAGCCGTTCCAATTGACGCGGCGACAGATCGAGCTTGCCCGCCAGTTCGTCGAGCGACAGCGCGCGGCCCACGTGCTGCTCCATCAGCAGGATCGCGCGCTTGACCTTCGGATGCGAGGCCGGCGCAAGACCGGGCGGATGCGGCTGCGGCGCGTTGCCTTTCTGCAGATCGTCGACGAGCAGGATGCGCAGCGCCTTCTGCACCGTCGCCGTTTCGAAGTGGCGCAGCAGGATCGCGGCGGCGACGTCGATCGACGCGCGCCCGCCCGAACACGTGATGCGCCGCCGGTCGATCACGAAGAGGCGGTCGGCGACCAGCATCTGTTCGTCGACCGACGGAAAGCGCTCGATGAAATCCCAGTAGTGAAACCAGCTCACGCAGATCCGATGGCCGTCGAGCACGCCCGCGCGCATCAGCGAGAACACGCCGGTGCACATGCCGACCAGCGTCGCGTCGCGCGCGGCGGCGCGGCGGATGAACGCGAGCGTCGCCTCGCTGGCGGCCGGCCCCGAGTGCAGCAGTCCGCCGACCACCACCACGTAATCGAACTTTTCCGCGGTCTCGAAGGTTTCCCACGGCGTGATCTGGATGCCGCAACTCGCGCGCACCGGAGCAAGGGTTTCCCCGATCACGCTCCACGAACAGCGCACCGGCTTGCTGAAGTCGCCTTCGTCGGCGGACAGGCGCAGCAGATCGACGAAACCCGAGAACGCGGTCAGCGTGAAGTTGGGCAGCAGGATGATGCCGAAGCGGATGCGCTGCTTCGTGGCTGTGTCGAGTGAGGAAGGGGCAAGCGTTTCAGCGGAATTCATGCGCGCGGCGGTCGGTGAAATGAACTGCGAAAGAGGGACGAACGTTGACCGAAAAGGGTATAGGCAAGCATAGCACCACGGACCTTCAGCATTGCCTGCCGCCATCGGGCCGCCTTTCGCTAATGCGTCGCAAGTCATCGCAAATCCGCCGGAAGGCCCGCCTGACGGGTCGTTTGACGACGCCATCCCATTGCGATGCCGTTTTTATTCTATCGATCGGGCCTGCCGTGCGGTGCAATAGACGCACTTTCCATCCGGGCGCATCAGTCGAGTCACAGCGCTTCCGGCGATCGCAACTCGCAGGACACAACGCACAAGGCAAGCCATGAACGTCAGCGTCTTCGATCTGTTCAAGATCGGCATCGGTCCATCGAGCTCACACACGGTCGGGCCGATGATCGCCGCATGCCGCTTCGCATCGCATGTCGAGGACGCGAATCTGCTCGGCTTCGTGCGGCGCGTCAGAGCCGAGCTGTTCGGCTCGCTCGGCGCGACCGGCAAGGGCCACGGCACCGATAAGGCGGTGCTGCTCGGCCTCGAAGGCAATCTGCCCGACCAGATCGATCCCGACCTGATCGAGCCGAGGCTGCGGGCGATCCGCGAAACCAAACAGCTCGTGCTGCTCGGCAAGCATCCGGTCGCGTTCGACGAGCGCGAGCATGTCGGCTTCTACCGCAAGCTGATGCCGGGCGCACCGGGCTCGGGCGTCGTGCATCCGAACGGCATGCGTTTCCAGGCTTTCGACGAGAACGGGCAGTTACTGGTCGAGAAAGAGTATTTCTCGATCGGCGGCGGCTTCGTCGTCAATCGCGACGGCGATCGCGTGAACGGACGTCGCGCGACTGCGGAGGTGCCGTATCCGTTTCGCACCGGCGACGATCTGATGCGCGTGTGCCGCGAAAGCGGCCTGTCGATCGCCGAAGTAACGTTGCGCAACGAATGCGCGACCCGGCCCGAACAGGAAGTGCGCGAAGGCCTGCTGGCGATCTGGCGAACGATGGCCGCGTGTGTCGAACGCGGCTGCAAGGTGCGCGGCGAACTGCCCGGCCCGATGCACGTGAAGCGTCGCGCGGCCGAACTGTGCGAGCGCTTGCGCGCACGCTCGGAGGAATCGCTGCGCGACCCGCTGTCGATGCTCGATTGGGTCAACCTGTACGCGATGGCCGTCAACGAGGAAAACGCCGCGGGCGGCCGGGTCGTCACCGCGCCGACCAATGGCGCGGCCGGCGTGATCCCGGCGGTGCTGCACTACTACGTGAAGTTCATGCATGCGGCGAACGACGCCGGCATCGTCGAGTTCCTGCTGACCGCCGCGGCGATCGGCATCATCTACAAGGAAACCGCGTCGATCTCCGGCGCCGAAGTGGGCTGCCAGGGCGAAGTGGGCGTGGCCTGCTCGATGGCTGCCGCGGCGCTGGCGGCCGTGATGGGCGGCACGCCCGCGCAGGTCGAGAACGCCGCCGAAATCGGCATGGAACACAACCTCGGCATGACGTGCGACCCGGTCGGCGGGCTCGTGCAGATTCCGTGCATCGAGCGCAACGCGATGGGCGCGATCAAGGCGATCAACGCGGCGCGCATCGCGATGAAGGGCGACGGCAAGCACGTGGTGTCGCTCGACAGCGTGATCCGCACGATGCGCGAAACCGGCGCCGACATGAAGACGAAATACAAGGAGACGTCGCGCGGCGGGCTGGCCGTGAACGTCATCGAGTGTTGAACCGCTACCGCTACACCGTATCTGCAAAACCGCAAAGGACCCACGATGAGCCGCTATTCGATATTCAGCCTGCTGCGCAACGGGATGTCGTATCACGAGAACTGGGAGCGGCAATGGCGCAGCCCCGAGCCCAAACGTGAGTACGACGTCGTGATCGTCGGCGGTGGCGGGCATGGTCTCGCGACCGCGTACTACCTCGCGAAGGAACACGGCGTGCGCAACGTCGCGGTGCTCGAGAAGGGCTGGATCGGCGGCGGCAATACCGCGCGCAATACGACGATCGTGCGCTCGAACTACCTGTGGGACGAATCCGCCGGGCTCTACGAGAAGGCGATGAAGCTGTGGGAAGGGCTCTCGCAGGATCTGAACTACAACGTGATGTTCAGCCAGCGCGGCGTGATGAACCTCGCGCATACGCTGCAGGACGTGCGCGATACCGAACGCCGCGTCAACGCGAACCGGTTGAACGGCGTCGACGCCGAATTTCTCACGCCCGCGCAGATCAAGGAACTCGAGCCGACCATCAATCTGAATAGCCGCTACCCGGTGCTCGGCGCCTCGATCCAGCGGCGCGGCGGCGTGGCCCGGCACGATGCGGTGGCCTGGGGCTTCGCGCGCGGCGCGGATCAGGCCGGCGTCGATATCGTGCAGAACTGCCAGGTGGTCGGCATTCGCCGCAACGGCAGCCAGGTGACGGGCGTCGACACGACCAAGGGCTTCATCAAGGCGAAGAAAGTCGCGGTGGTCACGGCCGGCAACACGTCGACGCTCGCCGATATGGCCGGCGTGCGCCTGCCGCTCGAAAGCCATCCGTTGCAGGCGCTGGTGTCGGAGCCGATCAAGCCGGTGGTCAACACGGTCGTGATGTCGAACGCGGTGCACGCGTACATCAGCCAGTCCGACAAGGGCGATCTGGTGATCGGCGCGGGCGTCGATCAGTACACCGGGTTTGGGCAGCGCGGCAGCTTCCACATCATCGAGGGCACGCTCGAGGCGATCGTCGAAATGTTCCCGGTGTTTTCTCGCGTGCGGATGAACCGGCAGTGGGGCGGCATCGTCGATGTGTCGCCGGACGCGTGCCCGATCATCAGCAAGACCGATGTGAAGGGGCTGTATTTCAACTGTGGCTGGGGGACGGGCGGCTTCAAGGCGACGCCCGGTTCGGGATGGGTCTTTGCGCACACGATCGCGAAGGACGAACCGCATCCGTTGAACGCGCCGTTTTCGCTCGACCGGTTCTATACCGGTCATCTGATCGATGAGCACGGCGCTGCTGCCGTAGCCCACTAGTCGACGAGGAGACACAGATGTTGCTGATCGAATGCCCGTGGTGCGGTCCCCGCGCCGAAACCGAATTCTCCTGCGGCGGCGAGGCGGACATCGCCCGCCCGCTCGACACCGAATCGCTGACCGACAAGGAATGGGGCGACTACCTGTTCATGCGCAAGAACCCGCGCGGCGTGCATCGCGAGCAATGGTTCCATACGCAGGGTTGCCGCCGCTGGTTCAAGGCGCAGCGCGACACCGTCAGTTATGCGTTCCAGGGCTATCAGACGTTCGAGCGTCCGTTGCTGGCGCTGGACGCTAGCGATCCACAGGCAGCCAACGCACAGGTAAAGGCGAAGGCACAAGAGGGCAAAGCATCATGAGCCAGAAAGACCGACTCCCAACCGGCGGCCGCATCAACCGCGCGATCGCGCTCAGCTTCACGTTCAACGGCGTCGAATACCAGGGCTATCAGGGCGATACGCTCGCGTCCGCATTGCTCGCCAACGGCATGCACTTCGTCGCGCGCAGCTGGAAATATCATCGGCCGCGCGGCATCGTGACCGCGGGCGTCGAGGAGCCGAACGCGGTCGTGCAACTGGAGACCGGCGCCTACACGGTGCCGAACGCGCGCGCCACCGAGGTCGAGTTGTACCAGGGCCTTGTCGCGAGCAGCGTGAACGCGAAGCCGAGCATCGAGAAAGACCGCATGGCGATCAACCAGAAGATCGCGCGCTTCATTCCAGCGGGCTTCTACTACAAGACCTTCATGTGGCCGCGCAAACTCTGGCCGAAGTACGAGGAAGCGATCCGCGACGCGGCCGGCCTCGGCACCGCGCCGAAACAGCGCGACGCGGACCGCTACGACAAGTGCTTCGCGCATTGCGACGTGCTGGTGGTCGGCGGCGGCCCGACCGGGCTCGCGGCCGCGCACGCGGCGGCGTTGTCCGGCGCGCGGGTGACGCTCGTCGACGATCAGTCCGAACTCGGCGGCTCGCTGCTGTCGTGTGCCGCGGAGATCGACGGCAAGCCCGCGCTGCAGTGGGTGCAGAAGATCGAAGACGAATTGCGGCAATTGCCCGACGTGAAGATCCTGAGCCGCAGCACCGCGTTCGGCTATCAGGACCACAATCTCGTTACGGTCACGCAGCGACTGACGGATCATCTGCCCGTGTCGCAACGCAAGGGCACGCGCGAACTGCTGTGGAAGATCCGCGCGAAACGCGTGATTCTGGCGACCGGCGCGCATGAACGGCCGATCGTGTTCGGCAACAACGATCTGCCTGGCGTGATGCTCGCGTCGGCGGTGTCGACCTATCTGCATCGCTATGCGGTGCTGCCGGGTCGCAACGCGGTCGTGTTCACCAACAACGACGACGGCTATCAATGCGCGCTCGATCTGAAAGCGGCCGGCGCGCAGGTGAGCGTCATCGATCCGCGCGCCGGTGAATCGAAGGGCACGCTGCCCGCGCTCGCGCGCCGCCACGGCATCAAGGTGCTGAACGGCACGGTCGTCACGGCGGCGCACGGCAAGCTGCGCGTCGCGTCGGTGTCGATCGCGTCGTATGCGAAAGGTCAGATCACCGCTCAACAGGGCCAACTGCCGTGCGATCTGCTCGCGATGTCGGGCGGCTGGAGCCCGGTGCTGCATCTGTTCGCGCAGTCGGGCGGCAAGGCCCACTGGCATGACGACAAGGCCTGCTTCGTGCCGGGCAAGGGGGTCCAGCCGGAGACCAGCGTCGGCGCCTGCGCGGGCGACTTCACGCTCGGCCAGGGCATCCGTTTCGCGGTCGATGCCGGCGTCGAAGCGGCGCGCGCGGCCGGGCACATCGTCGCGCGGCCCAAGCCGGTGCAGGTCGCCGAACTGAGCGAAACGAAGCTGGAGCCGCTGTGGCTCGTCGGCGGACGCGAACTGGCCACGCGCGGGCCCAAGCAGTTCGTCGATTTCCAGAACGACGTCTCGGCCGCCGATATCTTCCTCGCCGCGCGTGAAGGCTTCGAATCGGTCGAACACGTGAAGCGCTACACCGCGATGGGCTTCGGCACCGACCAGGGCAAGCTCGGCAACATCAACGGCATGGCGATTCTCGCGCAGGCGCTCGGCAAGACCATTCCCGAGACCGGCACCACGACGTTCCGGCCGAACTACACGCCAGTCACGTTCGGCACGTTTGCCGGCCGCGAACTGGGCGAATTGCTCGATCCGGTGCGCAAGACCGCGATCCATGAATGGCACGTCGAACATGGCGCGGCGTTCGAGGACGTCGGCAACTGGAAGCGGCCGTGGTTCTACCCGAAGAAAGGCGAGGACCTGCACGCGGCGGTTGCGCGCGAGTCGCTCGCGGTGCGCACGAGCGTCGGCATTCTCGATGCGTCGACGCTCGGCAAGATCGACATTCAGGGCCCGGACTCCGCAAAGCTGCTGAACTGGGTATACACGAACCCGTGGACCAAGCTCGAAGTCGGCAAGTGCCGCTACGGCCTGATGCTCGACGAAAACGGCATGATCTTCGACGACGGCGTGACCGTGCGTCTCGCCGATCAGCACTACATGATGACGACCACCACCGGCGGCGCGGCGCGTGTACTCACGTGGCTCGAACGCTGGCTGCAAACCGAATGGCCCGACCTGCGCGTGCGGCTCGCATCGGTCACCGATCACTGGGCGACGTTCGCGGTGGTCGGACCGCAGAGCCGCAAGGTGCTGCAAAAGGTTTGCGAGGACATCGACTTCGCGAATGCGGCGTTCCCGTTCATGACGTATCGCGAAGGCACGGTCGCGGGTGCGGCGGCGCGTGTGATGCGCATCAGCTTCTCCGGCGAACTCGCTTATGAAGTCAACGTGCCGGCCAACGTCGGACGCGCGGTGTGGGAAGCGTTGATGGCCGCGGGCGAGGAGTTCAATATCACGCCGTACGGCACCGAGACGATGCACGTGCTGCGCGCGGAGAAGGGCTACATCATCGTCGGCCAGGATACCGACGGTTCGATGACGCCGCACGACCTCGGCATGGGCGGGCTCGTCGCGAAGTCGAAGGACTTTCTCGGCAAGCGCTCGCTCTCCCGCTCGGACACCGCGAAGGCGGGCCGCAAGCAACTGGTCGGGCTGCTATCGGAGGATGCGTCGTTCGTGATCCCCGAGGGCTCGCAGATCGTCGCCGGTCCGTTCCAGGGCGAGACCGCGCCGATGCTGGGGCATGTCACGTCGAGCTATTACAGCCCGATTCTGCGGCGCTCGATCGCGATGGCGGTCGTCAAGGGCGGTCTCGACAAGATCGGCACGACCGTCACCATTCCGCTCGCGAGCGGCAAACAGATCGCGGCGAAAATCGCGAGTCCGGTGTTCTACGACAGCGAAGGAGCACGTCAACATGTGGAATGAAACAGGCGGAACGGTATCGGTCGTGGACCGTACGATCGGGCGGCAGAACGGCGCGTGGCAGGAGTCGCCGCTCGTCGGTGTGGATGGCCTGCTGAAACAGCATCAGGCCAGCGCGACTGCCGCGTTCCGGCTCGGCGAGCGGCCGTTTCTCGAACTCGTGAACGTGCGCGGCGATACGCGCGACGCGGCGTTCGTCCGTGCGGTGGAACAGGTGATCGGCTGCAAGCCGCCGGAGAAGGCGAACACCGTCGCGCGCGGCAACGGCTACGACATGGTGTGGCTCGGCCCGGACGAATGGCTCGTGCGTTCGGAGACCGCGCATGATGCGACCCGCACGGCGCCGTTGCTGGCGTTGCTCGGCGCGGCGTTCGCGGGCGTGTTCGCCTCGGCGGTCGATGTCGGCAGCGGCTATACCGTGCTCGAAATCAAGGGCACCCGGACGCGCGACGTGCTCGCGCGCGGCTGTCCGCTCGATCTGCATCCGAAACTATTCGGCGTGGGGCAGTGCGCGCAGAGCCATTATTTCAAGGCGTCGATCACGTTGCTGCCCACCGGCGCCGACAGTTTCGACATCGTCGTGCGCCGCAGCTTCGCCGATTACTTCGTCAGGATCATGCTCGACGCCGCCGAGCCGTTGATGTCCTGAGCGGGACACGATGGGCTTTGCCAATCGATGGCGGCCGGTGTGTGCGCGCCCCGGCCGCCGTTTTTTCCGTCTCTTCTTCCCCGTCTTCCGCCATGACGTCGACCCGGGTCGCCACCGCGCGTCTCACCGCGCGCGCGTGCGATGAGCACGATGCCAGTGCCGCGCTCGCGCTGCTCGATCAAAGCATCGCGCTGCGCCACCGCCGCATCGCGCTGATCCGTTATCTGCTCGCACGGCAACTCGGTGCGCCGCTCGAAGCGCGGCATCACGCGTACGTCGAAAAAGTCGCGGCCCGTCTGAGCGCAGAGGCGCTTGCGCGGATCGCCACCGCCGCGCATGCGCGGCTGCGCACGTAGCGCCGAAACCTGGCGGCATGGCGGACGCGTCACGACGCCTCTGTTCCATCCCGACGACGCATTTCTTCTATGTGGCCGATTTATGTCGGCATCTACTGAGGACACAGTTTGCCCCATCCACGCGGACGTCACCGCGTCAACCGCCGTATCCACGAGGGGATCACATGTCCACTGCTTTCCCGCTTCGCGCCAGCGCAGCCGCCCGGCTCGAACGCTTGCCGTTCTCCGGCTATCACCGAACCCTCTTCATCATCGTCGCGATCGCGTTCTTCTTCGATTCGGTCGACCTCGCCACGATGACCTTCGTGCTCGGTTCGATCAAGAACGAGTTCCAGCTGTCGACCGCGACGACGGGGCTCGTCGCCAGTGCGAGTTTCTTCGGCATGGTGATCGGCGCGGCCGTGGCGGGTCTGGTGGCGGATCGCTTCGGACGCCGGCCCGTG
Organism: Paraburkholderia sp. EG304; assembly: GCF_046543485.1. Lineage (NCBI taxonomy): Bacteria > Pseudomonadati > Pseudomonadota > Betaproteobacteria > Burkholderiales > Burkholderiaceae > Paraburkholderia > Paraburkholderia sp. EG304. Next base: position 74,182 of record NZ_JBKGUA010000026.1, on the reverse strand, counting down.
TTTCAATGGAGCATGGTGCTGTGGGGGCTGGCGTCGTATCTGTGTTCGACCGCGCAAAGCGTCGACGCGCTGATCCTGTATCGCGTGCTGCTCGGCGTCGGCATGGGGATGGAGTTTCCGATCGCGCAGACCTTGCTGTCGGAGTTCGTGCCCGCCGCATCGCGCGGCCGCCTGATTGCGCTGATGGATGGTTTCTGGCCACTCGGCTTCATCACGTCGGGCGTCGTGTCGTATTTCGTGCTGCCGAACTTCGGCTGGCGCAGCGAGTTCGCGCTGCTCGCGATTCCAGCGGTGTTCGTGCTGATCGTGCGCCGTGTGGTGCCCGAGTCGCCGCGTTGGCTCGAACATCGTGGCCGTCATGAGGAAGCCGATCGTATTCTCGCCGGCATCGAGGCCAAGGTGATGCGCTCGGCGAACGTGAGCCAGTTGCCAGCACCGGTGATGCTGGCGGAACCCCCGGCGGCGAAGGGCACTGGCGCGTTACGCGAAATCTGGAGCCTGGCGTACCGGCGTCGCACGATCATGGTCTGGACGCTGTGGTTCTTCGCATTGCTCGGCTTTTATGGGCTGACGTCGTGGCTCGGCGCGTTGATGCAGCAGGCTGGCTTCGCGGTGACGAAGTCCGTGCTGTACACGGTGCTGATTTCCTTGGGCGGCGTGCCCGGCTTCATCTGCGCGGCGTGGCTCGTCGAGCGCTGGGGCCGCAAGCCGACCTGTATCGCGTCGCTCGCGGGCAGCGCGGTGATGGCCTACGTCTACGGGCAAACGGCGCTGCATGTGCAGACGCCGGGGCTGCTGATCTGCGCCGGACTCGCGATGCAGTTCTTCATGTTCTCGATGTGGGCGGTGCTGTACACGTACACTCCCGAGCTCTACGGCACCGGCGCGCGGGCGACCGGATCGGGCTTCGCGTCGGCGGTCGGCCGGGTCGGCTCGCTCATCGGTCCTTATGTCGTGGGCGTCGTGCTGCCGGTCTTCGGACAGGGCGGCGTGTTCTCGCTGGGCGCGATGTGCTTTGTGGTCGCCGCGGCGGCAGTGTGGATACTCGGGATCGAAACGCGTGGCATGGCGCTTGAAACGCTCATGTCCGAAGCGGTCGGAGCCGATGCGCGCAGCGCGTTGACCCCTGTGCGGGAATGAAAGTCACGGGACGGAGCGCGCTGCACGCGACCGTACCCCGTCCCGCCGTACTCAATCCATCAATGCTCGCCGCCGTTCAGCGCCGTGAGGATCTGATGCGCGGCGCTCACGCGCGCCTCGTTCGGGAAATTGCGGTTGGCGAGCAGCACGATGCCGATGCGCTTTTGCGGCACGAAGGCGACATACGCGCCGAAGCCATTGGTCGAACCGGTCTTGTTGATCCAGACATTCTGCTGCGGCTGCAGCGGTGGTTTGATTTCGGTCGCCGGCTTGCCGTCGCGGACCATTTCCGCCGAATTGCCGGCCAGCAAGGTCGGCAGCGCGACTGGATACGGGTACTGCTCCCAGATCAGATCCTGGGTCAACACGCCCGCCTGGAAATAGCCGGTATGCGTGTCCGTGATCGCACGCTGGAGCTGGCTGTCGAGCGGAAGCAGGTTCATGTTCGCCTGCACGTAACGCAGCATATCGGCGGCGGTCGACTTCACCCCGTACGCTTCGGCGGCAATCACGCCGCCCGTCAGGCGGACGGGCGCACCATCTTTGGCATAGCCCTGCGCGTAGTCCGGCATCTTTGCCGCGGGGACGTCGATGTAGGTGCTCTTCATGCCGAGCGCCGGAAACACGCGTTGCTGCATTAGCACTGTGAAGTCCTGCCCCATGCTTTTCGCGGTGATCAGGCCCAGGGTGCCGATGCTGGGATTGGAGTAGGTGCGGAACGTGCCGGGCGCATGAGCGGGCTGCCAGTCGTGGAAGTACTGCAGCAATTCGGCGTTGTTGTGGATGTCGTCCGGAACCTGGAGCGGCAGACCGCCGGGCGTGTGCGTGCCGAGGTTCAGCAGGCTCACTTTGCCGAACGGCCGGCCGCGCAGCGTCGGCAGATAGCGCTCCGTGCTGTCCGCCAACGACAGCTTGCCGTCGAGCTGCGCATACGACGCGAGCGTCGCCGTGAAGGTCTTGCTGACCGAGCCGAGTTCGAACAGCGTATCGCGCGTGACCGGCTTACCGGTTTGCGTCGAGGCGACGCCGTAGTTGTACACGTAGGGCTTGCCGTCGTCGATCACGCCGACCGCCATCCCGGCGATATGGTATTTCGCCATCAGCGGCCGGATCGCGGCATCGACCGTGGGTTTGAGTTGCGCGGCGGCGGGCTCGGCCGCGTGGCTGGCGGCCGAGGTCGCGCACAGCGTGAACAGTGCGAAGGTGGCGGTTGTGATGTGTCTGAGCGCACGGATGTTCATGGCAAATCGGTTCTGGAGCGTGGATCGGCGATACGACTGAGCCAGCACTATCGGGGTTTTGCGAACCGCTGACAAACGAGGATAAGTTGCGCGAGGGTAAAGAAAAAGTTGTAGGCGGCAACGCTAACGTCTCCGGCGTTGTCGGCTGAAGCCAAACCCGTGTCGCGTTCGGCACAGGGATCGCTGCGGGCGGGCGCTACGCTCGTGAAACGGTGCGCCATGCAGCGTGCGGGCGCGCCGCTCACGAACATGGAGACGAGACAATGAGCAGCAATCGCGGCGTCGTGTATCTGGGGCAGGGCAAGGTCGAAGTGCAGTCGATCGACTATCCGAAGATGGTCGATCCACGCGGCCGTTCGATCGGCCATGGCGTAATCCTGAAGGTGGTGAGCACGAATATCTGCGGCTCCGATCAGCACATGGTGCGTGGCCGCACGACCGCCGAGGTCGGCCTGGTACTCGGGCACGAGATTACCGGCGAAGTGATCGAGGTAGGGCGCGACGTCGAAACGCTGAGCGTCGGCGATCTGGTGTCGGTGCCGTTCAACGTGGCCTGCGGACGCTGCCCGACCTGCAAGGCGCAGCATACCGGCGTGTGCCTGAATGTGAATCCGTCGCGCGCGGGCGGCGCGTATGGCTATGTCGACATGGGCGGATGGATAGGCGGCCAGGCCGAATACGTGCTGGTGCCTTACGCGGACTTCAACCTGCTGAAATTCCCGGACCGCGCGCAGGCGATGGCGAAGATCCGCGACCTGACCTGCCTGTCCGACATTCTGCCGACCGGCTATCACGGCGCGGTGATGGCCGGCGTGAAGCCCGGCGCGACTGTCTATATCGCGGGCGCGGGACCGGTCGGCATGGCGGCGGCCGCGTCCGCGCGCCTGCTGGGCGCAGCGTGCACGATCGTCGGCGACATGAACGAAGCGCGCCTCGCGCATGCGCGCAAGATGGGCTTCCAGACCATCAATCTGTCGAAGGACGCGACGCTCGGCGAACAGATCGAGCAGATCCTCGGCAAGCCCGAAGTGGATTGCGCGGTGGACTGCGTCGGCTTCGAAGCGCACGGTCATGGCAGCAGCGGCTCACACGAGGAAGCCCCGGCCACGGTGCTCAATTCGCTGATGGAAATCACCCGCGCGGCCGGCGCGATCGGCATTCCCGGCCTCTACGTGACCGATGATCCGGGCTCGACCGATGCCGCCGCACGAAAGGGCAGCCTCAGTTTGCGTTTCGGCCTGGGCTGGGCCAAGTCGCATTCGTTCCACACCGGGCAGACGCCGGTCATGAAGTACAACCGCAATCTGATGCAGGCGATCCTGTGGGATCGTTTGCCGATCGCCGATATCGTCAACGTGACGGTGGTATCGCTCGACGATGCGCCCGAGGGCTACCGGCAATTCGACGGCGGGGCGCCGAAGAAGTTTGTGATCGACCCGCATGGGCTTTTGAAGGCGGCTTGAGGTTCGCTAGCCGCGAGCGTGCCGCGACAGCGCTGGGTGGGCTGCTGGTCCACGCAGCGCGTCGTCTTTATGCACGCGCTGAACGGAGACACCGTTCAGCGCGTATTTTCATCGATCAAGCCGCCAACACGGGCGCACTGGACAGCGAGGGCACCTGGCTGCGGCGCTCGCGCGTCGGCGCGGTGCCGAACGCATCGCGGTAGCTCTTCGAGAAGTGGCAAGCCGACTGGAAGCCGCACGCCATCGTGATGTTCATGATCGACATGTCGGTCTGCAATAGCAGCTCGCGTGCGCGCCGCAGGCGCAGCGTCAGGTAGTAATGCGTCGGCGTCATGCCCAGGTGCTCGCGGAACAGCCGTTGCAACTGCCGTTGCGACATGCCGGCGAGCCGCGCGAGCTCCTCGCGCGACAGCGGCTCCTCGATGTTGTTCTCCATCAGCGAGATCACCTCGAACAGCGACTTGTTGGCCGAGCCGAGCCGCGCGACCAGCGGCATCTTTTGCTGCGCGCTGGTGTCGCGCACGTGTTCGACGATGAACTGCTCGGCGATCTGCGTGACGCGCGCGGTACCGACGCGTGGCGAAATCAGATTCAGCATCATGTCGAGCGGCGCGACGCCGCCGGTGCAGGTCACCCGATCCCGATCGATCACGAACAGCTCTTTCAGAAAGCGCGTGTCGGGAAACTCCTCCTTCAGCGCCGACATGTTTTCCCAATGAATCGCGCACGCATAACCGGCCAGCAGACCGGCGCGCGCGAGCGCATAGGTGCCCGTGCACAGACTGCCCAGCACGCAGCCCATGCGCGCGAAACGGCGCAGCGCGGACAGATGCTCGGCGGTGGTGGAGCGCTGCACGTCGATGCCGCCGACCACGAACACGATATCGGGTTGCCCGACGCATTCGACCGGACCGGTATCGACGGAAAGCCCGTTGCTCGCCATGACCGGCCCGCCGGCCGGACTCACGATCGACCAGCGGTAAAGCGTCTGGCCCGTCAGGTAGTTCGCCATGCGTAGCACTTCGATCGCGTTGGTGAACGCGATCATCGTGAAGTTGGGAACCGGCATAAATGCGAAATGCGACAACGATGCCGTGCGATCGGTGGACATGGGAACGGGGAATCCTGATGTAATTTTCGCGTCGCCGTGGGGAAGGCGACTATCTCAATTCTGAGTAGCAGGGCAACTACCATGCCATCAGGCTAAACCCTTGGATGCTCCGCACAAAGCCTGGAATGGCTAAGCAATCCGCTGATGAAATCGCTTCCAGGCGGCACCACAACGGCGCCGCGACGGCATACGGCGCACCCGAACGGCGCAGCAAGTCTGCGTTGTAGTGCAGCCCCACGCGGGCGGACTGCGCCGACTTGTCGAAAAAGGACGCGCATGGCGGAAAAGGCAAAGAACGCGTCTGAATTCGTAAATCGACGCGCGGGCCGACCGTCAAGAATAGATCCAAGGCAAAGCGGCGGCGCGACCCCGCCGGCAACCCGCAACGGCCTCCCCGTCAACGTTCTTACGGACCTTCCATGTCGAACCCGAATCCCTTCTTCGAAGACTCGCTACCGGCGCGCGATCCGGCAGTGCGCGGCGCCATTCTGAAAGAGCTCGAGCGTCAGCAGTCGCAAGTCGAGCTGATCGCGTCGGAAAACATCGTGTCGCGCGCGGTGCTCGACGCGCAGGGCTCGGTGCTGACCAACAAGTACGCGGAAGGGTACCCGGGCAAGCGCTACTACGGCGGCTGCGAATACGTCGACGAGATCGAGACGCTCGCGCTCGATCGTATCAAGCGGCTTTTCGACGCGAAGTTCGCCAACGTGCAGCCGCATTCCGGTGCGCAGGCGAACGGCGCGGTGATGCTCGCCCTGACGAAGCCGGGCGATACGGTGCTCGGCATGTCGCTCGACGCGGGCGGGCATCTGACGCACGGCGCGAAGCCCGCGTTGTCGGGCAAGTGGTTCAACGCGGTGCAGTACGGCGTGCGGCGCGACACGATGCTGATCGACTACGAGCAGATCGACGAACTAGCGCAACAGCACAAACCGACGCTGCTGATCGCTGGCTTCTCCGCCTATCCGCGCGCGCTCGACTTCGCACGGCTGCGCGCGATCGCCGACGGCGTCGGTGCGAAGCTGATGGTGGACATGGCGCATATCGCGGGCGTGATCGCGGCCGGCCGTCATGACAATCCGGTCCCGCATGCGCACGTGGTCACGTCGACCACCCACAAGACCTTGCGCGGTCCGCGCGGCGGCTTCGTGTTGACCAACGACGAAGAGATCGCGAAGAAGATCAACTCCGCCGTGTTCCCCGGCTTGCAGGGCGGCCCGCTGATGCACGTGATCGCCGGCAAGGCGGTCGCGTTCGGCGAGGCGCTGCAGCCGGGCTTCAAAACCTATATCGACAGCGTGCTCGCGAACGCGCGGGCGCTCGGCGACGTGCTGAAAGCGGGCGGCGTCGATCTGGTGACGGGCGGCACCGACAACCATCTGCTGCTGGTCGATCTGCGGCCGAAGGGGCTCAAGGGCAATCAGGTCGAGCAGGCGCTGGAGCGCGCGGGCATCACCTGCAACAAGAACGGCATTCCGTTCGATACGGAGAAGCCGACGGTCACGTCCGGCATTCGCCTCGGCACGCCGGCGGGCACGACGCGCGGCTTCGGCGTCAGCGAGTTTCGGGACGTCGGGCGTCTGATCGTCGAGGTGCTCGATGCGCTGCGGGCGTCCCCCGAAGGCGACGCCGCCACCGAACAACGCGTGCGCCGCGAGATTTTCGCGCTGTGCGACCGCTTCCCCATTTACTGATTACGTGCGGAGCAAACGATGAGTCAATTGCACGAGAACAGCATCATCATCGACGGGCTGAACATTTCGAAGTTCGAGCGCTCGGTGTTCGAAGACATGCGCAAAGGCGGCGTCACCGCCGTGAACTGCACGGTGTCGGTCTGGGAAAGCTTTCAGAAGACCGTCGACAACATCGCCGAAATGAAGCAGCAGATCCGCCAGTACAGCGAGATCCTCACGCTGGTGCGCACCACCGACGACATTTTCCGCGCGAAGAAAGAGAACAAGACCGGCATCATCTTCGGCTTCCAGAACGCGCATGCGTTCGAGGACAACCTCGGCTATATCGAAGCGTTCAAGGATCTCGGCGTCAACGTGGTGCAGCTTTGCTACAACACGCAGAACCTCGTCGGTACCGGCTGCTACGAGCGCGACGGCGGTCTGTCCGGCTACGGGCGCGAAGTGATTCAGGAGATGAACCGCGTCGGCATCATGGTCGATCTGTCGCATGTGGGCGGCAAGACTTCGTCGGAGGCGATCGCGGCGTCGAAGAAGCCGGTCTGCTATTCGCATTGCTGCCCGTCCGGGCTCAAGGAGCACCCGCGCAACAAGACCGACGAGCAACTGAAGAAGATCGCCGATGCGGGCGGCTTCGTCGGCGTGACGATGTTCGCGCCGTTCCTGAAGCGCGGCCCCGATGCGACCGTCGAAGACTACATCGAGGCGATCGAGTACGTGGTGAATCTGATCGGCGAGGACCAGGTAGGAATCGGCACGGACTTCACACAGGGCTACAGCACCGAGTTCTTCGGCTGGATCACGCACGACAAGGGCCGTTATCGCCAGTTGACGAACTTCGGCAAGGTCGTGAATCCGGAAGGCATTCGCACGATCGGCGAGTTTCCGAACCTGACCGCCGCGATGGAACGCGCCGGCTGGAGCGAGACGCGCATCCGCAAGATCATGGGCGAGAACTGGGTACGGGTGTTCGGCGAAGTCTGGAAGGTGTGAGCCTTTTTACAGCGGATAGAAACGGAGTTCCCCACATGCAACCTCAACTGCCCATCGATGTGAATCCGGACACCGGCGTCTGGACCACGGACGCGCTGCCGATGCTCTACGTGCCGCGTCATTTCTTCACCAACAACCACGTCGCCGTCGAGGAAGCGCTCGGCCGCGACACGTACGCCGAGATTCTCTACAAGGCCGGCTACAAGTCCGCCTATTTCTGGTGCGAGAAGGAAGCGAAACAGCACGGCCTCACCGGCATGGCGGTATTCGAGCACTACCTGAACCGTCTGTCGCAGCGCGGCTGGGGCCTGTTCAGGATCATCGAAGCCGATCCGGCGAACTCGCATGCGCGGATCGAACTGCGGCACTCGTCGTTCGTGCTCGCGCAACCGGGCAAGACCGGCAAGCTCTGCTACATGTTCGCCGGCTGGTTCGCGGGCGCGATGGACTGGGTCAACGACACCGTGCCCGACGGCGCGCGCAAGGGTCCGCCGTCGCAATCGAAAGAAGCACGCTGTGCGGCGGAAGGACACGAACACTGCGTGTTCGAAGTGTCGCCGCTGGCATCAATCTAATCCGAGCATTCCGAGGTCGACCGCGATGCGTTACCCGAACCTTTTCAAGCCGCTCACGTTGAACAAGCTGACGCTGCGCAACCGCATCGTCAGTACCGCGCACGCGGAGGTCTATGCGGAACCGGGCGGTCTGCCCGGCGACCGTTATATCCGCTACTACGAGGAAAAGGCCAAGGGCGGCGTCGGACTCGCCGTGTGCGGCGGGTCGAGCCCGGTGTCGATCGACAGCCCGCAAGGCTGGTGGAAGTCGGTGAATCTCGCGACCGACAAGATCGTCGATCCGCTCGCACGGCTCGCCGAAGCGATGCACACGCATGGCGCGAAGATCATGATTCAGGCCACGCACATGGGACGCCGTTCGGCGTTTCACGGCGAGCACTGGCCGCATCTGATGTCGCCGTCCGGTGTGCGCGAGCCGGTGCATCGCGGCAATGCGAAGATCATCGAGGTCGAGGAGATTCGCCGCATCATCGGCGACTTCGCGGCGGCGGCGAAGCGCGTGAAGGATGCGGGCATGGACGGCATCGAAATCTCGGCCGCGCACCAGCATCTGATCGATCAGTTCTGGAGCCCCCGCACCAACTTCCGTACCGACGAATGGGGCGGCTCGCTCGAAAACCGGCTGCGTTTCGGCGTCGAAGTGTTGCAGGCGGTGCGCGCCGCGGTGGGCGCCGACTTCTGCGTCGGCCTGCGCATGTGCGGCGACGAATTCCATGAAGACGGGCTCGATCACGAACAGCTGAAGGAAATCGCCCAGGCAATGAGCGAGAGCGGCCTGATCGACTATCTCGGCGTGATCGGTTCGGGCGCCGACACCCATAACACGCTCGCCAACTGCATGCCGCCGATGGCGCTGCCGCCCGAGCCGTTCGTGCATCTGGCGGCCGGCATCAAGCAGGTCGTCAAGGTGCCGGTGATGCACGCGCAAAGCATTCGCGACGCGGGCCAGGCCGAGCGGCTGCTGGCGAGCGGCATGGTCGATCTGGTCGGCATGACGCGCGCGCAGATCGCCGATCCGCATATGGTCATCAAGATCCGCGATGGCCGCGAGGACGAAATCAAGCAGTGCGTCGGCGCGAACTACTGCATCGACCGTCAGTACAACGGGCTCGACGTGCTGTGCGTGCAGAACGCCGCGACCTCACGCGAAGCGACGATGCCGCACGTGATCGTGAAGTCGCGCGGGCCGAAGCGCAAGGTCGTCGTGGTCGGCGCGGGACCGGCGGGGCTCGAAGCGGCGCGCGTCGCGAAGTCGCGCGGTCACGACGTGGTGCTGTTCGAGAAGAACGATCACGTCGGCGGCCAGATCATGCTGGCGGCGAAAGCGCCGCAGCGCGAGCAGATGGCGGGCATCGTGCGCTGGTTCGACATGGAGACGAAGCGCCTCGGCGTGGACCGCCGCCTCGGTGTCGCCGCCGACGAGCGGACCATCATGGCCGAGAAGCCCGACATCGTCGTGCTCGCCACCGGCGGTTCGGCGTTCACGTCGCAGGTCGCGGCATGGGGTGTCGACGCGGGGCTCGCGGTCAGTTCGTGGGACGTGCTGGCCGGCAAGGTCGAGCCGGGCAAAAACGTGCTCGTGTACGACGGCGTCAGCACGCATGCGGGCGCGGGCGTCGCTGATTTCATCGCGAGCCGTGGCGGGAACGTGGAGATCGTCACGCCCGACGTGAAGGTTGCCGACGACGTCGGCGGCACCACGTTCCCGATCTTCTATCGCCGGCTGTACGCACAAGGCGTGATCCATACGCCCAATTACTGGCTCGACAAGGTGTATGAGGAGGACGGCAAGAAGATCGCCGTGATCCGCAACGAGTACACCGAGGAGCAGGAAGAACGCGCGGTCGATCAGGTGGTGATCGAAAACGGCAGTACGCCGAACGACCAGCTTTACTGGAAGCTGAAGCCTGAATCGCTCAATCGCGGCCAGGTCGACGTGCACAAGCTGTTCGCGTCCGAACCGCAGCCGTGTCTGGACGAAGAACTCGGCAACGGCCGCTTCCTGCTGTTCCGGGTCGGCGACTGCATCTCGATGCACAACATTCACGGCGCGATCTACGACGCGCTGCGCCTTTGCAAGGATTTCTGACGATGAGCCCCGTGTTTGTCATCACCGTCCTGCTGTGGGTGTCGGTGGCCGGTCTCGCGTTCGCGCTGGCACGCCGCGCCGCCTACTGGCGCGAGGGCCGCGCGACCGTCGCGGGCGCCTACGGCTGGGCCAATCTGCTCGCGATCCCGAAGCGCTACTTCGTCGACCTGCATCATGTGGTTGCGCGCGATCCGTACATCGCCCGCACGCACGTTGCGACGGCGGGCGGAGCGATCCTCGCGATGGCGCTCGTGTTCGTCAACTACGGCTTCGCGATCTACTCGCCGTGGCTCGACAAGCTGATCTTCGTCGCCGCGCTGGCGATGCTGATCGGCACGGTGTTCGTCTGGCGCCGCCGGCATGGCGCGAAAGCAGTGCCGGCGCGGCTCTCGCGGGGACCGTGGGATCAGTTGCCGTTGCTGCTGGGTTCGTTCGCGCTCGGTCTCGCCTTGTTCATCGCATTGCCCGCGACGGCGATGTCCGGTGCTCTTGCTGTGATCGTCGCGCTGCTGATCGCGGCGGGCGCGTTCACGATGACGTTCGGCGCGGCGCGCGGCGGTCCGATGAAGCATGCGTTGGCCGGGTTGCTCCACCTCGCGTTTCATCCGCGTCAGGAGCGCTTTGCCGATGCGGCCGCGGCGCGTAACGCTCCTGACGCGGTGCCGCCCACCGCATTGAAAATGCCGCTGCTCGACGCGAAGGAATACGGGGTCGGCAAGCCGGTCGAATTCCGCTGGAACCAGTTGCTGAGCTTCGATGCCTGCGTGCAATGCGGTAAATGCGAAGCGGCGTGCCCCGCGTTCGCGGCGGGACAGCCGTTGAACCCGAAGAAGCTGATTCAGGATCTGGTGACCGGCATGGTCGGCGGCACCGACGCGCAGTACGCGGGCAGCCCGACGCCCGGCATTCCGGTCGGCAAGCATGGGGGCGCGCCGGGCAAGCCGCTGATCTCGTCGCTGATCGAAGCCGACACGCTGTGGTCGTGCACGACCTGCCGCGCCTGCGTGCAGGAGTGCCCGATGCTGATCGAGCACGTCGACGCGATCGTGGACATGCGCCGCAACCAGACGCTCGTCGAGGGCAGCGTGCCGGGCAAAGGGCCGGCGACGCTCGCGAATCTGCGCGAGACCGGCAGCAGCAACGGCTACGACATCGGTGCGCGTTACGACTGGGCCGTCGATCTGCAGGTGCAGGTCGCGCAGCCTGGCCGTCATGTGGACGTGCTGCTGATCGCCGGCGAAGGCGCGTTCGACATGCGCTATCAGCGCACGCTGCGCGCGCTGGTCAAGGTGCTGAACCGCGCCGGCGTCGATTACGCGGTGCTGGGCGGCGTCGAAACCGATACCGGCGACACCGCGCGGCGTCTCGGCGACGAAGCCACGTTCCAGCAACTGGCTCGTACGCTGATCGGCACGCTCTCGCAGTACTCGTTCGCGCGCATCGTCACCGCCGATCCGCATGTGCTGCATAGCCTGCGCAACGAGTATCGCGCGCTCGGCGGCTTCTACCAGGTGCAGCATCACACGGCGCTGATCGACGAACTGATCGCGAGCGGCAAGCTGTCGCCGCGCGCGGCCGCCGCCGTGACGGAGCGCAACATCGCGTATCACGACCCGTGCTATCTGGGCCGTTACAACGGTGAGACCGAAGCGCCGCGCCGTGTGTTGAAGAGCATCGGCATCAAGGTGGTCGAGATGGAGCGGCACGGGATGCGCGGACGCTGCTGCGGTGGCGGCGGCGGCGCACCGTTGACCGATATTCCCGGCAAACGGCGGATTCCCGATATCCGTATCGATGACGCGCGCGCGAGCGGCGCGGAGATCGTCGCGGTCGGCTGCCCGAATTGCACGGCGATGCTCGAAGGGGTAGTGGGGCCGCGCCCGGAAGTGCTGGACGTGGCCGAACTGGTCGCCGCGGCGCTGGAGTAACGCGATGATGAATACGCTCAAACGAATCGATCCGCGCCGGCCGTTCACGGTGACGGCACACGGACTCAAGCGCATCACGCTCGGCGCAATTGGCGTGACGGCTGCCGGCGGCAGTGCGTCGTTAGCTGATGCGCGTCATGCCGCGCATCGCGAGCAGCCGAAGCCGCGCCGTACGACGGCCACGCCGCACCATGTGCTGCTGGTAGCGGCGCACGCGGATCGCGGCGCGCTCGATGAACATGCGCGGCAAACGCTCGCCGCCGCGGCGCTGATCGCGGACTTGCAAACCGAAGTCGCGCTGCTGGTGTTCGGCGAATTTACCGGCGATGCCGCCGCGCTCGGCGCCGACAAACTGATCGAATTGCCGATGTTTCATCGCCGCACGTACGCGCCGGACGATGAGCTGAATGCGCTGGCGGCCTGCGTCGCCGCATACGCGCCGGCCCATGTCTTCCTGCCCGACAACGCGACCGGCGACGGCGACCTGGGCCGCCGTTATGCGTCGGTGGCCGATGCGAGCGTCGCGACGCACGTCGTCGAGATCGATGCGGCGCACGTGTCCACCTATATCCGCGCGAATACGGCGCTAGCCAGCCGCGCGCTGCCCGAAGTCGTGCTGCTCGCGCCGAATGCGGTCGACCCGAAGCTGCCGTTCGTCGGCGCGGGCGAACGGGTCGCGTGGCGCTTCGACCGGGAAGCGGATCGCCCGCTCGTGCAACGCGCAATACGCGATCTCGGCATCGACGAAATCGACGCAGCGCAGGTCGCGTTGGAAGAAGCGGACTTCATCGTATCTGCGGGCAATGGCGTGAGCGACGTAGCCGCGTTCGAGCGGCTCGCGACGACCCTCGGCGCGGCGATCGGCGCGAGCCGGGTCGCCGTCGACGACGGCAAGTTCACGCGCGACAAGCAGATCGGCGCGACCGGCAAGACCGTCGAGGCGAGCGTGTATATCGCGTTCGGTATCTCCGGCGCTGTGCAGCATCTGCAGGGCATCAAGGATTGCCGCCATGTGATCGCGGTGAACCTCGACGCGAGCGCGCCGATCGCCAAGCGCGCGAATCTGACCGTGATCGCGGACGCGCAGGAAACCATCGCGGCGCTCAACGAAGCGGCGGCCGCGGCGCGCGGCGCGCGTGCGACGTCGGCCGCACTGCTGCAGCCGGGCAAGCTTGCCGAAGGAGTGCTCGCATGAAGATCGCCGTATTGGTTTCAATCGGACGTCATCCGGTTAGCGGCGTCGCGCGCTACAGCCGCAACGATGCGGCGGCGTTGACGCTGGCGCTGTCGCTCGCGAGAACGCACGGCGCGACGCTCGACGTGCTGCATGCGGGCGATCCGTCGAACGCCGCACTGAACGAATATCTGGCGCTCGGCGCGCGTTCGGTCGAAGTGCTGGAGATGCCACCCGACGCCGATCCGGCGCCGCAACTCGCCGCGCGTTTGCGTGGCTATGAACTGGTTCTCACCGGCACGCGCGCCGAAGGCGGCTTCGATAGCGGCATGCTGCCGTATCGCGTCGCGCATGCGCTGGCGGTACCGCTCGTCGGCGCCGCCGTGGATCTGGCTGTGCGCGACGGTTGTGCGCAAGTCCGGCAGTTCATGCCGAAGGGCCTGCGACGGCGCGTCGAAGTGCGACTGCCCGCGTTGATCGCCGTGCATCCGCTCGCGAACGCCGCGACCTCGTACGCGTATGCGCGGCTGCGCGAAGGCAGGATCGAGCGCACCGCCGCGGTCGGCGGCGCCGCGCCGCAGCGCACCACTCCCGAACAGTCCGCGTGGACGATCGGCCCCGCCTCGAAACCGGTGCGACTCGCCGCCGCCGAAAAGCGCTCGGGCCACGCCCGCATGCTGTCGGCGACGACGACCGAGAGCCGCGGCGGCAGCGTCGTAATTGAAGGGAGTTCCGTCGAAAAAGCACAAGTGATCCTCGCGTATTTGCGCGAGCATCAACTGGTGGATTACTGAATTCCGGCTCGGGCCAGCATGCGACCAGGAGGGCCTGGCGCGGCGCCAGACGTGACACGCAACGGAGCACACAATGAAAGTTTCCGCAGACGTTCGCGCAATGATCGAACGCCGCAAGCAGAATTACACGCTGGAAGCGCCGTTCTATACGAGCGAGGAAATATTCGCGCTCGATCTCGACGCGATTTTCCGCCAGCACTGGATTCAGGTCGCGGTCGAGCCCGACGTGCCCGAGCCGGGCGACTATGTGACGGTCGAGATCGGCAACGACTCGATCCTGATCGTGCGCGACGACGACATGCAGGTGCGCGCGTTTCATAACGTCTGCCGCCATCGCGGCGCGCGTCTGTGCAATACCGGCAAGGGCTCGCTCGGCAATATCGTCTGTCCGTATCACAGCTGGACGTATAGCCTCAATGGCGACCTGATGTTCGCCGAGCACATGGGCGAACAGTTCGACCGCTGCAAACATAGCCTGAAGGCGGTGCATGTCGAAAATCTCGCGGGGCTGATTTTCATCTGTCTCGCCGAGCAGCCGCCCGCCGATTTTTCAGTGATGCGCGCCGCGATGGAGCCGTATCTGTTGCCGCACGATCTGGCCGGCTGCAAGATCGCCGCGTCGATCGACATCATCGAGGAGGGCAACTGGAAGCTGACGATGGAGAACAATCGCGAGTGCTATCACTGCGTCGCGAACCATCCGGAGCTGACCATCTCGCTGTACGAATACGGTTTCGGTTATCAGCGCACGCCGGCGAACGAAGAGGGCATGGCCGCGTTCGAGGCGACGGTCGCGCGCCGCACCGCGCAGTGGGAGGCGATGCAGTTGCCATCGGCGGAAATCGAGCGGCTCGCCGATCTGGTCACCGGGTTTCGCACGCAACGTCTGCCGCTCGATCGCGACGGCGAATCGCAGACGCTCGACGCGAAGGTCGCCTCGAAGAAACTGCTCGGCGGTTTCAAGGAGGCCGACCTCGGCGGCCTGTCGTTCTGGACCCAGCCGAATTCGTGGCATCACTTCATGAGCGACCATATCGTCAGTTTCTCGGTGATTCCGCTGTCGGCCGGCAAGACGCTGGTGCGCACCAAATGGCTCGTGCACAAGGACGCGCGCGAAGGCATCGATTACGACGTCGACAATCTGACCGCCGTGTGGCGAGCGACCAACGACCAGGATCGCGCGCTCGTCGAATATTCGCAGCGCGGCGCGACGAGCAGCGCGTATGAGCCGGGTCCGTATTCGCCGTTCACCGAAGGACTCGTCGAAAAGTTCTGCGAATGGTATATCGGCCGTCTCGCGGATTACGACGCGAACCCGCGAGCAGCGCACGACGAGAAAGTCGTGTCGTTCGCGCGCTGAGTGCAACACCGCAATGACGAGCGGGGGGACAACCATGATGCGCGATCAGGCCATGTTTCAAGCGGATATCGAGCAGACTTCACAGAATCCAGCGGGCGCGTTGAGCCGTGTGACGCAGCCGCGCTTCTGGGACGCGCTGCCGGCGCGCTGGAGCAGTGATTCCGACGACACGCTGGAGTGCTGCCAGGTCCGCAGCGAAACGCACGACGTGAAGAGCTTCTTCTTCCGCGCGCCATCCGGCCGCGCGTTCGTGTTCGAGCCGGGGCAATTCATCACGCTGGAGCTGGAGATCGACGGCGAGCGGATCAATCGCTGCTATACGATCTCGTCGCCGCCCACGCGACCGCATACGATTTCGATCACCGTCAAGCGCGTGCCGGGCGGCCCGGTGTCCAACTGGCTGCACGACCATCTGCATGCGGGCATGCAGGTACGCGTGCTGGGGCCTGCCGGCGAATTCACCTGCGCGCGGCATCCGGCGCGCAAGTTCCTGTTTTTGTCGGCGGGCTCGGGCATCACGCCGCTGATGTCGATGAGCCGTACGCATCATGAACTCGGCGAGGACAGCGATATCGTCTTCGTGCATAGCGCGCGCACGCCGGACGACATCATCTTCGCGCGCGAACTCGATCTGATCGCCGCAAATCAGGCGCATTTCCGCACCGCGTTCGTCTGCGAGCGCGTGGGCGCGCGCACCAATTGGCCCGGCATCACCGGCTTTCTGACGCTGCCGCTGCTGAAACTGATTGCGCCGGATTTTCTGGAGCGCGAAATCTTCACCTGCGGCCCCGCGCCTTATATGCAGGCGGTGCGCAAGCTGCTCGACGAAGGGGGCTTCGATCGCCGGCACTATCACGAGGAAAGCTTCTCGTTCGAGACCGTCAGCGAGGTGGCCGCGCCATTGGCCGAAGCGCATGCCGCCGACGAGCTGCGCGATGCGCCGGCGCCAGTCGAAACCGAAGCGCGCTACAAGGTGAGCTTTGCGCGCAGTCATCGCGAGATCGAGTGCGGCGCTGGCCAGCACGTGCTCGAAGCGGCGAAGCAGGCGGGCGTGCGGCTGCCGGCGTCGTGCACGCAAGGCATGTGCGGCACCTGCAAGGTCAAGCTCGTGTCGGGCGAAGTGGCGATGAAGCACGCGGGCGGTATCCGTCAGCGCGAGATCGATCAGGGCATGGTGCTGCTGTGCTGTAGCAAGCCGCTGAGCGATCTCGTCGTCGACAAGTAATACGACTGATAACACCACAAGAAACAGCAAACACTGCGCGGATGTGCGTGGAAGTCGCATGCGGACAACTGCATGTCGCAAAACAACACTACCTGGCAATTCTGGCTGGCGATTCTAAATGCGCGATCTGCGGTTCGATGGCAAACGCGTCAATTGGCAAATGTATCAACGGGAGAACGTCGATGAGACTGATCGGAAAGATAGTGGTGGCAAGCGCGTTGGGGGTGATGCTGGCGGCGGTCAGTGCGGGCGTGTCGGCCGATTCGAAGCCGACCATCAAGATCGGTTACGTGGAGGGCTGGGACGATAGCGTTGCGACGTCGAACGTGGCCGCCGAGGTGATCCAAAAACGCCTCGGTTATCAGGTGCAACTGGTGCCGGTGGCGGCCGGTGTGATGTGGCAAGGCGTGGCGCGCGGCGATCTCGACGCGACGCTGTCCGCGTGGCTGCCAGTCACGCACGGCGCGTACTGGAACAACTTCAAGGACAAGGTGGTCGACCTCGGGGCGAACTTCAACGACGCGAAGATCGGGCTGATCGTGCCGGACAACGTGGACGTGAAGAGCGTCGGCGATCTGCAGGCGAAGAAGGCGGAATTCGGCGCGCGCATCGTCGGCATCGACGCTGGAGCTGGCGTGATGCAGAAAACCAGCGAGGCGATCAAGGCGTACGGACTCGACTATCAGCTGATGCCGAGTTCCGGCAGCGCGATGACCGCCGAACTGGCGCGCTCGGAGGCGGCCAGCAAGCCGATTATCGTGACCGGCTGGAAGCCGCACTGGATGTTCGCGAAGTACAAGCTGAAATTCCTCGACGATCCGAAGAAGGTGTTCGGTGAAGCGGAGCACGTCGATACGGTGGTGAATCCCGAGCTCGAGAAAAAAGCGCCGACGGTGGTCGCGTTCTTGAAGAAGTTCCAATGGAAGCCGGGCGAGATCGACACGGTGATGCTGGCCACGCAGAATGGTGAAAAGCCGACTGCGGCGGCCGACGCGTGGATCAGCGCGCATTCGGACCGCGTGGATAGCTGGGTGAAGTAAGTCGGCAAGCGCCGGCTCAGCCTGATGAAAACGCCGCTTTTCAGCGGCGTTTTTCTGTTTACCGCAGCACGACGGTGCGCTCGCCGTTGATGAACACGCGCCGCTCGACGAACGCCTTCACCGCGCGCGCGAGCGTGATGCATTCGACGTCGCGTCCGGTCGTCAGCAGCCGTTCGGGGCTGTACGAATGATCGACCGGTTCGACTCCCTGCTCGATGATCGGACCTTCGTCGAGATCGTCGGTGACGAAATGGGCGGTGGCGCCGATCACCTTGACGCCGCGCGCATGGGCCTGATGATACGGTTTCGCCCCCTTGAACCCCGGCAGGAACGAATGATGGATATTGATCGCGCGACCGGCGAGCGCGCGGCTCGTTTCGGCGGACAGGATCTGCATGTAGCGCGCGAGAATCAGCAGCTCGGCGCCGGACGAGTCGAACAGCTCGAGCAGTTGCGTTTCCTGTTGCGGCTTCGTGTCGGCGGTGATCGGCAGATGATGGAACGGCAGGCCGTGCTGCCGCGCGAGCGGTTCGAGATCGCGATGATTCGAGCCGATGCCGACGATGTCCATTTTCAGCTCGCCCATGCGCCAGCGAAACAGCAGATCGGCGAGGCAGTGTTCGAGCTTCGACACCATGATCATGACCTTCGGCCGGACCGACAGATCGTGGATCGCCCACGTCATCCGGAAGCGTTCGGCGATCGGCGCGAATTCCTGCTTCAGCGTGGCGATCTGCAACGCGTCGTCGCGATCGACGTGGTGAAACACACAGCGCACGAAAAAGCGCTCGCTGAGTTCGTCGTCGAAAACGGTGAGTTCGTCGACATAGCAACGATGCCGTTCGAGAAAGCCGGCGACGGCGGCAACCTGGCCCGCCGCGCTCGGACACGCGACGGTGAGGACCCTTTGAGCAGGACGGGAAATGGCGGACATGAGCTCTCCACATTGACGATCAGGCGCGGCCGCGGGGCGCGGCGCGCATCGTCGCAGTAGAGCAAATCGGGCGATCGCGGGGATAGAAGCTAACCGCCGTTGCGCTGGAATGGGAACGCCAGGAGGATCTGCCGCGCTAGTCCGCGGGGTCCGCCGCGAGCCTTCGCTTCAGCGTATCGATCAATGCGCGCACTTTCGCCGGCGGGTGACTCGTCGGCGGAAACACGGCCTGGATGCTCGCCGGCGCGGTTGCCCATTCGGGCAGCAGCCGGATCAGCCGTCCCGCCGCGACGTCGTCCGCGATCGAAAAATCCGTCAGCAGACCGATGCCGCCGCCCGCGAGCGTCGCCGCGCGGCAGGCATCGGCCGTGTTGACACGCAGAGCGGACTCACAGCGCACGCTCGCGGTTCTACCGTCGGCGTGGCGCAGATCGAGCGTCAACGGATGCGGCAGCACCGACAACGCGCAATAGGGCAGGGTCTCCAAAGCGGCCGGCGTATTCGGCACGCCCCACGTGTGCAGGAACTCGGGACTCGCGACGAGCCACTTGACGAAGCTGCCGAGCTTCACCGCGCGATAGTTCGAATCCGCGAGACGACCAAGCCGGATCGCGACGTCGATGCCATCGGCAATCAGATCGACGTAGCGGTCACTGCTCAGCAGCTCCACGTCGAGCTGTGCGTGGGTGCGGCGCAATTCGACCAGCGCGGGCGTGACGACGAGCGCGCCGTAGTCGTTCGGCGCACTGACGCGCAGCGTGCCGCGCACCGGCGAGGTTTCTCCGCCGAGCGCGTTCAACGCGTCCTCGGTGGCGCGCAGTATCTTCACGCTCGCCTCGTAGAACGTGCGGCCCGCCTCGGTGACGCCGAGCCGCCGCGTGGTGCGCACCAGCAGGCTCGCGCCGACCTCCGCCTCGAGTCGCTGCATGTGCGTGCTGACCATCGTCTTCGCGAGTCCGAGCCGCGTCGCGGCGGCGCTCAGCGAGCCCGCCTCGATGACCGCGACGAAGATCGCGAGGCGGTTCAGGTTCACGTTGCGCACATCGGCCATGATCGATTGTCCATTCTCGCTTGACTGTGTTTCCCGGATTATCGGGCTTCCGCGCGGTAGTGCCTACGCCCTATGCTGGGCGTGTCATTCAACCTGTCCGGAGACCTCCATGTCCGCCACCCGACCCGCCCAGCCTATCAAGCTGTATACGACACGGCTGTCAGGCCACGGTCATCGCGTGAAGCTGTTTCTGTCGCTGCTCGATCTGCCGTTCGAGGTGATCGAGCTGGACATGAAGGCGGGCGAGAACCGCAAGCCCGAGTACCTCGCGCTGAACCCGTTCGGTCAGGTGCCGACGATTCAGGACGGCGAGCTGACGCTGTTCGACTCGAACGCGATTCTCGTTTATCTGGCGAAGCGCTATGGCGACGCGTCGTGGCTGCCCAACGATCCAATCGGCGCCGCAGCGGTGCAGCGCTGGCTGTCGCTCGCGGCAGGCCAGATCGCATACGGGCCGTGCGCGGCGCGGCTCGTTACCGTATTCGGCGCGCCGCTCGACCACGAGCGTGCTAAGCAGATCGCCGTCAAGCTGTTCGACGTGATCGACGCGGAGCTTGCCGGCAAGCCGTTCGTGGCTGGCGCGCACGTCACGATCGCCGATATCGCCGCGCACACGTATATCGCTCACGCACCCGAAGGCGGCGTGTCGTTGCAGCCGTATCCCAATATTCGTGCGTGGCTGGGTCGCGTGGAAGCATTGCCGCGTTTCATCGCGATGCCGTCGACGAAGGCGGGTTTGCTGGCGGCGTGATACGCGTTCAGAGCCGCTTCAGATCTTGCAAGGGAGTCAGATCATGTCCGAGTTCGTTCCGCTCAATAACTGGGGAGCCGACGTGTCGCCGTTTCATGCCGGCGAGCAGGATGCGCAGCAGCGCGCGGGTGTGCGCGACGTGGCGGAGTCGATGGGGCGTCGGGGCATTCGCCGTTTCATGCCGGAGCAGCATCGCGAGTTCTTTGCCGCGCAGCCGTTGCTCGTGATCGGCGGCGTCGATGCGAGCGGTCAGCCGTGGGCGACGCTACGCGCGAGTTCGCCGGGCTTCGTCACGTCACCCGACGCGCGCACGCTGCGCATCGAAGGCGGCGCATTGGCTGGCGATCCGCTCGCCGCGGCGTGCCGCGAAGGGGCGCAGCTCGGCGCGCTGGGTATCGAACCGCGCACGCGGCGCCGCAATCGGGTGAATGGCGTCGTACGGTCCGTGCAGGGCGACGCGTTGCAGCTCGAAGTCATGCAGAGTTTCGGCAATTGCCCGAAGTACATCCAGAGCCGTACGCCGTCTTTCATCGAGCGGGACCCGGCCGCGACGGGCGTGCAGCCCGAGATCTCCACCCGCCTGGACAGTGCCGACCGCGAATTGCTCGCGAGCGCGGACACGTTCTTTATCGCTAGTGCGAATCTGAGCGAGGAAGCGGGGGTGGGGAAGGGTGTAGACGTTTCGCATCGCGGCGGCGCACCGGGCTTCGTGCGCGTGGACGACGCAAATACGCTGACCACGCCCGACTACAGCGGCAACCGCTTCTTCAACACGATCGGCAACCTCGTGCACGATCCGCGCGCGGGCCTGCTGTTCATCGACTTCGCAACCGGCGATCTGCTTTATCTGGCGGTGCGAGCGGAGATCGTCTGGGACGGCGACGAACTCGCGGCATTTGCGGGCGCGCAGCGGCTCGTGCGGTTCCATGTGGACGAAGTCCGGCGCAGCCGCGGCGCGTTGCCGTTCCAATGGTCGCAGGTCGAATTCGCGCCGCAGTTTTTGCCAAAGGTTCGAGAAAGCGCCTGAGCCGATGCGAACGCGCGTGCGTTAGCCTGGTGCGGCCGCCGTTTTAGTGTGCATTTCGGCCGAGCCGGTAAGACACGCCGAGTCTGGTGGCCAGTTGCCATACATAGACCCGCGAGTAAGAGATGCCGAACTGACGGCTTATCAGCTCGCGCATGCGCGCATTGCTCCAGCCATCGGAGTCGAAGCCATAGTCGCGCGGCGAGGCCCTCAGCGCCTCGGCCAACCAGTCCAGATCCGCCACCGCGAGTGCGGAATGGCGCCCGCCGACGCTCATGTTTCTGAGCGCGTCGAGCCCGCCTTGCTCCAATAGCTTGCGGTATCGCTCGACGGTCGTCTTTGCCATTCCCATCTGTTTCGCGACCTCGGCCGCAGCGATGCCGTCGAGCAGTTTCTTGCCCGCCGTGAGACGTCGTGCGACGGTCGGTAAATCGTCATTCGGTCGATGCATTGAAGAACTCCGCCGTTGGGTCGCTGACCGGACTGCAATCGGTTGCTGGTGTAGACAGAGAAGAGGGCACGCCCACTTACAGATAATCGAAAAGTCGCCCGCTGTGTCTAAAAGAATAAAAAATCAATCGCGTCTTTCCTCTGATAGAAAACGACGTAATCGTCGAGTAAGACGTCCGCACTATCTTTTTCTTTCTACAACCGTAAAGATCTTCCTTGCGATTGAATTTCACGTTTGCTAACCTGATTGAACTGATTTAAAGAAAAGATCAATCTGGCTGGGCTCGCGCCGATAGCCGCCAAATACCGCCAAGCCGCACAGAGCTTGGCGTCTGGGGCTTGATAGTGGGCGCGGCAGGTCGGAAGACAGAATCGTTTGAATGCGTGGATTTCTGTTTTGCGAATGCAATTCGAATGCATTTTTCGATGCAGGGTCGCATTCGCTTGAAATCTGCGAAAAATGGGTTCTGAAGATTGAAAACCGTTTCGCGGCGCTTTTCCAGGCGGACTATAGGAAAACGGGACATTCGCGCAGAGTATCGCTGTGAATCCCGACTCCGGTAACCATCTGCTTAATTTGACTGCGTCGCTCAATACCCGGAAATACTTTCCCCCGGGCACTTTCTGACTCGATACGCATAAAACGATCAAAGGTGACAGCAGCGCTCTCATCGGTGCCATTGGGCACTGCAAGCAGGTGGTAAGGAGAATGACATGAACACTGATAGGACCCGCGATATTGCCGCGATGCTATTGCGTGCCGCCAGGCGCAAGAGACTCGTGTCTTATCAGGAACTGCACGCTCTTTTCGGTCGCGACGAACCGTTGCAAAGCCGTTATCGCGCGTTGGCGGACGCGGCGCGCTCGCTGAGCGATTGCGCGTCGCTCGACTACGGCTGCCTGATGAGCCTTGATAACGGCCTGCCGGGGGATGACTTCTTTAATCGTTTCAGGCACGACAGGCCGGGTGAATACGAAAAGGTGATGGGCTTCGGATCGGCGGGACGCTCGACGACCAAGAAACGACTGATTGCGGATGCCGAGCGTCTACGGGTGTTCGAACATGCATCGAAGACCGAGGCAAACGGCAACGCGGCGAACGCGTTGTGTCCGTGCGCCGCGTCGAAATGTACGTAGCGCATGCGCAGTCTTCTGGCGCGAGGAGACGCTCGCCGGGCGGGAGAAAATGCGAAACGTCTCTGAGCCACAAGCCAATAGACAACGATAAAAAATCCGCTTGAGCTGCGATAGCGGTATTCGCGGTAGCTTGAAAGCTTATTCCTCAAGGGCACAAAGAAAGATTTAGCAATTGTCTAATTGCGGCATATCGCGCGCATGGAAGCACCCGATCCGAGTGGAGGGTCGTAATTCGTGAAGGATCTGATTGAGTGCGCGGAAAGTTGACATTGAATTGTCGAGCCAGCTTTGTTGACGATCACTGAATCGTCCAGCATCCGGGCGTCGATTGCGGTACGACGGAGACTCGCGCTTTGGACAGCTCGCTATCGTGATTGGGCATCGTCGGTGTCCCGTGGTGGCGGTCTTCGACAAATATGGAATTTGACATAATATAAATTATCAATATTTTTGACGTAGGTCCCAAATAGAAATGTCGGGTTTCCGCTAAATAGAAATGTCGTGTTCTGGGTAGTTTGACTGCCGGACATCCGCTCAGGGAGCCGGCGATGAACGCGACTCGGACGATCACGATGACGATGCGCGAGATCGATCGGCTGAAGGTCATCCAGGCCGTGACCGAGGCCCGGCTCAAGCCGGGCCAGGCCGCCGAACGTCTGGGGTTGAGCGTGCGCCAGATCGAACGGCTGGTGCTGCGTTACGACGCGGCCGGCGTGGCCGGGCTGGTGTCAGGCAAGCGTGGGCGTGCGGGCAACCACCAGCTGCCTGCTGGCAAGGCGCAGCGGGCGCTGGCGCTGATCCGCGAACGCTACGCGGATTTCGGGCCGACCCTGGCGCGCGAGAAGCTGCGGGAATGTCATGGCATCGAACTGGCGGTCGAAACGGTGCGCACGCTGATGATTGCCGCGGGACTGTGGGTGCCGCGCAGGGATCGGCCGCCGAAGGTGTACCAGCCGCGTAACCGCCGCGCGTGCCTCGGTGAACTGATCCAGATCGACGGCAGCGATCACCGCTGGTTCGAGGACCGGGCGCCCGCCTGCACGCTGCTGGTCTTCATCGACGACGCGACCGGACGGCTGATGACGCTGCACTTCACGGCGACGGAGTCGACCTTCAGCTATTTCGAGGCACTGTCGAAGTATCTGGGCGCGCACGGCAAGCCGGTGGCGTTCTACAGCGACAAGGCCAGCGTCTTCTACGTGAAGCAACGCTCGGAGACGGCGGGCAAAGGCGTCACCCAGTTTAGCCGGGCGCTGTATGAGCTCAATATCGACGCATTCTGTGCCAACACGAGCCAGGCCAAGGGACGCGTGGAACGCGCGAACCAGACGTTGCAGGACCGGCTGGTCAAGGAGCTGAGGCTGCGCGGCATCAGCACGCGGGACGCCGCGAATGCGTATGCGCCCTCCTTCATCGCCGACTTCAACCGGCGGTTCGGCAAGCCACCCAGGAGCGACTACGATGCACACCGGCCGCTGCGCGACGACGAGGATCTGCGGCAGATCCTGGCCTACCGTGTCCCGCACAGGATCTCGAATGCACTGACGGTGCAGTACGACCGGGTGCTGTACCTGCTCGATGACACGCCCGTCAGCCGGGCGCTTACGCATGAATATGTCGAGGTCGTCGAGTATCCCGATGGCGTGATCGAGGTGCAGGCCCGCGGCGCGGTACTGCCGTACCGGCAATATGACCGCATCACCCATATCGATCAGGGCGCGGAGATTGAGAACAAGCGCCTCGCGGGCGCACTGGAAGTCGCCCGCCGCGTTCAGGCCATCCGCGACGATCGCCGGGCAGCGGGGTCCCCATCGCGCACGCACTGCGGCGAGCAGGTCCAGGCAAAGAAGGCGCTGATCGGGCTGAAGAAGCAGCGCGCAATCGAGGTCGCCGACCTTAATCAGGCGATTCTCGAAGTCAGCTCAAAATGAGGGATGGACAGGGGGCGGCTTCGCCGCCCCGCCCCAAAACCTTGAAAAAAGACAGGAAACAGCGAGAAAAACCCGACATTTCTATTTAGCTGGCACCACGACGTTTGAACTTGACGGGGACATTTGATGCGGTGCAATCGTACAATCGGAAAATTACGCGGCGGCTCCGCTAGACCGGCTCGCGCGGGACTTCAAGGCAGCCTTTCCCGACATGCGCGGATTCTCCTCGCGCAACCTAAAGTACATGCGAGCCCTGGCGCAAGCCTTTTCCGCAGCCGGAATCTGTGCAACAGCCCGTTGCACAATTACCGTGGTCGCATGTCGTCATGCTGCTCGACAAGCTGGACGGCGGCGCATGCGCGTGCCGGCAGCGCCGTCACGAATTTCGCCGACCGGCT
Organism: Paraburkholderia sp. EG304; assembly: GCF_046543485.1. Classification (NCBI taxonomy): domain Bacteria; kingdom Pseudomonadati; phylum Pseudomonadota; class Betaproteobacteria; order Burkholderiales; family Burkholderiaceae; genus Paraburkholderia; species Paraburkholderia sp. EG304. The sequence goes on along the minus strand of NZ_JBKGUA010000026.1, from coordinate 48,682 downwards.
GCCCCCCCAGCAATCCGATCTCGCGCGCGACGCCCTCAAGGATCCCTATATCTTTGACTTCCTCGGCTTGACCGAGAACGCCCAGGAGCGCGACATCGAGCGTGCACTCACGCAGCACATCACGCGGTTTCTCCTCGAACCGGGTACCGGCTGGAGGTCGGCGGTGACGAGTTTTTCATCGACCTGCTTTTCTATCATCTGAAGCTGCGCTGCTATGTCGTCGTCTAACTGAAAACGACGCCGTTCAGGCCCGAGTACGCAGGCCAGCTCAACTTCTACCTTTCCGCGATCGACGCACAGGTCAAGGCTCCGGAAGACCAGCCGACCATTGGACTGCTACTGTGCAAGGAGAAGAACCGGCTCGTTGCGGAATATGCGCTGCGCGGCGTTGCCAAGCCGATGGGTGTCGCCGAATATCAGCTTTTGCGCCATGTGCCTGAATCGCTGGAAAGCGGGCTGCCATCCATCGACCAGATCGAGGCGGAACGCCGACCGGACTTGCCGACGCACACGGCCACTGAGCCACACGCGCGATTGGACGATTGCGCGATACATGGTGCCTGCGATGACGCCCTTGTCTGCCGGGACTTGTACGCACCCGAGCTTTTTCGAGCCGCTGCTGCGCATCCATCCGCCCCGGGGCTATTGAGTATGTTCGGGCGCACGAGACGCAGTCTCCTGCCCTACGTCGCCCATCTAACCGCGCTGCACGTCGCGCCAGACTGTCGCTTCGCTTGAGCAATCAGTTCCTTGAACACCTCGATCCCGGCATCCGTGAACCGGTTACCGTGACCAACTACTCAGCGAGGACGTCCAGATCGCGGATGATCCCGAGGCACCCGTCCTCTGACTCCAGATTCATCCAGATTCATATTCGCCAGTTCGTCAAGCCAGTCCCTCCGACTCTCCGAGCATCGCGTCGCCTGACCAGACAGCCGCGCAACCAGCGCAAAGATTCGGCGTTGAAACAGCGCCGTCCGTCACGTCTCAACCAGCTCAAGCCCCTTTTCGGCACACCATTGCATCAACACGCTTTCGTCAGCATCGGCCGCCAAAGAATACCAACGCTCGGGAACGGCTTCACGCTCGAGCAAACCTTTGAAACGCGCACAGGCCCCCTGCCGCCGGAAGAATCCCTCGACCTGCTCGTAACGCGCAGGCAACTCCTGCGCGACAAAGCGCAGCGCGTGATGTCCTCCGAGATCAAACTCGTTCTTATGCGGTATCGCAAGATAAGTATCTGAAGTTTCAAGATTGTCGGGGAGCTCCTCGTCGAACGCGTCACTGGAATCGGAAGTCCACCAGATCACGCCCGTATCGAGCGAGACATACGCGTTATGCTCCATTGGACCTCCGTAACTGACGAAGTCAAAGGCCATCGCAAGATCGTCGTGTATGACTGCGACCATAGCTCTGCCCCGCTAGCGTTGCCACGTTCGAGCGGCCGGGCTGGAATACCGTTTCCGAGCCAACGTTCGGGGCCCATTCCGCAGCGTCGGCGTTGCAATTCAAAGCTCTTCGCTCGGATCAGCGATATCGAGCCGGAAATACCGTCCTTCCATGCTCATGAGCATTCGCCCAAGCTCGTTCCACGAGACCTTCTTGCCGTCGATCACCACAAGCGGCAGGTATCCTGCCTGCGACTCGTCCCGTCCGATACGCCCACGGACCGTGCTGTCGATAATCCGGCGTTCATGAATAGCGATGCGCCTCACCGACAGCGCGCGACTTACCATGTTAGGTCCCCAACACCTGGCGCCCGGCTTCCACAGCGTTTCCCCGGAAAGTATTCCATCCAGTGCCAACTATCCTTAGCTCAATTCGATGTTTTACCTTCTCCGTCCATGCGGTTTAGATTCGCAGCACAGTGCGACTTCCCCCTTCACACGGCGAAAGCCTGGACAACGAATCGACTACGACATGAACCGCGAGACAACCCGCTCCATCGCTCCGATCAAACGCGCCGCTGCCGCGCTTGCCGTCGCCCTCGGCGTATTGACAGGATTCAACGCCGTAGCCCACGCCCAAGGTGATGCCGATGTACCTTCGCTCAAAGGCAAGCGCATAGGTATTACGGCGGTGGGCACGGACCACTACTGGGATCTGAAAGCCTATCAAGGCGCCATCGACGAGGTGAAGCGTCTGGGCGGCACGCCGATCGCGCTTGACGCGGGCCGTAACGACAATCGCCAGATCGCGCAGATACAGACGCTCATCGCGCAGAAGCCCGACGCCATCATCGAGCAGCTCGGTACCGCGACCGTGCTGGAGCCGTGGTTGCAAAAAATCCGCCAGGCCAGCATCCCGCTGTTCACCATCGATACGGCGTCCCCGTCGAGCCTCAACGCCACCACATCGGACAATTTTTTCATCGGCGAACAACTGGCGCTCAAACTCGTCAACGACATCCATGGCGAAGGCAACATACTCGTATTCAACGGCTTCTACGGCGTGCCCGTGTGCGCGATCCGTTACGACCAGTTGAAGGCCGTGCTCAAGTATTACCCGAAGGTGCACATCATCGAGCCTGAATTGCGCGATGTGATTCCCAACACCGTGCAGAGCGCCTATGCGCAGGTGAGCCAGTTGCTCACGAAATACCCCAAGGGGCAAATCTCGGCGATCTGGGCCGCGTGGGACGTGCCGCAGGTGGGGGCGACCCAGGCCGTCGATGCAGCGCATCGCAGCGAGATTCGCACCTATGCCGTCGACGGCAGTCCGGACGTGGTGTCGCTAGTCAAGGATCCGAAGTCGAGCGCTGCCGCCGTGGTGGCGCAGCAGCCCGCGCTGATCGGCAAGACCGCCGTCGACAATGTCGCGCGCTATCTCGGTGGCGAGCGCAATCTGCCGCCCTACACTTACGTCCCGTCGATTCTCGTGACCAAGGACAACGCTGCCGAAGTGCAGAAGACGCTCGGTCAGTCCGCACAGTCCGGCCAGTTCGCCTCGAAATGAGTGAGCCGCTCAACGGCAAGCGGGCCGCAGCCGTTGCGCCCGCACTCGAACTGCGCGCTCTCTCGAAGCAGTACGGCGGCGTGCAGGCGCTGCGTGGCGCATCGTTGAGCGCCGCGCGGGGCACGGTGCATGGACTGATTGGCCAGAACGGCGCAGGAAAATCCACGCTCATCAAGATTCTCGCGGGGCTCGAGCGAGCGGACGCGGGCGAGATTAAGGTCGATGGCGTTGAGATTGGCGCGGGAGTGCGCAGCGAGATTGCCTTCATTCACCAGGAGCGTCTGCTCTCACCGACATTCACGGTGGCCGAAGCGCTCGCGCTCGGTGACGAGCCAGTAGCCGTGCCCGGCGTGCGCCGTCTGCGCGCCCTGCTGCCGCTCGATTTGCGCCGCATGCGCCGCCGCGCGAACGAGGCGCTGGCCGTGCATTTCGACATCGCGTTGCCACCGGAGCGTCTGATCGGCGAATTGAGCGTCGCAGAGCAGCAGATCGTACAGATCACGCGCGCGCTCATGCGCACGCCGCGCATCCTCGTGTTCGATGAGCCGACCGCCGCGCTCGTGAGTAGCGAGGTCGAGCGCCTGTTGCAGACCATTGATCGCCTCCGTGCACGCGGACTCACGATCCTCTATGTCTCGCACTATCTGAACGAGATCGCCTCGCTGTGCGACCAGGTGACGGTGTTGCGCGATGGCGTCGATGTGGCGCACGTCGATGCGCGCGACACGCCCCTCGACGTGCTTGTCTCGGCGATGATCGGCACACAGCCTGCGGCGCGTTCGCGCCGTGAAACCGCATCGCCTCGGGAGGTCGTGCTTGAAGCACGCGATCTCTGCGCCACGGGACGCTTCGGGCCGTTGTCCTTCGCGCTAAGGCGGGGCGAAGTGCTGGGCGTAACGGGGCTGGTCGGCTCGGGCGGCAAGCCGCTGGTGCGCAGCCTGTTCGGCCTGGAGCGCGGAGTCCGTGGCGAATTGCGTGTGCGCGGCAAGCCCGTGCGCTTGCGCCGACCGGCCGACGCAGTGCGCCAGGGCATCGCTTTCGTGCCTGAGGATCGACGCCGCCAGGGCGTCGCGACTGCACTGTCCGTGCGCGACAACCTTTCACTGCCGAGCCTCGCGCGCTTCAGCCGCTTTGGCGTCTTGAATACGCGCCGCGAGACCGCGTCAGCATGTGCACTGATCGACACGCTCGGCGTGCGCACGCCTGGCCCGCACGCGCCTGTGCGCCATCTCTCGGGCGGTAACCAGCAGAAGGTCGCGCTCGGCAAGTGGCTCGGCCGCAAGACAGTCGACGGCGCGGCTATCTATATCCTCGACGAGCCGACAGTCGGTGTGGACGTCGGCGCGAAAGCGGACATTTATCGCCTCATCGATGCCCTCGTGGCTGAAGGCGCGGCCGTGCTGATTTTCTCCAGCGACCTGCACGAACTGCTCGATGTGACCGACCGCGTACTCGTGCTTGCGCGTGGCGCGATCGTCCAGAACGTGCCCTCGCACGCTGCCAATACCCAGGACCTGCTCGCGTGGGCCACGCTCGCGCGGTCGCGCGAAGAAAGCGCACCGAAACAGGAGAATGCAGCATGATCGGCAAGGTGATCGAGCGCCTGGATGCGCTGCGGGGCAACGACGATCTTGCCGGAGATCGCGCCGGTTCGGCGACGCCCCAGCCAGACGCCCCTCGCGCGCAATTCTGGCTGCGCGGCGGCGCCGTGCTGGCCTTCGCACTGGTGTTCGCGGTTTTCGCGGCGACCTCCCCGCTCTTTCTCACGCTCGCCAATCTCGCCAATATCGTGCAGCAGTCGGCCGTGCTCGGCGTGCTCGGGTTCGGTCTGACCGCAGTGCTGATCGGCGGCGGCGCGGACTCGATCAAGGGTGGACTGGATCTGTCGATCGCCGCGAACATGGGTCTATGCGCGGCTGCTCATGCGGTGGCACTGCGTGCGGGTGTGTCGAGCGCGGGCGCGGTCGGCCTCGCGCTCGCGGCAGGCGTGACGATCGGCGCGCTCAACGCCTTCGCGGTGCTCGGCCTGCGCATCCTGCCGCTGCTTGCCACGCTCACGACGATGAACCTTTGCGCGGGCCTCGAGCTCGTGCTCACGCAGAACACCTCGGTGCCGGCTACTTCCCCGCTGCTCGCCTTCCTGATCGGTGAAGGCGCATCAGGTATCCCGCATCTTGCGACAGCGTTGCTCGCCGTCGCCGTGCTCGTCACTCTGCTGGTGCACTACACGCCATTTGGGCTGCGCCTGCGCGCGTGCGGGGAAGACGCCCAGGCAGCCCGCGCGGCGGGATTGAATGTGCGCGCTTATGCGGCCGCAAGCTACATTCTCGGCGGCTTCGCGGCGGCGCTCGCCGCGCTGGCGTCGTCGGCGCTCCTGAGCGGCAGTTCGCCGGGCGCGAGCGAAAACCTGCTCGCCGTCGTGGCAGCGGCGCTGCTCGGGGTGGTTTTCTCGCGCCGCATGCTGCCGACGATGCCGGGCACGCTACTGGCCGTGCTCTTCCTCGGCGTCGTCAGCAACGGGTTTCAGCTCGACAACGTCTCCAGTTACTGGGTCAACGGCGTGGAAGGAGCGCTGATTCTGTTCGTCGTCTCCACCACGGCGCTGCTGCGTCGCCGTCACCTCGGAACGCATGCTCATGACTGATCGGCTCGTGCACATCCAGCGCTTTTCGCTGCCGGGCGCGCTGGTCGCCGTCAGCCTATTCTTCGCGGTGTGCTCGCCAGGTTTTGCGCAGCCCCGCAATCTAGGCAATGTGCTGCTCAACGATTTCGCGCTGCTGGCGATTGCTGCGCTCGGCATGACCCTTGCGCTATCGATCGGCGCCGTCGACCTGTCGCTTGGCACGGCTATCGACGTGAGCAGCCTCGTTTTCGTCCTTTTGAGCGCACATCACGTGGGGGTACCGCTGGCCGCCCTCGCCGTGCTCGGCGCAGCGCTGCTGGTGGGCGCGTTCAACGGCATGCTGGTGGCGGCCCTCGGCATCGCACCATTTCTGGCGACGCTCGGCACGCTCTTCATCGGGCAGACTCTGCAGCAGCTTGCGACCGATGGCGGTCAGCCCGTCTACCTGCTCGGCCTCCCGTTGCCGCCGCTGTTCGGCGCGCTGGCGCACGGCACGTGCGCCGGCGTACCGGTGCCCTTGTGGATCGTGGCGGCGCTCGCGCTAGTCGTACACGTGTCGCTCGCGCATTCGGTGTTCGGCCGCTACAGTGCCGCACTCGGCACGCAACCGGGCGTCGCTCGTTATTCCGGCCTGCCGGTTGCGATCATTGTCGTCGCAACTTTCGTGGCGGGCGCGCTGGTCTATGGCGTGGTGGGCCTGCTGCTGTCATCGATGGTGAAAGCCTATGTGCCGCAAGCTGGCAACGGCTACCTGCTCAACGCGATCGGCGCGACCTTCATCGGCACAACGCTGTCGCGCGCGCGGCGACCCAATGTGCCCGGCACGCTACTCGGCGTGCTGCTGCTGAGCCTCGTGGCAAACGGGCTGTTGCTGATCGGCTGGAACTTCTACTGGCAGCAGGTCGCCACGGGCGTGCTGATCTTCGCGGTGCTGGCGTTCAGCTTCGCATCGCGGAGCGAGCAACAGGCCTAGTATTCGGCGGACGAATCAGGAGTTTGGTATGGCCGAGCCCACGCAGCCATGTTTGATTCATAGGTGTTTGATCACACTGCCCGTCAGCATGCGTAGCTCGTCGAACTGCGTGGCGAGTTCGAGGCACACGATAAAGGCCAGCATCGCTGATGGTCCCGGGTAACGCTCCATCCATCGCAGCGCCGGAGTGGCGCAGCGCACGCGAATCGCGTCTCGCGTCATCAGATAGGTGATTCCGACTCCCACGAGCGCGCCCGCCAGCAAGTCGGTCGGGTAATGAAAGCCAAGATAGGCACGCGGCAGGCAAATGACCAGCACCACATAGAGAATCGCCAGCACGCCGATGCCCCGCCACACGAGGAAGATGCCAGTGGCGACCGCCATCCATAACATCGCGTGGTCGCTTGGGAAGGAACTCCAATTCGACAGCTGTGCGTCCTCGATGACGTGACCTGCAAAGTGCAGATGCAGTTCGCCGCTAAAAACAGGGCGCGCTCTGAACGGTAACCAGTGAGCCAGCAATCTTCCGACGAGGAGCGCCAGGAGACCGCTGAAAAGCGTTGTGAGCACCATTTCTCGCCGCCATTCTCGACGCTCATCTGGCTGAAACCACATCCACCACAGCAACGGTATGAGTACGAGCCCTTTGAAGGTGTAGAGGTCGGCAATGACCTCTATGGTTTTGGCCGCGAGATAACCGAAGTGGAGGGAGGATAGATATGTCTCGATAGACGAATCGAAGCTATTCATAGTCTTGTAAGAAAATCGGACAAAGCCAATTTCCGATGCGACTAGCTCGTATCGGGCTCTGTCGTCGGCAAAGCCTTGAACCAAAGACGTTGCAACCGACGACGATAAGCAATAACGACAGCCTCCTCGATGCGCCCCGTCGACCGATGCATTGTCTAGTCCGTCTAACTCTCGTGCGTCATGGTCGTCTGCGGTCGATATTTGAACTCAACGGGGACGCAGTTCATAGAGCCGATGTTCAGGTAACGTCGCAACGAGTTGCCATCCATCAAGCGTCTCGGGTAAGCGCCGGTACGGGTCAAGTACCGCAAGATAGACCGTCGTGAACCGGCTTGTAAGGTCAGGAAAACGATCCAGCAGCTCAGTGGACCACGCGCGTAACATGTCGCCATTTGCCAGGACATTCGGTTTTCGGGTAGAGCTGTCGTCCTGGAACTCCCTCAATGCTACGTTCTCGCTCCGGTAAAGCACGGGTTGCTGGCCCGCTTTGAGATACAAATCGGGCACGAGAACGCCATTCACTGTTGCGAGCGCCACCACCTTGTCCAAATATGGGTTCCAGCGGTAGGGGTCCTTCCATGGAGAGCGGTCGGCGGTGTCCTGCTTGTACTGGAACAAGACGGAACCAGCCTTCAAGGACGCGAACGTGGTGCGGTAAGTCTGAATGACAGGACTGCCGACCTGCCAATCCTCAGTCACGGTCACGATCCGGAAAACAAAGACAAGCGTGAGAGCGAGTGCGCCGACTCCCTGGAGACGTGGCGCCACCGAATGTCGTACGCCAACCAGCGCAGTCAGCAAAAACGCGAAGCTGATCGCGCATCGCTCTATCACACCGTACGAAGCAAACGCGTCAAACGGTGCGAGCAGGACTACCAGCGGAAGCGAAAAGACGGTTATCCGGAACTCTGGCTGGCACGTCCACCATTTCAGAACCAGACCAATGACCACGAACAGGCTCAGACCAGCCACGATAGCCACATCGCCTGCACGATTGCCCACTGAAAAGACATCGATGCAAAGAGCGAGCTTCGAAAGTACGTGGGTAACGCCGAAATGGGTTGACCCATGAAGGCCGCCGGTGCTGCTGTGGATCAACAGTGCAAGGGGGAGCAGCAACGGAACCAGGCTCGCGGCCGCGTGACGAGCCAGTGAATGAATCGAGACCTTCCCCTCTCGAAGAAGACAACCAAGTTCCCACGTGCCGACAACCAGAGCGAAAACGGCAAGCGGAAACAGATGGCAAAAATAAATGACAAGGGCACTGAAGCACGAAACCAGTACCCGCGCGACGGTGGCCCGGCGCAACGCCACGTGCGCAGCGATCGCCCAAAAGGAAATCCCGAGACCAAACAGAAAGTTATCGTAGCCGCGTATGAGTATCCAGTTATAGAGCAGCAGGAAGCTGATAAACGGTAACCACGACCAACGGCCATTGGCAACACGGCTCAACACGAGGCAACCCGACGTCAATAGCGCGAGTTCGACGAGGGTAAACAGCCAGGCAGCCCATTCTACGGGTATCAGTTTCGTGAACCACGGTAGGGCGAGGTCCATGGCAAGGTCGGGCACGGCTTCCCACCGAACGACAAAATTTCTTGCATACGATGCCGGATGAGAAAGGATATCGAGCCGGACGATATTGTAAAAGTGTTGCCCAAGAGGAGGATACGGCGTGACGAAGAATGGCATCGACGCAACCACGGCCGCAATCAGCCACACACTCCACAGACGCAAAGGAGAAATGCCAGTGTTCATCGGGCTTCTGATAGTCATCAAAAACCTCGGAAGGTTGATCTGGAACCCTCCACGCAAGGTATTCTCGATTTGTTGGGTTATACGAAATGCACATTGCTTACGGAAGATGTCGCGTAGCTAAACCCGTGGCCGGCTTTCGATCGCATCGTGCTATATGTCATTTTTTTGACGAGTATACGCGCGCCACTGTAACCATTTGTTCGTCACCTCACACAAAGCTCAAGACATTCCTTTGCGCTCGCTCACGAAGGCACGGAGGTTCCTGGACAGGCGGGAAAAATGAAGCGATAAAGCAGACGAAATCGGTTTATCCGTCGCCGGTCACCAACGTCGTCGTCGGCTGTGCCGTTCGCTGGTATGACAGTTCGGCCTCTTCCTGCGCGGCAAACCGAACGAGACATGTAGAGACGACCACGCACGACAAGAATCTGCTATTCAAGCCCGCGTCGGTCGAGGGCCTGGGCCCGCTAAGCTCCACGGGTCCAGACGTCCTTGCATTTCGTCATACGCCTTCGACGAGAACCGCACGATAGCGCGCGCCCTTGAAACGGTGCTGCGCGACTTCCTGACAGGCAGGGCCGTCGTACCACGCGCGCGGCCTGTTCTCGAAGAGACTTCGCCGAGTAGCTACGTCAAACCGGTGTATCGACGGCCGAGCGTTACCCGGAGCGTTGTCTATGGGCCAGCAACTGGCCACGTTCGAAAGCGGAGCCGCGTCCTGACGATGCGCTGCTGATCGACTGGCCGACGCGCTGCGCGCGGGATGAGGAGACCGTTAGAAGGTCCTCGTGGATAACGGTTTTGCGAGCCGGTGACTGTGTGGAGCGTGAGTACCGCGCGTTGTACGCCGCCTTCGTCTTGCACCGGTTCGAAGTGACGCTTCGACACTGCCAGCCTTTGTCACGCTTCTCGCAGCTTACTGCGCGGCAGGAATCCACGCAGCGGTGGCCGCATCACTCGAACGGAACGCAGGGAATTTCTCGCCAAGATCCGCAATCGTTTTGATGTCGTTCTTCAACAGATCGTCGCGCGTGATCAGCGTCGGCTTTACCGCGATGTGATGACCCGGGTCCTGTCCTGCCACCAGCAAGGCCGCCGCACGTACCGACACGGCGCCGACCACGGCGGGATTGGTCGCCGCTGTCGCCACCCAAGCGCTGCCTGGCGCGCGGATCGCTTCGATATCGGCAGTCGAAATGTCCGCACTGTAGATGCGCAGCTTCGACGACAGCCTGGCTTCGTCAGCGGCCAGTTTGGCGCCGCGCGCAAATTCGTCGTACGGTGCGAACACGACGCGGATCTCCGGATGCGCGCGGTACGCGGCCGACGCCTGATTCGCAACGGACTGCGCGATCGGGTTATCCACCGTGCCCCAACGCGCCTTCTCCTGCACGTTCGGATGCGCGCGCTTGAAGTCGCGCCACACCGCGTCACGCCTGTCGAGCGGCGCGAAGCCCGCGACATACACGTAACCCGCTGCGAACGCGTCGCCGTTGTCCTTCACAGCCTGATCGAGCAACAGCGACGCGAGATCGTGATCGCTCTGCTCGATTTGCGGCACCTTCGGATTGGCGAGATCCACGTCGAACGCGACGACCTTGACGCCCTTGTCCAGCGCACGCTGCACGACGTCTTTCAGCGACTCCGGCAAGCCGTGATTGACGATGATCGCCGAGACACCCAGGCTGATTGCCTGCTGGATCTGCTCGCGCTGCTCCGACGCATCCTGGCGGCCCTCGTAGATGCGCAAGTCGACACCTAGCGCCCTCGCCTGCTTCTGCGCGCCCGCTTCGTAAGCCTGGAAGAAGTCACCCGTCGACAGATAGTTGACGAGCGCGATCCGCACACCGCCCTTGTCGAACGGCGCCGGTGCGCCTTTGAGCGGCTCGCAATGTGCGGATACGGCAGACAGCACGGCAGCCGAGCACAACGTCAGTGCGCCCAGCGCACGCACCCAGATCGAACGGCTTTGAAACAGCGATTTCATCGAAAGTCCCCTTGTTTGATGCCTGATTACTGGCAGCGTCAGTTCCATGCGTGACGTGCCGGTTTCACGCCGTTCAGATAGTAGTTGCCGACGAGGTGATACTTCCATCGGACGGGATCGTGCAGCGTATGCGTGCGCGCGTTGCGCCAGTGACGGTCGAAGTTGTGTTCGCTTAGGGTCGACTGGGTGCCGGCCAGTTCGAAGAGCTTTTCGCCGGCCAGCAGCGCGATTTCGGTCGTCAATACTTTTGCCTCGCCGACGGCGACCGAGGCACGCGCGACATCGTCTGCCGTGGTCGCGCCTTTGGCCGAGAGTTCGTCGAGCGCGCGTGCAGCGCGTTCGAGCAGGGCTTCGGCGGCATGCAGCTGGATGTGCAGGCGGCCGATTTCACGCAGCGTAAGCGGATCGTCGCTGGCCTTGTCGACGCCGCTGTCGACCCACGGTCGCGTGCGCGTGCGAACGAATTCGAGCGTATCGGCGATGGCGGCTTTCGCGATGCCTGCGTCGATGGCAGCCTGAATGATCTGCGACACGGGGCCATTGAGTGTTGGTTCGTCGGAAACGCGCTGCGCAGGCAGCACATGCGACGCCGGCACGCGCACGTCTTCCAGCGTGACCGTACCGCTTGCCGTCGTACGCTGGCCAAAGCCGGACCAGTCGTCGATGACTTCAAGACCCGCCGTGCCCTTGGGGATATACGCGAGCCACGCTTTGCGTTTTTCATCGAGGCCAAGCACGGGCACGTAGTGCGCGAATAGTGCCCCTGTCGAATAGAACTTCGTGCCGTCGATCACATAGTCGTCGCCATCGCGCCGCACCGTGGTCCTGAGATCGAGCACGTTCTTCGTGCCCTTTTCGGAGAAGCCGTTGCCGAAGCGCTTGCCCGCCAGGATCTCCGCAAAGAAATAGCGCTTTTGTTCTTCGGTGCCTGTCAACACGATCACATCGACCAGGCCGAAATGATTCTGCGGCAACTGGCCAAGCGACGGGTCGGCCGCAGAGACGATCTTGATGACCTCCGTCAGCGTGACGAACGACACGCCCGCGCCGCCATACGCCTTCGGCACCGTGATGCCCCACAGCCCCGATTGCGAGAACCACTCGATTTCTTCGCGCGGCAACCGGCGCTCGCGATCGCGCTCGGATGCACCCGCCGCAATACGCCGCGCCAGCTCATGCGCGACGGCAATGGCTTGCGCATCGTCGGCGATCACCCGCACCGCGCGGGCATGCGCGTCCGCCCGCTGTTGATCGGCTACGTCGGTTTCGGCCATGAATGTCTCCCTTTGATGACGATTGGCACAATCTAGCAACGCTCGTCACGAACACAAACTGAGCGATTCGAAATTAGATATGACGTCGATGCGCAGAAGGTTTTCTCGTTTCACACGCGCGCACCCGAACGCGAGCCGACACTGAATGTGAAAGCCAATGCAAACACGAGCATCACGCCCTTGATGAAGTCCTGCATGTAGTACGGCGCGTTCAGCATGGTCAGGCCGTTGAGCAGCACGCCGACGAACACCGCGCCCACCACCGTGCCGAGCACGTTGGGCCGCTTCGCGCCCCATACCGCGTAGCCGACCAGCGCCGCCGCGACGGCGTCGAGCAGCAACGAATGCCCCGCGCTCACATCGCCCCGGCCGACGCGTGCCGCAATCAGCACACCGCCCAACGCGGCAATCGTCGATGACGCGACATAGGCCGCGATGCGATAACGAGCCGTCGGCGCGCCGGCGAGGCGCGCGGCCGTTTCGTTGCCGCCGATCGCATAGATCACCCGCCCCCAGCGCGTCGCCTCCATGACGAAGCACGCCACCGCCGTCAACGCCGCCAGCAGCAGAACAGGCAGCGGCACGATGTCGAGCAGGCGCGAACGCCCCAGCGCGAGAAACAGATCGGGAAAGCTGCCCGTCGCTTCCGTGCCGTCGGGCAGCACGGTGCCCGTCGCAAGCGAACGCCCGCCTGTCGGAATCAATTGCAGACCCGCCAGCAGGAACAGCGTGCCGAGCGTGGCAAGCTGGTCGGGCACGCGCAGACGTGTGATAAGCACACCATTGAACAGGCCCGCGACCACGCCGAATGCCAGACAGGCCAGCACGGCGCTCCACGCTCCGCCATGCCATACGATCAGCACATAGCTCGCGACCATTTGCGCGGTTGCAGCGACGCTGCCTACCGAGAGATCGAAGCCGCCTGCCGCCAGCGTGATCGTGACGCCTATGCCCAGCAGCGCGACGATCGACACGGCCTGCAGAATGCTCAGCAGATTGTCGACGTTCAGAAAGGCCGGCTCGCGCACCGCGAACACGACGATCAGCACGGCCAGCACCAGCAGGATGCCCGTGCGTTCCAGATGCTCGCGCAGACTGCCCGAGCGCGGGCGCGCCGACGATTGGGCAGGGACGTTCGTCGTCACGGACGGGGTGGTGGATTTCATGAATGAGGGAGAGCAACAAAAGAAAGAGAATCGGCGGGAGCCGCGCGCTCGAGTGTCGTACCGCGATCGAAATGCACGACACGATCGGCGATTTCGAACGCTTCTTCGAGATCGCTGACGAACACCAGCGTGGCACGCCCCGCCGCACGCTTGCGCAGCAGTGCCACGATGTCGGCGCGCGCGCCTGCATCGACGCCCTGAAACGGTTCGTCGAGCAGCAACAGCTTCGATGGTTCCGCGTGCCAACGCGCGAGCACGACCTTTTGCTGATTGCCGCCCGACAGACGCGACAGCCGGTCGTCCGGTCCCGTGCAGCGCACGCCGAATGCGGCAATCGCCTCGCCGGCCGCCGCCCGCTCCGTCTCACGACGCACGAAGCCGCCCTTATGCCAGCGTGACAGAAATGGAAAACTGAGCGTGCCCGCGATCGATGCGAACGGCACGCTGTCCGGAAAGAGCGACGAGCGCCAGCGGTCCTCTCCCGCGAGGTAGACACCCGCGCGAATCGCGTCAGCGGGCGAGCGCGGTCGCCATGGCTTGCCGAGCAAGTGCATGTCGCCTTGCACGGCGCGCGTTTCGCCAAAGATGACGCGCGCGAGACGCGATTTTCCGCCGCCGATGGGGCCAGCGATCGCCACGATCTTGCCTTCTTCGACGTCCAGATCGAAAGGTATCGAGGCTGGCGTCAGCTTCAGATCGCGCGCGCTGAACACCACATTGCTGGATGTGCCGCTGTCGTGCGGCGCAGCGCGATCGGCGGGCAGTGCATGGCCGATCATCGTTTCTACCGCGGCGTCGAAATCGATGGGCGGACGCAGATCCGCCACGATGCGGCCATCGCGCATGACGGTCACGCGGTCCGCGATGCGGCGCAGGTCACCTAGCCGGTGAGACACCAGCAAGATCGCCGCGCCGTCGGCACGCAAACGCTCGATCAAGGCGAAAAGCCGCTCCGCTTCGGGCGCAGAAAGACTCGCCGTCGGCTCATCGAGAATCAGCAACGACGGATTGCCGGCCAATGCACGCGCCAGGGTCACAAGTTGCTGCCCTGCCAGCGACAGCGTATGCAACGGCGCAGACAGGTCGACTTCGAGTCCGACGCGCAGCGCAAGGGGCCGCGCGGCATCGACGCGCACCGCTGGCGTCATACGCCACGCAGACGCCGCATCGCAAAGCTGATCGAGCAACAGGTTATCCGCAATAGATAAGGCCGGTACCACGGCATCGGCGGTGCTCTGATGCACGGTCGCGACGCCAAGCCGTTTGGCCTGCTGCGGCGACGAAGGCGCGAAGGTTTCGCCGCGCAAAGTCAGCGCACCGCTATCCGCTCCGTAGACGCCGCTGATTATCTTGACGAGCGTCGATTTGCCAGCGCCGTTCGCGCCCATCAACGCAACCACTTCTCCCGCACGGATGTCGAGGTCGAGATGGGTCAGCGCAGTCGTCGCGCCGAATCGCTTCGTGATGGAGACGGCCTTCAGGACAGGCTGATTCATTGCAGGGAGGATCGCTTCTGGATGCATGACCGTTCATGCTAGACAAGCTCGTCCATGCCGCAAACGAATCGCTATTCATATGCTTAGTATTCTCAACCGCTTGATGGCATTTTCTGTCCCCGCAGTCATACCACCGCTATCGCGCCGACATTAGTCGCCATACGGATAACGATCTGCCAATCCGTTATTTACGTGCGGCGAGCGGTGATTTTTATACTCGCCATTGTCCAGCGCTCAACCCGCGTCGTGGGCTTCGCTACTGCCTTTTCAAAGGATGTGCATGACCTCATCGAACGCCGCCGATCTCTCCGTCGGAACCGACTACGAATCACTCGCCAATCGCTTTCGCCCAATCTTCGAGCGGATCGCCGCGGGCGCGGCACAGCGCGACCGTTCGCGCGAATTGCCGCATGAAGCGATTGGCTGGCTCAAGGACGCGGGCTTCGGCGCAGTGCGGATACCGGTCGCGCATGGCGGTGCCGGTGCGTCGCTGCCGCAACTGTTTCGTCTTCTGATCGAACTCGCCGCGGCCGATTCGAATCTGCCGCAGGCGTTGCGCGCGCACTTCGCTTTCGTCGAAGACTGGCTGAATGTGCCGCCCGGCGCCGAGCGCAACACCTGGTTCGACCGTTTCGTGAGCGGACAACTGGTGGGCAGCGCGTGGTCTGAAGTGGGCGACGTCGCCGTCGGCACGCTGTCGACCAGGGTATCCCGACGCGATGGCCAGTACGTGCTGAATGGCTCGAAGTACTACAGCACAGGTAGCATCTTTGCCGAGTGGATCGACGTGCTCGCGAAACGCGAGGAAGACGGCGCCGACGTAATCGCCGCCGTCAGCACGAATCAACCCGGTGTGTCACGCAAGGACGACTGGGACGGGTTCGGCCAGACAACCACGGGCAGCGGCACGACGGTATTCACCAATGCCTCGGTCGATGCCCATAACATCATTGCGTTCGAGCGGCGCTTCAAGTATCAGACCGCGTTTTATCAGTTGGTGCATGTCGCCACACTGGCGGGCATCGGTGCGGCCATTACGCGCGACGTCGGCACGCTGGTGCGGCAGCGCAAGCGCATCTATAGCCACGGCAACGCGCCGCACGTGAGCGAAGACGCGCAGATCCAGCAGGTGGCAGGCGAAATCGCCTCATGGGCCTATGCGGCACAGGCGCTGACCGGGCAGGCGGCGCAGCCTTTGCAACGCGCGTACGAAGCCCGTTTTTCCAACGATGCCGAAGCGCAGCATCGCGCCAACGTCGATGCCGAACTCGAATCGGCGCAGAGCCAGCTTGTCGTGTCGGACCTCGTATTGCGCGCGGCGACGCATCTGTTCGATGCGCTCGGTGCGTCGGCGACCAGCACCACGCAGGCGCTCGATCGTCACTGGCGCAACGCGCGCACCGTGTCGTCGCACAATCCCCTCGTCTACAAGGCGCGCATCGTCGGCGACTGGGTGATTAACGGCAAGGAGCCGCCGTTTATCTGGAGTATCGGCAACGGCCCCGGCCGAGGGAGCAAGTGAGCGTCATGACCAAACCCATTCGCTTCAATGCATTCGAGATGAATTGCGTCGGTCATCAGTCGCCGGGCTTGTGGGCGCATCCGCGCGACCGCTCCTGGCAATACAAGGATCTCGAATACTGGACGGATCTCGCGAAGGTATTGGAGAAAGGTATTTTCGACGGCATCTTTATCGCCGACGTGATCGGCTATTACGACGTCTACAAAGGCAACAACTATCACGCGCTGCATCAGGCCGCGCAGATTCCCGTCAACGATCCGCTGCAACTCGCCGCGCCGATTGCGATGGTCACCGAGCACCTTGGCATCGGCATCACGGCGTCGACGAGCTTCGAGCATCCGTATACCTTCGCGCGCCGCCTCTCGACCGCAGATCATCTGACGAAGGGCCGGCTCGCGTGGAATATCGTCACGTCGTATCTGGAGAGCGGCGCGAAGAACATCAGCGAAGGCGGATTGCGCGATCACGGCAATCGCTATGAAGTCGCGACGGAATACGTCGAAGTCTTGTACAAGCTTCTGGAAGGAAGCTGGGAAGACGGCGCGGTTGTCCGCGACCGCGAGAAGCGCGTGTTCACGCATCCGGAGAAGGTCCACGAAATCGGCCACAAGGGCAAGTACTTCGAAGTGCCCGGCTATCACCTTTGCGAGCCTTCTGCGCAGCGCACGCCGGTGCTCTTTCAGGCGGGTGCATCGGGTCCGGGTAAGGCATTCGCTGCGCAGCACGCCGAATGCGTGTTCGTCGCCGCGCCGACGCAAGCCGTGCTGAAAAACTACGTGAGCGATGTGCGACGCCAGGCAGCGGAAGCAGGCCGCGATCCGGACAAGCTGCTTATCTACAACCTCGTCACCGTGATCGTCGATGAAACGGATGCGAAGGCGCAGGCCAAGTTCGAAGAGTACAAGCGCTATGTGTCGTATGACGGGTCGCTCGTGTTCATGTCGGGATGGACGGGTATCGACTTCGGCCAGTACGCGCCCACCGATCTCGTGAGACGCGTCGAAACCAACGCCATCGTCTCGGCCGTCGAACATCTGTCAGGGGGCGACAAGGCATGGACCATCGAGGAACTCGCGATCTGGGGCGGCGTCGGCGGCATGGGTCCTGTATTCGTCGGATCTCCTTCGACGGTGGCGGACATCCTGCAGCAATGGGTCGAGGCGACCGGCGTTGACGGATTCAATCTTGCGTATGCCATCGCGCACGAAACGTTCGAAGACGTCGTCCATTACCTCGTGCCGGAGTTGCAGCGCCGTGGCGTGTACCCGACCGCGTACACGCCCGGCACGCTGCGCGAGAAGCTGTTCGGCGACGGTGCGCGTCTGCCGCAGACGCATCCGGCTACCCGCTTTCGCGATATCGAGCGGGTCAAGCGCGAGTCGCAACAGGCGCAGCCGGTCACGGCAACGCCCACCGTTGCCGAACCCCATGCGGTGAGGTAAGCGCGTTGTGGCCCGTCATACCGCTGTTCACATTCCTGCGTCTATCCGGCCGTGCCAAGCGCTTATGCGATCTTGCCCGTGCACGCTTCGGCAAGCATCAGAAGAACAATAGCGTGCGCAGTTCGATACTCCGACGCGGTCTTGCGTCCGGCGGCGACGACGGATCATCGAATGCCGTATGTGCTGTCAGCCGCGCGACACCGTCGCCAGCGGAATCGTAGATTTTCAGGAGCAGGACTTCTTCCGGCTTCATCAGCGGAAAGTAGTACCAGCGGTGCTTCGGGTTGTACACGAACGCATAGGTCTCGCCGACTTTGTCCTGATAGATCAGATCCGCCGGCACCAGATCAGTCGGCGCGATACTGCGCGCATCGCACAACGCCAGCGGCGACGATTCGACCGTCGATCCGATCGGACGCCACAGGTTGACGATCGCCACCCTGCCCTTGAGCAGTTCTTCCGCTTCGTGCGGCGGCAGGTGATCGCGCACGCGGCGCGGACCCGATACGAAGGTCTGGTCGTTGTGAATGAACTTGACCGGCTCGCGCACGTTGCCTGGACGCGCCGCATGGCCATCGCGAATCGTGTGATCGAAGATGACGGCGCGCTTCGCGCCCGTCCAGCGCCTTAGCAGCGCCTCGGACTCGGGATAGTAAATGCGTTCTATCGCAGCAGGGTCCGTGAAATCGCGGAGCGCGCTCGCGTACTGCCGCAACTCGAAACCGTTGCGGTCCAACGATAAACCACCCGGCGGTGGCGAAACCCGCGCATTGACGATATTCACACGCTGCGTCCGATACACGCCACTGCGCTGCGGCACGCCAGCAGGCGGCTCATAAGCGTAGGTAGCGGGCTTTTCCCCCGTCGCGACGAGATAGTTCAAGGCGGCTTCGACGACGGCCGGCTGTTCAATGACGACATCGCTCATTAGTTGCGCTCCTTGCCTGCGAGTGAACGAATTCAGTCCGGCGCTATTTCGCCGATGATCTGACACGAATCGGATGTGACTGTGATGTTGAAGTAGCCGGCGCGCGCATAGCGGGCAATGCGTTCGAGGCGCTCAGGATCGTCCTTCCACGTATGCTCTGGTACAGACGGCACAGCCCGCGCCTGCGCGCGCTGACGCACGAATTCGAACGGATGAAGCACGGCCAGACGGCAAAACGATGCGAGGCTCATCGACATGATGCGCCCTCCTGCTCATGGCAACCTCAGTTGAATCTAGTCAGTGAAGTGGCAATGCACAAACAAGCATTTGTGCTTTGCTTTGCAACGTTTGGACCTTGTATAGGCTGGCCGTTCGAAGCGCGTGGCGCGTCTGCGCAGCGGCACACCCGCCGACGAAAGCCGACGCGCAGTCTGCTTCCCAAGGCGCGTCGGTGCGTCGGATGCACCGACGCTCTACACGATTTGCACATTCCTTCCGCCACGCTATCAATGTGCAAAACGCTTATTTGGGCGTCGCAAGGGTGGCTTTTTGGGCCGCTCACGAATGCCTCTTGAACGAATCAAGCGCACATCGTAGTTCGATAAAAAGCCGTTGAAAACGAATTGATCCGCACAACGATGTCAGCAGATGCAACAGCGTGGGCGGCTCAGAAGCGTGACTTACGACGACATCGGGACCTCGCCAGCGGGACCAAAGCGGTTGTAAGATTGCTCGGGTGCCAGTTTGCCGGTCGTCCAGGGCCCCTTCGCAATGAAACTACTTCCAAAGCAACTGAACACCCGCCTGCAACTGCGCAAGCAACTGCGTCGCGCCAGCGGCTTTCAAATCGCTATTGCGCATCGCCTGCGACAGCTTAACGTGGAGGATTGGCGCACAGTCACTGCTGCGCAAAGCTTTTATTTTTCGCCTGAATACCTGCAAATGATCGAAGTGGCCGGTCCGGCCAATCTGGAGCCGCGCTACGCCTTGATCTCGGATGACGACGGACCGCGAGCCGCAGTCTGCATGCAAATCGTCCAGGTAAGCCTCGAGCACTTCGGTGAACCAGGCAAGCGCAAACTCAAAGTGCCGCTCACCGAGCGTATTCTTGTCTGCGGCAACCTGCTCAGTTACGGGCAGCACGGCGTTTGTTTCGCGCCCGGCAGTACTCCTGCGGAACTGTGGCCCGCCGTGGCGGACGCACTGTATCGTACCCGCCGATGCGAAAAGCTGGACGGACAGACCAACCTTATTGTGGTTAAGGACATTCTCGAAGCCGACAAGGAACCCAGCGCCTGCCTCGGCAAACTCAGCTATTCCGCCGTCGAAACCGAACCCAACATGGTGCTGACGCTACCCGAAGGCGTCCATACCCACGCTGACTATCTTGCCAATCTTGCTTCCAAGTACCGCAATGCGGTCAAGTCCCAGATCTACAAACCGTTCGATGCGGCTGGGTTCCGGATGGAACGTCTTGACGACGTGGCGTCGGTTACTGGACATCTGCAAGATCTTTACCTGCAGACCCACACCAATGCCAGGTTGCGGCCATTTATGCTGGATCAGGAATACTGGCCAGCGTTAGCGGCAGCCGCCGGCGCAAGAATCGTTTTCCACGTCGCGGTCAAGGGTAGCCATATTTATGGCTTCGTTGTCACGCTCAAGGACGCGGACACGGCGGTCGTCTGGCACATCGGTTTCGATCGCGAAGCTGCTACCAATGGCGTGCCGCTTTATCTACGCCTTCTGCATGCGTCGCTGACGCAGGCAATCGATTTCGGTTGCCGACGCGTCTCTTTCGGCAGAACGGCGCTCGCACCCAAAGCCCGCATCGGCTGCCGGCCGGAGCCGATGCAGGTTTGGGTGCGCCACCGCCAGCCTCTGCTGAACCGGGCGATCAGCCCTTTGCTGCGACTGATCCAGCATGAAGACGCGCCGGAATACTCTCCGTTCAAAAAAGACAACCAACCGCTCTGAAGCGCTTTGATATCTGCTCGAAGCAATCCATCAGGCCGCGGACCGCGGCCTACGTGACCGTCTGCTGCTGCGCGATCCTGGCATCGCCTCCGGTTCGCGGTCCACACGCCGAAATTCAATGGTTTGCTGTCGGAGTTTTCACGCGTCAAGATCCATGTCGGTGCTGTTGCAGTTTGTGTTGTGTGTTCTTTTGTCTGCCGCGGCACCGCCTATGTGTCTGCCTGAGCCGTCGAAAACACGAACTCGCCTAAAGAGCCGTGTCGATAGCCAACGCGTCGAGAGGCTTGCGCTGATAGCCATTCGTCGAGGAAGCAGGCGATGACGTTCTGAAAGGTTTGCGCGATCGAGCGATGCTGTCGATGCTGCTGCGGCACCGCCCGAGAGCGCGCCACATTAACTTACCCGCGGAGTTCTATGCAAAACGCTGGGAGCGGTACGGATCCATCAGGTTCACCATCACGCCGTCAAGCAATTCGGTCGTGATGAACTGAGACAGTCCGGCCGCAAGACTGATGCCTGCGTTCGTTGTAATGGAAAGCACGCCGGGCAGGTCTTCAGAACGGCTCACGACGGGCAGTCCATCAGCGGGAATGACGCGACGCGTTTCGGTGACTTTCTCCACGACGGCGTCCTTCAAGCCGGGCAGCACGCGCGCGGCGACACGTACAAGCTCCTCGGGGTCGGGCGTGCCTGGATCGCCAACGGGCGAACCGGAGAAGTGCCTGGCGATGACCACACGACCGTCGATGCGCTGGATCGCGTGAACATGCGCGCCAAGAATGACCGAATCGAAAATGCGTGGCAACGGCGCGAGATGGACGACGCTCCCCATGCTGTGGATGAGCGGTGCCTTAAGCCCCGTGCCTTCGACGAGTTCCGGGTTCGCGATGCCGCCCGCGAAGATGAGAATGTCGGCCTCGCGCTTGCCACTTCCGCTCTGGATCTCGTAACCGCCCGCCGTCTTCGCGAAGCCTAGATACGCATCGTGTGGCGAGTATTGCGCCCCGTGTGCGACCGCGGCATCGAGCATCCTTGACGTTAGCTGCACCGGGGACATCATCCCTTCGTCGGGCGTGTAGAAAATGTCCGTCTCGGCTCCCGGCTCAAACCCCGGCTCAATCTCGCGTGCCTCGGCCGCGGTGACGCGGTACGTCGGGCTGCCCCAGCGCAGGCGCCGGTCCAGTTCCGCCGCGAGTTCCCGTGCCTCGTCGGTGCCGGGCTCGGCGCTTTGAAAGCAGCCTGACCAGCGAATCGGCAGACCGTCGATTTCGCTTTGCAGGTAACGCCAGCGCAGGTGCGACAGGCGATGCAGATTGAAGTAATGCTGCGCGCCAACTTCGCCAAGCGAGTCCGCATTGCGGAACTTCGTCTGATTCGTTACCCACGCGAATGATCCAGAAGTGGCGCCTTTCGCGACTTCGTTCTTGTCGAGCACGGTGACGCGCGCGCCGCGTTTCGCGAAATCATAAGCGAGTGTGGTGCCGATGATGCCAGCGCCGATGATGATGACTTTAGGTGCCGAATTCATAGAGTGCCTCTTTGCATTGGTGCAAGAAGTGTTGCCAGGGTGAGATTCTTAAGTCCGAGTTGCTGTGGCTGACCGGCGTCAGCGATGGCTACGCCGTCCTTTCCGCTCAGCTGCGAGCCTCTCTTCGCTGCAGAGAGTGTTCGCTGGCGCTCGCTGCCATGCTCGGAGCATTCGCCGCGCCGAGCGACACGTTACGGGTCTCGGGAGCCATGCGAACCGATACGAGCAGGCCAATCAGGCTGATCCCACCCGCGATAAGCAGACCAGTCGCGCTTCCAAAATGGACTAGCACGGTAGGAAGGAGGAACGTTCCTGCCGCGGCTCCGATGCGGCTTGCAGACATCGCGAGTCCCATACCGGTTGCACGAAGATCAGTCGGAAAAACCTCGTTCGGGTAGATGAATTGCAGCCCGGAGCCGGCAGCTTCGGCCACCGTGAAGAGAACGAACAAACCGATCGCAACCATGGCAATGTTCGACATCGGCGTTGCCAGAAGAAAAAGCGCGAGCGTTGCAAGAACGAAAGAGACCAGACAAAGCGTGCGCCGACCGACGCGGTTGACGACGAACATGCCGATCGCAGTTCCGACGATGGCAAACGAAATGATCACGAGCGAGCCGGCGAGTGGCTGAGTGACGCCGAGCGATTTCAATAGCATCGGTTGAAACGTCTTGATTGCGAACGAAGGCGCAATCTGACACATCCAGAAGATCGAGCAAAACACCAGCATGCGCCCATAGCCTCGCGAAAGCAGTTCGCGGATTTTGGACAGCCCGAGGCCACGCCCGGAGGTGCTGACTCGGGTTTCAGCAACGAGCGCCTCAAAGTCAACCTGCGGCCCAAGATGCTGTGCCACGATGCCACGAGCGGCGTCTACGCGTCCTGCGGAAATCAACCAGCGCGGCGACTCGGGGATGTTAAGGCGCAGCAGCAGGAAGATTGCCGAAGGAATCGCAGCGCTTGCAAGAATGTAGCGCCATACACCGCTTTCGCTGCCGCTAACGATCAAACCCGTTGCAAGGCTTATGGTGTATCCGACCCAGAGCAAAAGCACGAGGCTCGCGAGCACCGGCCCGCGAAGCTTCCGAGGCAGAAATTCAGCTGCGAGCGCGGTCGCTATGGGATAGTCCGCGCCCAGCGCAACCCCCATGACGAAACGAAGGATGAACAACGTCGTCACGTCATGCACGAACAGGTGCGCGAGTGAGCAGATAACGAATACGGCGAGATTAAGCACATACATCTTCTGGCGGCCGAAGCGGTCCGTCATGGGTCCGAAAACCAGGCCGCCGGCGAACATGCCGATCAGGCTCGACGCGCCGATCAGACCGATCTGCAGCGCGTTCAGCGCGAGGTCCTTCGCAATGAACGGCAGCGCTACAACGATGATCCCTAGCAGATACCCGTCACAGAACGGTCCCCCTGCCGCCACGAGGGCTATCCTCTTATGAAAGCGGCTCGGAGGTAAATCTTCGATGCCGACGAGTGCCTTGCCCATATGTGCCTCCAAACGTTACCGAATCAAATGACGGGATTTGTTTTTCTATTCAGCTAGGCTAAGGTGGGGGCACAATATCGGTCAATGTCAGATTTTATTCACCAAATATCGAAGGATTCGATATGCTGTTCAGCGAGGAGATCAACACGTTCCTGGCGGTGGTCCGCTCGGGAAGTTTGCTTCAGGCGGCCGAGATCGTATCTACGACGCAATCGACAGTCTCGTATCGGATCCAGTCCCTCGAGCGCCGGTTAGGACATCCGCTGTTGCGGCGTTCGAGGGGCGCGCGGGGCATATCGCTGACGGCGGAAGGTGAGCGTTTTCTCGACATTGCCGAGCGCTGGAAAATGCTCGAAATAGAGGCTGAGCAACTTCAGGCGAACCAGGTGCGGCACCTCGCTGTCGGTTCCGTGGACGCCGTTGCAATCAACGTGCTACCGCCGTTCGTCGCTGCGCTCTCTGATGAGACACCGCCTGTCCGATTACATATGGAAAGCTCGCGCTATTTCCAGCTCGCTAACCGGGTTGTTTCTGGTCACCTTGACGTAGCCTTCACACTGACTCCATCCGAACACGTCGATCTTGTTTCAAGAAAGATCCGAGACTATGCGATGTTTGTGGTCTACGCTGCGTCGGGTTCAGCCCCGTTGCCCGAAGTTCTCGACATGACGGATCTCGATCCATCAAGAGAAATTCATCTGCCGTGGTCGCCTCAGTTCGATCTATGGCGCGCTCGGCGCGGGTTTTCGCGGCACGTAAATTGGGTGGAGAAAGCACACATGCTGGCGCCGATGCTGAGAAACGGAGCGTGGGCCATTGTTCCTGCTTTTTTAACGACGCCATTGGCCAAGGAGACCGGATGCACGATCCATCGGATCGCTTTAAATCCACCCGATCCGCTTTCTCTTTTCATGATTTTGCGCAAACAGAGTGGCGATCCCAATGCACGACTGCAGCAACTCATCGAGATGGCTCTCACAGCCCTCAAATGACGTGACGCGGCAATAGAAGGAGAGGCCGGCGAAGATCACCTTTTCACGCTTCGCTTGCGGGTCTTCTTCGGCGTTGAGTCCGGCACTATCCGCGCCATTTTCTCCATCAGCTCGTCGTGCTCCTCGCGCAGCACTTCGATGAACGCGGACGCCAGCCGTTCGCGCGGCCGGTGCGGCGGGAACAGCAGATACATCGGGAACATCACCGCCGGCGAGAACGGCCGGATCGCGATGTCCGGCCCGACGAAGTCCAGCGCCACGCCTGGATGTGCGAGCGTCACACCCATGCCGCAGCGCACCAGCTCGCAGCAGATCGCCGTATATTGCGCCTCGATCGCCAGCTTGCGTTCGACGCCCGCCCGCAGGAACACCTCATCCATCTGCGCGCGCGTGCCGTCGCCGTGACACAGCGAGATGAACGACTCGCCCTCGAGATCAGCGGGCCTGATGACAGCCTTTGAAGCAAGCCGGTGCACCGCCGGCATCACGCACACGGCGGCCACTTTGGACAGCATCTCAACTTCGCAATTCGACGCCTCGCTGATGTACACCGCCACGCCCAGATCGCAGAACTGCGACGCCGTCCAGTGATTCACCGTGCCCGAGGTATTGACGTGCAGCGACACGGTCACACCGGGATGCAGCGCCTGAAAACGCTTGATCGCATGCGGCACGAGTGTGAGACCCGCTGAAGGCATCGCCGCGATGCGCAGACGCCCACTGCCCAGATTGCGGATCTGCGCAGCGGCGTTCGTGAGCCCCTGCAAGCCGACATACGCGCGCTCCACTTCGCGGAAAAACGCCGTGCCCTCGCTGGTCGGAATCAGCCGCACGCCGCTGCGCTGGAACAGCAGCAAGCCGGTCTCGCGCTCCAACTGCGAGATCAGACGGCTCACATTCGGTTGCGACGTGAAAAGCGCTTTGGCCGCCGCCGTCATCGACCCGGCTACCATCACCGCCCGAAATGCCTCGACATGTTTCAGGTTCATCGGTTTCAACCCATATCAACCATGTATAAGCCAACGTACGGCGCGACGCGCCTCGTGATGGCGCGGATCCCTTCTGACGAAACGATCCGCGTCGGAGCAACCTGAAAAGTCCTAGCATGCGACGTTCCCGATACTCATGCGCCGCACTTCGTCACTTGACCGTGACGGTGCCCTTCGCGGCGTCGCTGGCGGCATCCTTGCCTTGAGCCGGTTCAGGATGATCGCCTTTCGGGCCGTGAAAGATATGCTGGAATAGTTCCTTGTTCTTTGCGCCATTCAAAAGGTTCCGCAGCGCGGCATCGTCATCCGCGGGCTTGAACGAAAGCACTCGCTTGCGGTAGCGCTCCCTGCGTTCGTCGAGCATGTAGCTCGCCGGTAACGGCAGTTCCCGGCTGCCCACATCGAGATCGATGCCCTCGAAGGTCAGCAGCCCCGCATCGTGATTGATGAAGCACGCGGCAGGCTTGGTCCGGTCGATCACATAGACGCACTGCTTCTGCAGATTGCCGGCCTCCGGCAGCTTGCCGCGGAAGATCTTGTCCCGCAGGAAAGTGCACATTTCTTCCCAGCACTCCGCGGTGGATTTTCCCTTCGCGCAAGACCGCAAGATTTCGGCCTTCAGAATGTCCTCTGGCACGGCATAGTAAATCGGATAACCGGCCCTCAGGTAAAGTTGTAGTTGCAACACTTCGTAACAGCGCCCCAACGCATGGATCGACGGTACGAGCAAAGACCTTTCATCCGACTCGTCACCTTCGCTGGGTCCGATCGCCGTCTGGCTGCTATTTTATTCGTATTGGACTATATGACCATCCCCGGCACAGACTGTGATGCATGGACACGCCACCAGAGCGTCCATTCCCACACTGACTGGAGATCGCCGTCATGCAAGAATCGCCGCGCCGCCGTTGCCGTTCTACGCTCCGCGCCCTCGCCTCCGCACTGTCCGTCGTCTGTCTGACCGCTCCCTTCCACGTCCACGCCGAAACCACGCTGTATGTCGCGAACGTCGGCGGCTCGAACGAGCAGTTGTACCGGCAGAAAGTCATTCCGCCGTTCGAAAAAGCGCATGACGTGAAGATCGTCTATGTGGCGGGCAATTCAAGCGACACGCTCGCGAAGCTTCAGGCGCAGAAAGGCCATCAACAGATCAACGTTGCGGTGATGGACGACGGCCCCATGTATCAGGCGATGCAGCTCGGCCTGTGCGCGAAGGTCGAGGATGCGCCCGTGATGAAAGACCTCTACCCGCTCGCGCGGCTGGGCCCGACGGCCGTCGGCGTCGGCATGGTCGCGACCGGCATCGGCTACAACGAAGAGGCGTTCAGAAAGCTCGGCCTGCCCGCGCCCGATTCATGGCAGGCGCTCACCGACAAGCGCCTGAAGGGCAAGCTCGGCGTGCCGCCCATGACGAACACGTATGGACTGCACACGCTCGTCATGCTCGCGCGTCTGAACGGCGGCGGCGAAAAGAACATCGATCCGGGCTTCAACGCGATGACGAAACAGGTCGCACCCAACGTGCTGTCGTGGGCGCCGACGCCGGGCGAAATGGACGGCTTGATGCAATCCGGCGACGTCATCATGGCGCCGTACGGCAGCGGCCGCGCCGTCGCGTTGCAAAACACGGGCTTTCCGCTCAAATTCGTGTATCCGAAGGAGGGAGGCGTCGCGCTACAGGTAGCGGCCTGCGCGCTCGCCGAGAACGCACAGCCCAAGCTCTCGCAGGAGTTCATCCAGTATCTGCTGAGCCCGGAAGTGCAGGCGATGCAGGCGCAGGCAATCGGGCTCGGCCCCGTCAACAAGACCGTTGAGCTGACGCCCGAGGTCGCGGCGCGCGTGCCGTATGGTCCGGAACAGGTGCGCAAGTTGACGGCAATGGACTGGGCCACGATCAACCAGCATCGCACGGAATGGACGGAGCGCTGGAACCGCTCGGTCGAACGCTGAGCGCCGCAACCGCAGCATAGCCGCTTCACAGTTCCCACGTCCCGACTCCGAACCGGACCGACGCCATGACCTTTCTCACCCTGCAGGGCATCTCGAAGCGCTACGGCCATTTCACTGCCGTCGAGCAGCTCGATCTGTCCGTCGAACGCGGCGAGTTCCTGTCGCTGCTCGGGCCGTCCGGCTGCGGCAAGACGACCACGCTGCAG
The DNA here is from genome assembly GCF_046543485.1 of Paraburkholderia sp. EG304. NCBI lineage: Bacteria > Pseudomonadati > Pseudomonadota > Betaproteobacteria > Burkholderiales > Burkholderiaceae > Paraburkholderia > Paraburkholderia sp. EG304. The sequence continues at coordinate 20,668 of NZ_JBKGUA010000026.1, read as the reverse complement.
ATGATCGCCGGCTTTGTCACGCCGAGCGCAGGCCGTATTACGCTCGGCGGACGCGACATCACGCACGAGCGCCCCGAAAAGCGCGGCATGGGCGTCGTGTTTCAGAGCTATGCGCTGTTTCCGCATATGACGGTGGCGGGCAACGTGGGCTTCGGTCTCGAAATGCGCAACATGAAGCGCGACGAACGCGCGGTGCGCATCACCGAAGCGCTCGATCTGGTGCGGCTCAACGGGCTCGACGCGCGTTATCCGAAGGAACTGTCGGGCGGACAGCGTCAGCGCGTCGCGATTGCGCGGGCGCTGGCGATGCGCCCCAACCTGCTGCTGCTCGACGAACCGATGTCGAATCTCGACGCGAAGCTGCGCGAGGAGATGCACATCGAACTGCGCGCGATTCAGAAGCGACTCGGCATCACGACCATCCTGGTCACACACGACCAGGTCGAAGCGATGACGATGAGCGACCGTATCGCGGTGTTGCACAAGGGACGCATTGCGCAACTGAGCACGCCGTTCGATGCCTATGAACGTCCCGCTACGCCGTTTGCATCGACCTTTCTGGGGCGCACCAACACGCTGCCTGGCGAAGTGCGGGAGCGTAATCCGCGCTGCGCCGTCGTGGATGTGGCGGGCACGACGCTGCACGTGCCGCACGAAGGGCGCGATGTCGAAGGCGCAGTGCACGTCTACATTCGCCCGGAGAAAGTACGCCTTGCGAATGGCGACGCGCGCATGCACGGACGTATTGCGAACCGCGTGTTCATCGGTAACCAGTGGCTGCTCGAAGTCGATACGGCGCTCGGCAAACTCCATGTCGCGCAGCCGAACTTCGGCGCGCCGCCGCCCGACGAAGGCCATGAAGTCGGACTCTCGTTCACCGACGACGATCTGCGCGTGCTGACCCGGGAGCGTGCTCATGGCAACGCTTGACGATTCACGCGCGGGCGCGGCGCCCTGGCTGCTCTCTTCGCCGGCACTGCTGCTGTTCGGCGCGCTGCTGTTCGTGCCGCTCGTGCTGACGCTGCTGCTGTCGTTTCGCGTGTTCAGCGATGTGGCCGGTGTGCAGGCCGCGTACACGCTGAAAAATTACGTCGAAGTGCTGAGCGATCCGTACTACGGCGAAATCTTTTTGCGCACGGTGGGTCTCGCGCTCGCCGTGACGCTGCTAAGCGTACTGCTCGGCGTGCCCGAAACCATCGTGCTCGCGCGCATGAAGCGGCCCTGGCAGTCGCTATGTCTGCTGATCGTACTCGGCCCGTTGCTGATTTCCGTCGTGGTGCGCACGCTCGGCTGGCAGATTCTGCTTGGCAATAACGGCGTGCTCAATAACGCGCTGCAAGCCTTTCACATTACGTCCGAGCCGATCCGTCTCGTGTTCACGATGACGGGCATGATCATCGCGCTCACGCATGTGCTGGTGCCGTTCATGGTGATGTCGGTGTGGGCGACGCTGCAAAAGCTCGATCCGCACGTCGAATGGGCGGGGCTGTCGATGGGCGGTTCGCCACTGCGCGTGTTCCGCCGCGTGGTGCTGCCGCAGATCATGCCCGGTGTGCTGTCGGGTTCAATCATCGTATTCGCGCTGTCCGCCTCGGCTTTCGCGACACCGGCGCTGATCGGCGGGCGCCGCCTGAAAGTGGTGGCCACCGCCGCCTACGACGAATTCCTCGGTACGCTGAACTGGCCGCTCGGCGCGAGCATCGCCGTGTTGCTGCTGATTGCGAACGTCGCGATCGTGATGGGTTGCAGCCGTCTCGCCGAGCGCCGTTTCAAGCATATTTTCGAGTGACGCCATGAAACAGAACGGATTGTGGGGCCTGCTGTTCAACGCGCTGTTCCTCACTTTCATCCTCGCACCGCTCGTCGCCGTGATGCTGGTCGCGTTCACCGACAAGGGCTTCATCTCGATGCCCTTCGACGGAGCGTCGCTGCGCTGGTTTCGCGCGATCCTGCAGAACGACGACATCGTGTCGGCATTCTGGCTTTCCGTGCGGCTCGCGTTCGTGGCGGCGACCATCGGCGTGGCGCTCGCGGTGCCCGCCGCGCTCGCTATTGCGCGCTATCGCTTCGCGGGCCGTGGCGCGCTGATGAGCTTCTTCCTGTCGCCGATGATGATTCCCGCCGTCGTGCTCGGCATCGCGTTCCTGCGCTTTCTGTCGCTGCTGCATCTGAGCGGCTCGTTCTGGGCGCTGGCGGCAACGCACGTGATCATCGTGCTGCCGTATGGGCTGCGCCTCGCGCTGTCGTCGGCCGTCGGGCTCGATCGCGATGCCGAACGCGCGGCGCTGTCGTGCGGTGCGAACCGCTTCACCGCGTTTCGCCGCGTCGTGCTGCCGATGATCCGCACGGGCGTCGCCGGCGGATGGGTGCTGTCGTTCATCCAGAGTTTCGACGAGCTGACGATGACCATATTCGTCGCGACCCCCGGCACGACCACGCTGCCCGTCGCCATGTACAACCAGATCGCGCAGACCATCGATCCGCTCGTCGCATCCGTGTCGGCGGTGCTGATCGTCGGCACGGTTCTGCTGATGGTGCTGCTCGACCGCATGGTCGGACTGGACCGCATCCTCATTGGAGAAGCTCGATGATTCGTCACGCTACCGACAACCCCGACGTGCTCGTGCTGGGCGGCGGACTGGTCGGTTCCGCCGTTGCCTGGGGCCTTGCGCGCGAAGGCGCGAACGTCACCGTGCTCGACCAGGACGACGGCGCGTTCCGCGCGTCGCGCGGCAACTTCGGGCTGGTCTGGATTCAGGGCAAGGGCTATGGCTTGTCGCCGTATGCACGCTGGTCGCGCAGCTCGGCTTCGCGCTGGCCGTCGCTCGCTGCGGCGTTGCTCGACGAAACCGGTATCGACGTCGCGCTGCGCCAGCCGGGCGGCTTCCACTTCTTTTTCTCCGAAGACGAAATCGCAGAACGCGCGAAGCGTCTCGGCGCCTTGCAGCGTGAACTGGGCGACTACCCGTATCAGTTGCTCGATGCGCGCGAAGTGCGAGAGCGTATTCCCGAAATCGGGCCGGACGTGATCGGCGCGAGCTACACGCCGATGGACGGCCACGTCAATCCGCTCAAGCTGCTGCGCGCGCTCCACGCGGGCATGCAGCGGCGCGGCGTGAAGCTCGTCAACAACGAGGAAGCGCTGCGCATCACACCCGAACACGGCGGCTTCACGGTACAAGGCAAACGCGGCACCTACCGCGCGGCGCGCGTCGTGCTCGCGGCGGGCCTCGGCAATCGCGCGCTCGCGCCGCACGTCGGACTGCATGCGCCCGTCGCACCGAATCGCGGACAGGTGCTGATCAGCGAACGCGTCGCGCCGTTCCTGCGTTACCCGACCCTCAACGTGCGCCAAACCGACGAAGGCACGCTGCAATTCGGCGATTCGATGGAAGAAGTCGGTTTCGACGACTTCACGACGACGCCTGTGCTGTCCGATATTGCGCGGCGCGGCGTGCGCGCCTTTCCGCTGCTGAAGAACGTGCGGCTGGTGCGCACGTGGGCCGCGTTGCGCGTCTACAGCCCCGATGGTTTTCCGATCTACGACGAATCCGCACGCCATCCCGGCGCGTTCGTCGTCACCTGCCACAGCGGCGTGACGCTGGCCGCCGCGCACGCGCTGCGCATCGCGCCGTGGATCGCGGGCGGCGCGATGCCCCATGAAATCCCCGCGCTGTCCGGCACGCGCTTTCTCGAATCCCCTGCACTCACCCCCGCTCACTGATTCCGACATGACCCCCACACCGCTCTTCAAGGCCTTGCCCGGCGCCGATGCGCCGGTCGACATCTGGTTCAACGATCAGCCGCTGCGCGTGCCGGGCGGCCGGTCGGTAGCGGCGGCGCTGCTCGCTGCCGGCATCGCGCGGTTCCGTGCGACACCCGTCTCGGGCGCGCCGCGCGCGCCGTATTGCATGATGGGCGCGTGCTTCGAGTGTCTCGTCGAGATCGACGGCGTGCCGAGCCGGCAAAGCTGCATGGTGACCGTGCGCGCCGGCATGCGCATCCGCTCGCAGGAGGGCGCGCGCGATCTGCCGCCCGTCGATGTTTCACGGGAGGACGCTCATGCCCGCTGATCACGCTGTCGAAACCGTGTCGAGTTTCCCTTCGGAAGCCGTCGATGTCGTCGTGGTCGGGGCCGGTCCCGCCGGCATGAGCGCGGCGACGCGCGCCGCGAGCGCTGGCCTGTCAGTGGTGCTGCTGGACGAACAGGACGCCGTCGGCGGGCAGATCTATCGGGCGATCGGCCGCGCCGATGCGCGCCGCAAGGAGATTCTCGGCCCGGATTACGCGGCGGGCGCATCGCTCGCCGACGCCTTCGCGCGCTCTGGCGCACGGCATGTCGCGCATGCGTCCGTGTGGCAGGTGACGCGCGAACATGCCGTGCACTATCTGAGGGACGGCAAGGTCGGCAGCTTCGACGCACGCCGCGTGATTCTGGCCACGGGCGCGCTGGAAAGGCCGTTCCCGATTCCCGGCTGGACGCTGCCCGGCGTACTGACGGCGGGCGCCGCGCAGATCCTGCTGAAAAGCGCGGGCGAGGTGCCCGCCGAGCCGCCCGTGCTGGCGGGCTGCGGTCCGCTGCTCTATCTGCTCGGTTGGCAGTACGTGCGTGCCGGCGTGCCGATCCGCGCACTCGTCGACACGACTCGTCACGAAGACCGCTGGCGCGCGAAGAAACATCTGCTGTCGGCGTTGCGCGCGTGGCCGTACCTGAGCAAGGGCCTGCAACTGATCCGCACGCTGCGCGCCGCGGGCGTGCCCATCTACGAAGCCGCCGACGAACTGCGCGTCGAGTCGAAGCAGGACGCGCAAGGCGTCGAGCGCGCCGCCGCGCTGAGTTTCAGCACGCAAGGCCGTGCGCAGCGGATCGACGCGAACGTGATCCTCCTGCATCAGGGCGTCGTGCCGAATACGCAGTTCACGCTGTCGTTGCGCGCGCACCACCATTGGGACGCCGCGCAGCTATGCTTCGCACCGACCACCGACGCATGGGGCGAACTCGACGTGCCGGGCATCTTCGTCGCGGGCGACGGCGGCGGTATCGGCGGTGCGCTGGCGGCGGCCGAACAGGGCGCGCTCGCCGCGCTACGGGTCGCCAGTCAACTCGGTGCCATCGATGCAGCTGCCTGCGAGCGCGAAGCCGAGCCGCACCGCCGCGCGCTGGGGAGCGTGATGCGCATCCGTCCGTTTCTGGACAGCCTGTACCGCCCGCGCGACGCGAACCGCATTCCGCGCGACGACGTGGTCGTGTGCCGATGCGAGGAAGTGACGGCGGGCGACGTGCGCGGTTTCGTCGAACTCGGCTGCCTCGGCCCGAACCAGGCGAAATCGTTCGGACGCTGCGGGATGGGCCCGTGTCAGGGTCGCATGTGCGGCCTGACCGTCACCGAAATCATCGCCGACGCGCGCAAGGTGCCGCCGGGCGAAGTCGGCTATTACCGCATCCGTCCGCCCATCAAGCCGCTGACGCTCGGAGAACTCGCCGGTGAATGACGCTACCCGCTCCTCTTCCGGCGCCGTGCGCGAGGCCGACGTGCTGGTGATCGGCGGCGGGCTGCACGGCTCGAGCAGCGCGTTCCATCTGGCCGCGCGCGGCGCGAACGTGATCGTGCTCGAAGCCGACTACGTCGGGCGGCACTCGTCAGGCGTCAATGCGGGGGGCGTGCGCACGCTCGGCCGCCCGCTGCCCGAGATTCCGCTCGCGTTGATGTCGCGCAAAATCTGGCACAGCCTGCGCGAAACGATCGGCGACGACGGCGGCTTCGTGCCGTCCGGCCAGTTGAAGATCGCGGAGACGGAAGCCGAACTCGACGAATGCCGCGCCCGCGTCGCGCAACTCGAAGCGCACGGCTTCACGCACGAAAAGCTGATCGACCGCGCGAGCGTGCTCGAACTCGAGCCGGCGCTCGCGCGGCACGTGACGGGCGGCATCTGGGTCGAGCGCGACGGCTATGCGCTGCCGTTCAAGACCACCACCGCCTTCCGACTCGCCGCGCAGCGGCATGGTGCGGCGTTTTTCGAAGGCACGCCGGTCACGCGCATCGAACAACGCGGCACGCGCTGGTTCGCGCAGACGCCGCGCGGCGGGTTCAGCGCGGACAAACTCGTCGTCACGGCGGGCGCGTGGGCGGGACAACTGGCCGAACAGGTGGGTGAACGCGTGCCCGTGCACCCCGAAGGGCTGATGCTGATGGTCACGCATCGCGTCGCGCCGTTCTGCCGCGCGACGCTGGGTGCAACCGGGCGTCCGTTGTCGTTCAAGCAGTTCGACAATGGCACCGTCGTGATCGGCGGCAAGCTGATCGGTATCGCCGATCTGCACGGCCGGCATGGCGAAGTCGATTTCGCGCGGCTCGTGCGTAGCGCCAATACCGTCGTCGATCTCTTCCCGCATTTGCGGCATCTCGGCGTGAACCGCGCGTGGGCCGGCGTCGAAGCATTCACCGACGATGCGCTGCCCGTGCTCTCACCTAGCCGCCGCGCGTCGAATCTCGTCTATTCGTTCGGCTATTGCGGCAGCGGTTTCCAGCTTGGACCGGCCTGCGGGCGGCTCGTATCCGAACTCGTGCTCGACGGCAAGGCTTCGCTGCCGCTCGACGACTTCGCGATCGACCGCTTTACGCGCCAGTCCGTGCCGCAGCCGACGGCCAGCGCCGCCGCGCACTGATCGCAGCCGAGCGCCGCCCGGCGCGCTTTCCTGTACTCAAACCAAGGAGAGCCGGGCGAAAAATCGACCGCCATAAGCCCATTCCGTCACGTCGACGACGCGCGCGTGTTGAATCAACCTGCGCACTGGGTACCCGAACCGGATTTGCGACAGCGCATCCTGGTCATCAATCCAACTACGCTTTATGGCTTTTGCTGCATTGTCCGGGTCCCGGAGGTTTTCAGAACCGGTACTTGAACCGGATCTGGCCGCCATTCTCGACCTCGTGCGCGGCAACGACGCCGTCATACTCCAGACGTACATCGAGACGTTTGGTCGTATAGACCTCTACCCCAGCGGAAAACTTGCCTGCAACGTGCGCATTGGTGAGCGTATTGGTGAAGCTGCCGAAACCCGGGGCAGCGGCGAACGACGCGTTGGTCGTGTAGCTATTGCCTGCAATGAAGCTCACCCCGGCGCCGACATAAGCGTCGACTGTCGCTGACCCTATCTGCGCGCGCGTCCCGATCCGCAGATTCGGCGTGCCGGTCGCAATGACGCTGTTCGCACTATTCACCTTCAGGTTGAGCGCGCCCGCACCGCTCTCCGTGTAGCCCGGGAGATTGATGTAGTTCAGGTCGCCGTCGAGCGCCGGCTCCAGGTAGAAACGGCCGAACGGAATCTGATAGGCCGCGCGCATGTGCATTCCGAGATTGAACGAATTGGGCGAGGCGGTCGCCACCGCATTGGCGCTCGGGATCACGCGCGAGCTGTTCAACCAGCCGTAGCTCGCGTCCACCGCACCGCTGAAAGTCCACGGCCCGACCTCGTGCTTGAGCGCGACGACGCCAAGAAGCGCATTGCCGTTGGCGCTCGTCAGGTTGTCGTTGCCGGTGAAACGGTCGGTCTCGTAGCCGATGGCGCCACCGAGGAACCAGCCGGGCTGTAGCTGGACCTGCCCGCCGACTTTCATCGTCGTACCTTGCCAGCCGAAACCTGGGAACGAAGCGTCGGCGCTGCGGTTTTCCCACATGCCCGTGGCGCGGAACCACACGCAGGAGCCCTGCTTTCTCACGGTGGTGTCGTCGTCGCCGAACTCTGGACAACTGAAGACGGAGCGCGAGAATGCCTGGCTGGACTGGTAGCGTGCAGCGGCAACGCCGAGCAACTCCTGGCCGGAAACGGCGGTTAGCGTCTGGGAATAGCCCGCCGTGCTACCGGCGCTACCGAAGGCTCCGAAGATGGGAGCAAAGGTAGGATCGGCACTGTTCCACAACCGGTCCAGATTGGCTGCGACACTCTGCTGCGTGGCCGAAGCCCCCTTGCTCGCACCGACGAAGTCCGCATCGGTTTTGATCGCGACGGTGTTGCCCTGCACCAGCGGCGTGAAGCGGTAGACCGGCGTAGAAGAACCCGCGAGCGCCGTATCCGGCCGAATTCCGCCGGCCGCCGACAGCACGGTGCTCGTGCTCTTCAGATAGCTCACCGGATCGGCCTGCACCTTGCCGGCAAGCGCGGCGGTACCCGTGATGTTGAGCAGATCGGACCGCTTGTTGGCCGGATCGATCTGTACGTTCAGCGTGCCAGTCGAACTCTGCACGAGATTGCCGGTGAGAATCGTATTGCCGATCGACTTCGCGCCGCCGACTTTCAGCGTACCGGCGTTGTTCACCGTGCCGCCTCCGACGTTCAGCGTGGCCGGTGTGTCGATAACGCCCCCTGGCAGATTGTTGACAACGCTGTTGCCGGGGCCACCAAGGACGTGGATGTCACCGGTGATAGTGCCGGAGTTGTTGACCGTGGTGGTGGCGGACGCCTCGCCATACAACGTGGGGTCCACCAGGATCGCGTATTTGCCCAAGGTCTGGATGGTGCCCTGGTTGGTGATGATGTTGTTATTGCCGCCGATCAGACGGACGGCGGCAGCGTCGCGAAACTCCGGGTCCAATCCCCCCATTGAGGAGGTCCGGAAATTGGGATCGGTCGTGCCGCCTATGACTTTCGACCCGGGCGCCAGGTGGATCGAGATTTGCCCGCCTTTCTGGCCGTCGCTTTGCGCGAGGATGCCGGCGGACCCGACACCTGTGGCCATGACCGTGTCGTTATCCCTGACGTTGACGGCGACCAGGCCGCCCACGCCGGCGCCACCCGCGCTGCCACGTGCCACATCATGCAGCGGGCCGAGCGGGCTTGAGTTGTAGTTGGAGGCCACCAGACCACCGCCACCGCCGATCGATTGCGCGAAGATTGCCGGCGCGTACCGGCCGGTCGTCACGACCTTCCCGCCGTTTACCACGATGACGTTGACGGTGCCGCCATTGCCGCTGTTGGCAAATACCACGCCGCCCGTATTGTCACCGTAGTAGTTCGGGGCGGACGGGTCGCCGGCAAAGCCCCCGCCACCGCCGATCGATTGTGCGACGATCCCATACGCACCGTCGCCGGTGGTAGAGACAGTGTGATTGGTGTCCACGACAAGAACGTTGCCGCCATTGCCGCTCGCGCCGCCGGCGCCAACGAGCGCGTTCGTGTTCGTGTTGATCTGTCCGCCCGCCACGAACCCGCCCCCGCCGCCGATCGACTGCGCGACGATACCGTGCGCGTCAAGCCCGTTCGTCGTCACGTTGCCTTGCGTGTTGACAGTGACGCCGCCGCCATTTCCCGAACTGCCGTTCTGACCACCGAAGCTCAGTGTCACCCCGTAGATGTCGGCGATCCGTCCCTGCGGATTCTGGACGGCTTTGGAAGGATCGAATGTCTCATCGCTGCTCGCGGTCGTCACGACACCGCCGCCGCCTCCGATACTTTGCGCGAGGATGCCGACGCTGTGCTTGCCAAGTGTCGTGACCGTGCCGCCGTTGCTGACGCTTACGTCGCCGCCATTCCCGGCGCCTCCGCCATTGCCGCCCACGGCGATCGACAGGCTTTTCAGCGAACCGCTGACCGCCCCCGACATCGCGCCGTTGCCGCCACCGCCGCCTACGCTCTGCGCGTACACGCCGAACGCTTCCACCCCCTGCGTCTCGACTGCACCATTTGCCTTCTGCACGACACTCACCGCCCCGCCCGAGCCCGCCGCGCCACCGCTGCCGCCCACGGCGACCGCGGCCTGCACCTTCGAATCATTATTCGACTTGCCGGTCGAACTCGCCGCGCCGCCGCTGCCGCCGCCGCCGCCAACGCTCTGCGCGAAGATGCCGTGGGATTGCGCGCCATAGGTGCCGATCGCGCCGGTGTTGCTGGCGTTCACCGCGCCGCCCAGGCCACCCGCGCCGCCACTGCCGCCGACCGCCACGCCGACGCTGATCTGGTTCACGGTGCCCAGAACTTTCGATACCCCGTCCGGCTGCGTGAGAAGCTTTTCCAGGTCACCATAAGTCGCTTTGATTTTTTCGCCGAGCACTCCGACCTGCAGGATGTTGTTGCCCAGGTTCTGCACGTTCTGGTTGAGGCCAAGGCCCTGACCCAGAATGCCAAACAGCGTCTGGGCGTTGGAGATCGTGTCGAGGCCGCCGCTGCCGCCCGCGGCCGCCGCGCCCTTGCCGCCTTTGCCCCCGCCGCCGCCGACGCTTTGCGCGAAGATGCCGGTCGAGGCCGCGCCGCGGGTGACGATGTTGCCGTTGTTGGTCGTCGTCACCGTGTTGCCGTCGCCGCCGACGCCACCCTTGCCGCCAACACCCACGGCGATGGCATCTTTGCCGCCGCTGGCCGCAGCGGTACCTCCGCCGCCTGCGCCGCCGCCGCCGCCCACGCTCTGGGCGAACACGGCATCGGCGCCGTCGCCACGCGTCGCGATCGAACCGTCGTTGGTCAGGCCGACCGTGCCGCCCGTCCCCCCCGTTCCACCCGTTCCGCCCACCGCGATTGACGCGCTGAAGCTGGCTTTGGCGTTAGCCGCCGTTGCCGAGGCATCGCCCGTTCCGCCATTGCCGCCGCCACCGCCAATTGACTGTGCGAACACACCATGGGCGTCCTGGCCCAGGGTTGCGACGAGCCCTGAGTTTTCGAGGTTGACGGCGCCGCCCGTGCCGCCGCTGCCGCCGCTGCCCCCGAGAGCCACGGAGACCGACAGGGACGCCCCCTTGGCAGGCGACGCGGAGTAGGACGCGGCGGTTGCGTCGCCGCCCGTACCACCGCCGCCACCGACGGACTGCGCGAAAACGCCGGTCGCGCTGTCGCCCGCAGTGGTGATCAGGCCGGAATTATCAAGCGTGACATTGCCGCCGGTGTTGCCGGTCCCGCCGGCGCCGCCGATAGCGGCGCTGACACTGATCGAAGGAATATTTGGGCTGGCCGATGCGGCAACGGCACGCGCCGTGGCGCTGCCGCCGGAGCCGCCGCCGCCGCCGATACTTTGCAGCACGACACCTTCGGCGTCCGAACCATACGTAACGACCTGCCCCGTGTTGGTCAGCGACACCGCGCCGGCCGCGCCGCCTCCGCCGCCTTGTCCGCCGACGGCAACCGAGCTCGACAGCGGGCCGCCGACGGTGAACGCTGTAGCGTTGCCGCCATTGCCGCCACCGCCGCCGATCGACTGAGCCTTGATACCGGCTGCGTGGTCGCCGTAGGTCGTGACGAGTGCGCCGTTGTCAACGGTGACCTGGCCGCCCGCGCCGCCACCGTGGGCATCACCGCCGATCACCATGGTGATCAGCCCCCCGCCGCTCGACGTCGCGCTGCCGGCATTGCCGCCGGAGCCGCCAATGCTTTGCGCAAGGATGCCGGCTCCACCGCTCTGGTCGAGGCTGCCAAACACGCTGTTCTGGCCCAGCGTGAGTTTCACCGCGCCGCCATTGCCGCCCTGGCCGCCGTTGCCGCCGATCTCGAAGCCCGCGCCAGCGGTGACGCCGCTGGCGTCACCGCCGCTTCCGCCGCCACCGCCGATGCTTTGCGCGATCAGCGGGATGCTGCCTACGCCTGATTGACTGCCGACCGTGACAAAGGAGTGGTCCGAGTTCACCGTGACCGCGCCGCCATCGCCGCCCGCGGCACCTGCACCGCCCGTGCCGGCCAGCGCGAAGCTGACACTACCGCCATTGCCCCCGCCGCCTCCGACACTTTGCACCAACGCGCCATGTGTATATGGGCCGTTCGTTTTAATCGTCGCCGTGTTCGCCGCGTCTCCAAGGGTCAGCGAAGCCTCCCCGCCAGCGCCTGCCTTACCACCATCACCGCCTTCACCCACGACAGTGCTCTGGGCGCCGTCACCGATACCGCCGGCGCCTCCATTGGCCTGCACCAGCACCCCCTCACCCCCGATCAACCCGGTAGCAGACTGCCCGGCCGGAACATTCGCGGTGTAATCGATGGAACCAAGGACGGTGGCGCTGGCGCTGCCGGCAATTCCGCCGTTGCCGCCCACACCACCCTCGTTGCGGAATGAGCCGTCGATGGCAGTGCCACCGCCCCCGCCCGCTCCGCCGTTCGCCTTGGCGGTTACGCCGCTGCCCGGCTGATACCGACTATTCGCCGGTTGCATCTGATCGGAGAACACGATCTGGCCACCGCTGCCGAGTTCCGCGCTCGCTGTGCCGCCGTTGCCTCCGTTGCCGCCGGTCCCGCCAAAACTGCCACTTCCACCGTACGCGCCACCAGCGCTGCCGCCCGTACCGCCATCGGCGTCGGCCTGCATCGGAAAGATCTGGCCTGCCGGGGTGCTGGCGGTCAGACTGCCGTTCTGAAAGGCAAGCGTCGCGGTACCGCCGGCGCCGCCGTTGCCGCCCTTGCCTCCATGGCCTTCTACAACCAAATCGCCCGGAGTCGGCGAGTTGCCACCTACCCCGCCGGTCCCGCCCAGGGCGGACGCTCGCAGGCCGACACCATAGAACTGAATGCTGCCGGAGGCGCTAAGCGCTGCCTGACCACCCCGCCCCCCTGCTCCGCCGTTGCCGCCGTAGAGCGGCTCAGTACCTTGGGCATTGGACACGGCACCCACTCCGCCGGTGCCGCCATTGGCTTGCACGTCGAGCGCAACTTCCGGAAGGACACCTTTCGGGTCGGGACCAACCGTGCCGCTAAACTGCACGGAGACCGCGCCGCCATTGCCTGCCGCCCCGCCGTTTCCCGTGTGGGCGGAGCCATTGGCGTCATAACCGCCCTGTCCGCCGGCACCACCATCACCACCGTCGACGGACCATCCCGCTCCCATCGTGGGGCTGATGAAGGTCGGCGCGAATCCCCCCTTCACCGTAATTCCGCTGTTGACACTGTTAAAGGAACCACCTGACTGACCAGCGAAGCCATCCTGGCCCACTCCGTTCCAAGAGCCGTCGTCGGCGCCTTTGCATCCCGCCTGTCCCGCGGCGTTCAGGTAGTACTGCGGAAGCGGCGCTGCGCCAAACGACTGATTGGAAAAGTTGGTCTGTGCCGGCGCCGCAGGCAGCGCCGGGTTGGCGCTGCTGTTGCACTGGGCTCGCACAGCGACCGGAACAAACAGCGCGGCAAGCGACGTTACGGCAGAAGCCAACGCAACCACGGTCCGACGCTTGCGGCCGCAGCAATCCTCAAAACAAGGCGCCGACGTCAATGTCCGCGCAGACTCACAATGCGATGAATGCTTGAATATGTACACGAACTTCCTCATTCGGTTCTGTCGCAATAACAGGTGCAACTGGTTCCAGTCTTTTGAAAAGACATCGAATCTGTCTGCGAGTCGCACAGAGACTGGTTTTACTGGCGACCCGGCTCGATCGGACAAAATCCGATTTCTGGACACGACGAATGACCGCAAGCCGGCACTCGCAAGTGATGCCTACGAAATTGAGCGCTGCACAGGAAGATGATTAATTTCTAACTTTCGCCGGAATAATTCGGCGGAGGCATGGTCACATAATCATGAAACTTAAAAGCGACTTAATATGGTTAAATGTTTTCATAATAAATCTCACGATCCAGCGTGCCGAGGCACCCAATGCGCGTTTGAAAAGACATCAATCCGTTGCGCTTAAGTTGCATAGTGCGCGTGATAACTTAGATAACTATTAGTAGGAGGGAACATCAGGTGCCGCTAGCCGGGCTTTGTTCAATGGAACAAAAATGCGAATATCGAGGAGCTGAAGAGCGCGGCGCGAATTTCGAGCCTGGGACTCCGCTTCCACGACGGGCGTCGCGCTATGGCAAGCCGGTTGGTGTTCTATGGTGACCGGGAGAAGGTGTTCTGCTGAACATCGGCCGGCAAGACCGGCAACGGCGTAATGTTGACGAAAGTATGGATTAGCACGATTCGATATGTGAATGGCTGCTTCCTGAGCGCCGCAGAACTATGCTTTTCTTCGGGGGTCTCCGATCGTCACAAGTGCTTCGAAGAAGAATATTTGGAGATTCGCTTTATTTCCGCCAACAAGAGCCCGGAAAATTGACATCGCCGTCGTACGGGAACATAGCCGAAACGCGCGGTCACACCTCGGGCGATTCGCCGAGCGTCACAGTCCAGCCGAGGCCACGCACGTTGCGAATCACAGACTGTCCGAACTTCTTGCGTACACCGTGGATCAGCACGTCGACCGCGTTGCTCTCGACTTCCTTACCCCAACCATAAAGCTTCCCCTCGAGCTGATCTCGCGAAAGGATAGTGCCGGGGCGTTCAAGGAACGCGAACATCAATGCGAATTCGCGCGCCGACAGAACGGATGACACTCCGTTGCAGCATAGAGTTCGTTTGTCGAGATCGAGGTTCAACGTGTCATTGCCTAGACGCGACGACGCAAAGCCTGCCCTGCGACGCAACACGGCACGAATCCGCGCGAGCAGTTCGGGCAGGTGGAAGGGCTTGAGAACGTAGTCGTCAGCGCCGAAATCGAGCCCTTGGACCCGGGCGTCAAGGTCGTCAAGTGCGGTCAGGATCAGTACGGGCACCTTGCTCCCCTTCTCACGCGCCGCCTTCAGCAATTCGATGCCGCCCATGCCGGGCAAACCAAGATCGAGCAAGACCAGCGTATATTCAACGGCAGCGATGGCCGCGCTGCCGGCATTGCCGTCGCGGACCCAGTCGACGCTGTACTCCGCATCCTGAAGCGCGCGCAGCAAACTTTGACCGATCTGCAGGTCGTCTTCGACTATGAGCACTCGCATAGTGCAATGTCCACGGCAATGGAGCGTTGTCGTTGGGCGCAGGGCAAGGAACATTCTTCCGCGGGCGCGTTTCTCGCCTGAGCGATTTGCGATTCATGCGTAATGCGCCGGTTTTTCTCAAGAGTTCGGAAGCTTCGCATCAGGCGAATTAGCTCTCCGCGGGAAAACCTTCCTGAACCACTCGAGAATGCCGGAACTGATGAAGCTGTATCGCCCCGGATTTCCACAGGTGGCTGAACACTCACTATCCTCGGAATCGACGGGCAGTAAACACACATTAAACATGTTGTCCCTCTCGCGTAGGCGACGATCTTGCGCTAGGGATTCCCTCGCAATAACTCCCGGAATCCACTCTGCACCGGGGCTTTTCAGCCCGCCAATCCGCAATTTTCGTCTCAGGAAATATTTTAGATCCTAAGAATTAGATTGGAATGAGAATCGACGGAACGGCCCTTCCTCGGGCCTATTAAATGGGGTCGGTCGCGATGCACGGCTGCGGATGAAGTCAGGCGACCTATGCATGCGCCCGCTGCGCCGCCAAAGTGTCCTTCCCTCGCCGCGATGATTGGCGTCGACCGACGTTCGATCACGCTACTCCCCGACACGTGACATCAAAGCAACGTCAGAAACACATTCCAATCTTCTTATGTCTTCAAGTATTCGATCCATTTCCATTGATCGACAGATGTACTGTAAAGGGTTGCGATAATCCTTAGAACATCTCCAAAGCGCTCGCCGCAAGTCGCTACTGCAATCGCACTGATCGCAGGCATCACCAAAAGAGCTGCAAGCAACTCGCTGCTCAGAGAAGGCGACCTGACAGGAACGTAGTCACAATGCCAGTATGTACGGTGCCTATTTAATGAGAATTAGCGTTGCGCCGCTTCCAGACCGAAACCCGTGACCGGGTGCCATTCAGGGCCCACTCTCCTACATAGTGCCGCGCGCCGGCAGAACGATTGTAGCGATCAGACCACTGTGTCCATCGCTGCGGTTTGCAAGCGAAATAGAACCCCGGTACTTCGCCACGACCGATTTGACGATCGAAAGCCCGAGACCACTACCTTCCGAATCCTCCGCACGCAGACGGAAGAAGCGATCAAACACCCGGTCCAGGGACGCTTCCGGAATGCCCGGTCCGTTGTCGGTCACGCGCACCACCACGTCGTCGGCGCTTCGGAACAGATCGATGTCGACGGTTCCGCCGGCAGGCGTATAGCGCAGTGCGTTCTCAAGCAGATTGCGCACGGCCATACGCAATTCTCCTTCACGCGCTTCAACTTGCGCGCTCTCGAACTTCCCTACACCAAGATCGATCGAGCGTGCATCTGCAACCGGCAGAAAATCCGCGACGAGCTTCTGAACCAACTGGGACAGATCCACTGTCTCGATTGCTGTCAGATCGAGCTGTGCATCAGCTCGCGCTAGCGAGAGAAGCTGTCGGATCATCGTCGACGCTCGAGCGATGGCCTCGCGCAATTCGCGCAGACGCTCGGAGCGTGCCGCCTCGTCGGGAGCGTTGACGAGGTTGTCGACGCGGAGCTGCATCGCAGCGATAGGCGTGCGCAACTCGTGCGCGGCATCGGCGACGAATCGTTTCTCAGCGTCGATACCAACCTGAAGCCGGGCAATCATCCGATTGACCGAAGCCGCGAACGGTCGTACCTCGTCCGGCACGCCCGATATATCGAGAGGCTCGAGATGCCGGATGCCGACTAACTCCGACTGCGCCGCTGCACGCGACAGCGACGCGAACGCCGCGTTGACGACAAAGGGAATAGCGAGCCAGACGAGTGGAATCAGGATGAGCGTGGGTATCAGGCTTTCGAGCGCGGCATGCCTTGCTGTCTCTTCGCGGAACGCCACCGGCTGTCCGACCTGGTACGTGTACTGGCCGTCGGCCTTTCTCAACGTGTAAATGCGATAGGCATGCCCGCCGATACTCTCGATCGAATATCCGTCCGGCGCATTGCGATCGAATAGCAGCTCCGGATCGGTATTATCCGTTGGCGCCGCGTCGCCGCTCCTCCAGATTTGCCCGACAAAGCCGTCGACGGAGTGCTGCGGCGGACCGTGTGAGCCTATCGCGCCGACGTTGCCGGCGGACAGCCAGATAGCGGCGCCCTGTAAGTGCACGTCGAGCAGTTCGCCGATGTGCTTGCGCGACAGCCAATACGACGTATACGCATCGATGAGGCCGACTGCCGTGACCAGTACGATCAACGTTACAGTAATCTGGTTTTTCAACGAGCTCATGCGATCGAGTTCAGCGTATATCAGCGGTTACCCGTGCGGCCACACAACCTTCCAGACATTGTCCGTATCGACGACGGGGTAGTCGCCGCCCTCAAATCGGCCCGCGACCACTCCATCGACGAAACGCCGGAAAATGATGCTCGTGTCGATGATCACGCTCGCTGCGACGTTTCCGTACCGACGCGATGCATCGGCCATCCAGCCGATCACGCGGACGCGCGGATGGCGGGCGGCCGCGACGATCACCGCGTCATTTGCATCTGCAACGAGTACGTCGGCACCGGCGTCGATCTGCTGCACGGTCAACTGCTGCGTGCGTCGGCGGTCACCCCAGTTGCCGACCCAATCTATCAGAACCGTTGCGTCGGGCGCCTTGGCAAGTACGGCCTGCCTGAAGCTTTGCGCCTCCGTACCGTCGACAGACTCTACGCCGCCGACGAAGCCGACGGTCTTCGTCTTCGACACGCTCGCGGCAACAGCACCAGCAAGCGCGCCACCGAGGCTCTTGCAATCGAGACAATAGTTGACGACGTTGGGGCCACTCGCCTTACCCGACAAGGTCGCGAAATAGGCTTGCGGGTATTGTGCTGCGGCCGTTGCGGTGACTGCGCTCAACTCAGCGCCTGCCAGAATGAAACCGCGTACACCTGCCGTGTAGTGGCGGCCGATAACCGTGAGAATTCGCGCGGCACCCAGACTGTCGGCATCGCGCACGACGGTCATCCGGTAGCCGTTGTGGCGGACCTGGAGGTAGCCGCGATATGCGGCTTCGCTGAATCCGAGATCGCTTCCGGCGAAGGGAATGAACAGCAACACGGGCCATCTGCTAACCGTGCCTGCAACGGATGCATGCGTCGCGCCTCGGAGTGCGGTCGGGGCGAACGCAGACAGTGCGAGCAGCGAACAGGCAACGCGACGTCGCTCGTTGACGGGGGCCGGTTTCATTCGGGCAGGGTTTCTATGCGCTTCCTCAGATAGTCGAATGTTCTGAAGAACTGACCTGAATACGTCCAAAGTCTATGCAGGCGCGGAAGATAACGTCAAGAGCGATTTGTCGCACCAACAGCGGGTTGTGGGTTTTTGCCGGCTTTGTCAGGTTAAGCGAAATGGGCTACTGCTTTCCACTCAGATAAGGTCACCGACCATGACAATTAAGTAGTCGAGATTTTTAGACTCGGGCTGCGGCTAATCCACATCAAGCTGAAGGTACAGCGCTCGGGAGGTGCTGCGCAACGAATTCTCCCCCTTGAGAATTAGGCTGGAATTAGATGCGTGAGACGGCGCCCCCGCCACGATCTCGCGAGAACGCGATCAAGTGGCGTGGTGATCCAGCGCACGGCTTTCTTTGTACGCAGGTTGCACCCCTCCGCGAGCTTGCTGCAGGCAACCATCCGGCTCGCAAAGCGCCGAATTGCGGGCTGGGTCCAGTCTTTTTCGAAGCTTCGCTTCGCCGAATTGCGGCCTAAGCTTTGGCTCAATTTTCTGCACTAAAACAAGGTAAGAACAGCGATGTCCACACGACGTCACCGGGCGTCTCACGCGATCGGCTTTGCCCTTGCCGCCGCGACGTTCGTCGTGTCTGGCACGGCGGTGGCCAGACATCCCACCCGACTCTCCTCGCTTTCCGCTGACGATCAGATTTTCATCAAGTTGCGTGACGCCGCCCGCGACAACGATCCCGAGCGTGCCGCGCAGCTGGCGAGACTGATCCGAAATTATCCGGCGCCGGCTTATCTCAGCTATTTTCAGATCAAGCCGCGTCTGTTCATCGGCGCGGGGCATGCGAATCTCGATGCGCCGGACGTACCGGTGCTATCGTTTCTGCAACGCTACGACGGACAGGCGATTGCCGACCGTCTGCGCAACGACTACCTGCGCGTGCTGGGCGCCCGCCACGACTGGAAGGATTTCGATTCCCAATATTCACTGTTCGTCCTGAACGACGACACGCAGGTGAACTGCTATGCGCTCGAGTCGCGCGCCGCGCGGGGTGAAAACGTCGCCGACGCGGCGCGCGCGCTGCTCGTCGAGCCGAAGTGGTACGGCGACGGCTGCGTCGATCTGATCACCGCGCTCGACGGTAATCACCAGTTCACTTCGGAGGATGTCTGGCAGAAGATTCGCGAGGCCTATGAACAGGGCGCGACGAGGACCGGTGGCGGACTGGTCGATGCGCTGGGCACGGCGCGCCCGGATCCGCTGCGGCTCGATCAGGCGAGGAACCAGCCGCGCGTGCTGCTGGCGAAAGGCGTCCCGATGGACTCGGCGTCCCATCAACTCGCGCTGCTCGCCATCACGCAGGTAGCGGCCAGCGATCCGGCAGCGGCCGCAGCCATCTTCACCGCGATCGCACCGGCGCTCGCCCTGGCGGAACGCGCTATCGGCTGGGGCACGATTGCCTATCAGGCGGCGACCCGGCAGCTGCCAGGCGCGGTGGACTGGTACCGGCTGTCGGCGAACGCGCCCCTGTCGAGCCAGGCCTATGAGTGGCGCACGCGCAGCGCGCTGCTGGCAGGAGACTGGATGATGGTGCGCTGGTCGATCGAGCAGATGCCGGCCGCGCTGCGCGCACAACCACCGTGGGTCTACTGGTACGCACGCGCGTTGAAGCAGGCCGGCGAGGTGACAGCGGCGAACCAGGAATTCGGGAAGATCGCGGGAACTTACACCTTCTATGGCCAACTGGCCTCCGAGGCGCTCGGCCAGCAGATCGTGATTCCGCCACAGATCAAAGTGACCGACGAAGAAGTTAAGAAGGCCAGCCAGACACCGGGCTTCGAACTGGCAAAACGTTTTTATGCGCTGAACCTGCGCACGGAAGGCAACCGGGAGTGGAACTGGCAGTTGCGCGGCATGACCGACCGGCAACTGCTCGCAGTCGCCGAGTACGCACGCCGCATCGAGCTCTACGACCGGACTGTGAGCACCGCCGACAGGACGCAGACCGAGCATGATTTTTCGCTGCGCTATCTGGCGCCCTTCCGCGCGATTGTCGAGCGAGATGCGCAGTCCAACGGGTCCCATATCGAATGGGCATATGGCCTCATTCGCCAGGAGTCGCGCTTCAACATCAGTGCGCGCTCGGAGGTTGGCGCAGGCGGCCTGATGCAGGTGATGCCGGAAACCGCGGAGATGGTCGCGAGGAAAATCGGGCTCGGTCCGCTCTCGCGGGCGAGGATGAATGAGCTCGACACGAACATCCAGCTCGGCACGTATTATCTGTCGATGATTTACAACCAGCTTGACCGTTCGGCCGTGCTCGCGACCGCCGGCTACAATGCCGGCCCTGGACGCCCGCGCAAGTGGCAGGCCAACCTCCCGCGTCCGGTGGAAGGCGCGATTTTCGCGGAAACTATTCCGTTCAACGAAACCCGCGACTACGTCAAGAATGTGTTGTCGAACACGGTCTACTACGCGGCGTTGTTTGATGGCCGCCCGCATTCGCTGATGGAGCTGCTTGGTCATATCGAGCCCCGATGACATAGCAACGCTTCCCCGCTGACCGCACGGATTAAACAAAGAGCCATTGTGGTACGTGGGCGAAGGTAACTGCAGTTCGGGGTATTCGAATGTAAGGGACTTCCCCGTCCCGAGGCTGCGGCGGAAGCCGCGGTTCGGCATCAAAGTGCCATGATGAGGTCTGAGCCTTCATCAATACCCACAGGAGGGGAAATCCATGCCCATTGTTACCGT